>JAJPKC010000545.1 GCA_021323955.1 Oscillatoriales cyanobacterium Centralia_MAG_596 | reverse complement strand
GTGAAGGAGGGCGAGAAACCCGATCGCACCCGTGATCAGAAAGGAGGGAGGGAGGGGGGCCGGAAACTTGGCGTCTTCAGGGGCGGGTTTTCGACGGCTAATGATCGACTGATAGCTAATCCATGCTTCTGCTAATAGCCCATTCACCGCCACGATCGCGGCCGTCACCGTTGATGGCCCAGAAATTTGCCCTAAATGGACCAGCAGCAGATTTCCCGGACTCTGCGTATAGGCCAGTGCTGTCCAGTCCAGCGGCCCCCAGCTCCATACCCATTCCAGAGTGCACCAAATCGTTGTACCCAGCAAAACGCGACGCAGAGGGGCAAACAGCGTCAGGGGAGATAATTGGGTGCCCAAAACCGTTATGGGTGCGGGGTTGGCAGTAGTGCTGATGGTTTCCTGACCCTCCCTGGGGTCTCCTGGCCAGGATGTCCGTCTGGCACCGACGCCCCCAAGCCGCTCCATGAGCCACGCCCAGACCATTACCAGCGCTGCACCCCAGAGTGTAATAAAGCCCCAGCAGAACAGAACGATCGCCACACTCGCGAGCCAGGGGACTCCCAGCCAGGTTAATGGATGCAGTCCTGTAATCCAGGACAGGGCCAGACCGTGATAGCCGACTCCCCAGGCGAGTGCAAGGTAGACACTAGACGGTAAAACGCAACGGGAGCGGCGGCATTCGGAATCTCTTCTGACCGCTGCTTGCTCGGTCAGCAGCACCCACAGCGGTGCCAATGCTACCCAGGCCAGTGGAAAGGCGTTGAGCGGGGCGGGCGCTAGCCCCATCAGCAGACCGCTGCCAAAAGCGATGCCGACGGCTAAAGCGCGGTTGCGATCGCTCGCCATCAGATATCTACCCGTGGTAGCAGCGAAGAGTTTTGGCATGGACTCAGCGTAGACGATCGTCGCTACAGGCGAACAGTACGGTTACGCCGGATGCCAGGAATATTGGCAACGGCAAACCCCTTGGCAACGGCAAACCAGTGGCAATAGCAAAGCCACTGGGCTATGGCTTCTAGACAAGAAAGGGAAAATCTCTCTTGGTTCAACATTTCTCCTGAATTAATGCCCTAGAATAGGAAAGCTGTCAAAAGAATCCACCGCAATGGCTGTTCCTAAGAAGAAAACCTCTAACTCCAAGCGCGATCAGCGCAAAGCGACCTGGAAGCGCAAAGCTGCCCTCCAGGCAGAGCGGGCACTCTCGATCGGGAAATCAATTCTGACCGGACGTGCCGAAGGCTTTATCTATCCGCAAGCAGACGACGAAGACGAAGAAGAGTCGTAACATACCGCCTAAAATTACGAACACTCATGCTGGGAAAGTTCTTTCAAAAACCTGATCCAGAGCTACAGAACCGTGTACCCCCCGGTCAGCATCTCGCTAAAGGCTTCCCGGTACTGACCTATGGCGACACACCATCGGTCGAACCAAGCGATTGGCAGCTACGTGTGTGGGGGCTGGCAACGGCGGTCACCTTTGGTTGGGCTGACCTGATGGCGATGCCCCAAAGCGACTTTACGGCTGATTTCCACTGTGTTACCACCTGGTCAAAGCTGGATGTGCAGTGGACGGGTGTGAAGGTCGTTGACTTGATGAAGCATGTAGAGCTTGACCCCAAAGCTGTTCATGTGATGGAGCATTGCTATGGGGGCTACACGACGAATCTGGCGATCGACGATTTCTTGCGTGAAGAAAATTTCTTTGCGCACACCCTGTTTGGTGAACCACTACCCGCGGAACATGGTGGCCCACTGAGGCTGGTGGTGCCTCATCTTTACGCGTGGAAGAGCGCGAAGTGGCTCAATGGGTTAGAGTTTTTGGACCACGAAGCGTTGGGCTTTTGGGAGCGAAATGGCTATCATCGCCGTGGCGAACCCTGGGCGGAAGAGCGTTACAGCGGTAGCTGATAGTTACTGGCGACGGGGCGACGCAAATTGGCAACATCGCGGCGTGACGTCTGGTTTTGGGGCATGAACTGATGACGGTTAATTGCCCACAGAGACTTGGGCCTTTGCAGGTAGCTGCACTCTAAACAGGCTGCCCTTACCAACTTCAGACTTCACATCAATTTGCCCCTGGTGCGCTTCCACGATGCGGCGCGATAGGTGAAGCCCCAGACCACTGCCAGCGCGTCTGTGGCTACCCGTAATGAAGCTTTCGAACAGAGCGGGTTGGTCGGCAGCAGGAATGCCCGGGCCGGTATCTTCAACGGTCAGCACCACAGTTGTCGGTTGCTGGCTATCTGATGATAGACCAACTCTAATGGCCCCAGCGTCCGTAAACTTGATTGCATTACCCAGTAAATTGGTCACTACCCGTCGAAGCTCCAGACGATCGCCGATCACGATGCCAGTCGATGACTGTCCCTGAAGTGCGGATTGATCGAAGCTTAGCTCCAGATTTTTTTCGGCGGCCAGGGGGGCCAGTTCCGCGATCACTTCCTGAACGAGTTCGGGAAGATGAACGGCAGTCATGCTCAGCGTTTTTCGTCCCGCTTCATAGCGATAGACTTCCAGCAGCATATTAACCATCGTCAGCAGGTTTTGATTGCTGCGGATCATGGTGCCGACCGCTTCACCCATCCCTGGCGGCAGTTCGCCCAGTGCCCCTTCCTGAAACAGGTTCAACATGCGATCCGCCGCTACCAGAGGCGTCCGCAAGTCATGGGTCAGGCGAGAGACAAAATCTTCGCGCTGACGCGCAATCTGATCGCGTTCATCAACACTATGCTTCAACCGCAGCAGCGATCGCACCCGCGCTACCAATTCCTCAACCTCTACAGGCTTACGGATAAACTCGTCTGCTCCGATGTCTAACCCCCGCACGACGCTAGATTGGTCATGGGCTGTGATTAACAAAATCGGCAAAAACGGCAGCCTCGGGTTTTGCCGGATGCGACGGGTCACCTCATAGCCGTCCATTCCTGGCATCATCACATCCAGCAAAAGCAAATCGGGCGGAGACTGCTCAATGTAGCTCAGCGCTGCGCTCCCACTGCTGGCAACATCAATGTGGTATCCCTCTCCCTGTAAAAGCGTTTGGATGAGAAAACAATTATCAGGGAGGTCATCCACTACCAGTATGCGATCGGCTTTAGTGGGGCGCATCAGCGGCATCTGGCTCATAGTAGCTGCGGGATAAAGGGATGAACTCATAGTTAAATAAAGCGTTTAATTGAAGCAAGTTTACTGATAATCATTTCTTATCGAGTCTCTCAGAAGACAGAGTATACGTGCCGCTGCGGTTCACCGCTTCAATCCTGAGGAAGATTTTAGAGCGCAAACAGTAAAATAGATCGGTGACGAATTTGTTGCCAATCATTGGCCGAGCGATCGGGAATCCGGTTAAGATAAATAGGCCTGTGGGGAAAGCCGCGAGTGGACGCCGTAACGCGACGATCGCACCTCAAAAGTTGCTGGCTCAGCCGATACAAATGTTGAATGCGGGGTAATATTTACGGACACAGATGCGTCGTACGATAGCGTGCCTTCTTGTTCTAGCGTGAGTTCACAGGGCGAACGTGACGGATTGCTGCCGCTACTATCATTGCCATCTGTGCCAGTACAGCAGCTATCGCCCGGTGCTTTAGCTTATCTCGGAGATGCTGTCTATGAGCTTTATATTCGTCACGCTTACCTGCTGCCGCCAAAGCGACTGCAGCTTTATCACAGTCGAGTGGTAGCACAAGTTCGGGCAGAACGTCAGGCCGAGCATTTGCAGTCGCTACTGCCGTTGCTGACCGAAGCCGAGCGAGAAATTCTCAGACGGGGGCGCAATGCGGCCACTGGTCGCCCCAAACGCGTTGATCCCGATACCTATCAGCAGGCGACCAGTTTAGAGACACTCATTGGCTACCTCTACCTGACAAACCCTCCCCGCCTGACTGAGTTATTGGCCCACCTGCAATTGCAATCACCTTCACTAGCTTAAGATCGTGAATTAAACCCTTGAGGTGTGTGCCGATTTACAGGGCACGATAATGCCGTGCTCTGCAAACCGGAGCAATCCTTACTAAGGCCAGCGTTCTATAGTTTACGGTTAATCTTTCTTGTTCTCAAGCGCTGTATAGCGCTCCAACCGCCCAACTCAACCATTATGGCTCCTAAAAAACGTTCCACCGATCCCCAGTCGCGTCCATTGCCGAAGCGATCGGCCAAAGCCCGGATTAAACCCGCTGCATCCAACGGGCGTCCCCGACCGGCTCAATCTGGTCGCCCACGGCCCCCCCGACCGACAGAGGCCGATGACAGTTCATCGGGCAAACCACGACGTAGCCGCGAACATGGCGCTGACGTAGAGTTTGGCAAGCCACGCCAGCGGCGGGATACAGATGCCACGATGGAGTCAGGTCGGTCACGGTCAGCTTACGAGCGCACCGGCAAGGCAGAATCGCCTCGGCGGTCACGCGAAGGGAACGCCGATTTGCCAAGACGACGGGGGACGGCACCGCGTCGGGATCAGCCATCGCAATCCTACAGTCCACGGCGATCGTTGCCGCCTGTTGCGACCGGGCAGCGCAATTATGGGGACGCTGATCCCGCGCTGAACACCGCTACCCCTGACGAAGAGGCAGACTTAATTTATGGTCGGCATCCGGTTCTGGCGGCGCTCACCAGCCAGCGATCGTTGAATCGAATCTGGGTGATCTCGCGCTTGCGTTACGATCATCGCTTTCATGACCTACTCGTTCAGGCAAAAGCCAACGGTACCGTCATTGATGAAGTTGAACCGCAACGACTGGATCATCTGACTTCACGGGCAAATCATCAAGGCATCGTCGCCCAGATCGCCCCCCAGGAATACATCGAGCTGCCAGAACTAATTGAGCAGGCTAAAGCGGCATCCGAACAGCCGGTGCTCGTTGTTGCCGATGGCATTACCGATCCCCACAATCTTGGCGCGATCATTCGTACTGCCGAGGCATTGGGAGCACAGGGTTTAGTGATTCCTCAGCGACGGGCGGTTGGAGTGACATCCACCGTGATGAAAGTGGCAGCAGGTGCGTTAGAAACCTTGCCGGTGGCACGCGTTGTCAATCTTAGCCGTGCCCTTGAAGAGCTGAAGGCAGCCGGTTTCTGGATCTATGGCACGGCCAGCGAGGGCAGCGAAGCAATCCACACCGTCCGATTTTCTGGCCCAGTGGTGCTGGTGGTTGGTGCCGAAGGGGATGGACTCAATATGTTGACCCAACGCGCCTGCGATAGCCTGGTATCGATTCCGTTGAGTGGTCATACTCCCAGCCTGAATGCGTCTGTGGCGACAGGGATGGCACTCTATGAAATCTTTCGGCAGCGCTGGTCGAACACCCTGCACCTGGATACAGTAGAAAAAGCAATGCGGTTGAAAAAATGAATGGGGCGCAGTATAAAAAACTGTAAAGATGTTT
Source organism: Oscillatoriales cyanobacterium Centralia_MAG_596 (assembly GCA_021323955.1). GTDB lineage: Bacteria > Cyanobacteriota > Cyanobacteriia > Leptolyngbyales > Leptolyngbyaceae > Stenomitos. The sequence goes on along the minus strand of JAJPKC010000545.1, from coordinate 10,677 downwards.
GTGCGATCGTTACGCGTGGATACAGCGGATAGATGCCGCAAGGCGCTTTAGTAAATCTATTGGTAAATCAACAGAGACTCTAATGAAAGATCTTTTGACAACTTTGTTGAATCTGTTCGGCTTAGCCTGGTGGGTTGAAATAGTTACGGAAACGCCAGCCTGCACATACTATTTTGGCCCTTTCCTGGACGCGAAAGCGGCTGAAGGTGCCAAGACTGGGTATGTGGAAGATCTAGAGCAAGAAGGCGCGCAAGGTATCAAGGTTGCCTTAAAGCGGTTGAAGCCAACCAACCTGACCGTGGATGGTGATTTGGGGGAGAAACCTAGCCAGGGAATTATGCGTGCCCTCCGCGGCCAATTTCAGTGAATTCTCTGGCTGCATCCCGCTGTCATTAATCATGATCGATCGCATCCATCATTAGCCGTTCTGCTAGCAGCCATTGGCCTGATGAATTGAGCGCTCCGAGTACGCAAATCGTCTGTCCTGACAAATCGGCAAGCTGCTGATTCACCGTTGGGTTGATGGTCACCAGACGGATACTGGAGCCTGCAAGCGTGGTGGGTGCAGTAATCACTAGCTGGTAGTCTTGCGTGGCCTGAGACTGAAGTACCCCCTGGAAAACCTGGGGACTGGATTTTTGGTCTAGTTGGGAACGCTGGGCCATGTAAAAGCTGTGCTGTTTCCGCTCCGTCGGGCAATTGCCATTAGCGGGATAGGCTTCTGGGTGATCCAGGTAGTAGTGCTGCCAGTGGAGCCAGTCCGGATCGCTCACGGTCAGGTTTAGCAACGGAATGACGGCACAGGGGGCAGTCGCATCGGTGAGAAGGGCCTCTTGTAGCGATCGCACGTCCAGCGATCGCGGCTGGCAGTGCTGCTCAACGCATAGCGCTGCTGCCATTCCTGCTGCTTGACCGATCCCTAAAACAACTGGCTGCAGACGGGTTGCGCCGTTGGCAATATGGGACACCGAAATATTTTTCTCACACACCAGTAGTCCATCCATGCTGGTAGGCACCAGTGCCCGATAGGGGATCGTAAACGGGGTGCCTGTCCAGCGTCCGCCCCACCGCATCGATTTTGGCTTGAGCGTAATATCGCCGCTGGGGTAATGGTGATCATTGGCATAGTTGCCGATCGCGATCGCGTCACAGAGATTCTCTGCTTGAGTACAGCCCTGGCCAGAGACCGCGATTGGCAGCACGGCGGCAGAGCCCTGTTTGACCGGCAAAATGTCCTGCTCGCGAATAGTTGTTAGCCCTTTCAACCGCCGACTTTCACGGTAGTAGGGATGCAGCGCGTATGCTCCTCCCCCCAGATTAGCTGTGGCTGCATCTGCTGGAAAGATATCACCCGCCAGCCCATAGCGATGGCCTAACTGCATTTGAATAAACCGGGCAAAACTTTGGGTATGCCACCGCGCCTCCGCGAGAAACTCCCAGCGCTTTTCTGCTGACAACAGCCGTTCAACGCCTTCGCCGTAATCGTTGCCTTTGATGGGCCAGTTGATCATAAACCGATCACCGGGTAGCCGCCCGTAGTTGAGGAAGCGATCGCCACCGTAGTTGTCCCACGCGCCCACAAAGCGACCGGGATCATCGTGGGGCGGTGCAGGGATTGCAGGCGCGATCGCCCCCTCGCCGTAGTCCTGCATGACGACAACCCAAGTCGGGGCCTGTATGGGATACTGCTGGGTGAGCGGATTGGGGCTTGCGGGCGCGCTGGGTTCACCCCATTCGGCCTGTAGTTCCCACCCCCAACGGTGAGGGACGGCGGCCAGCGCCAGCAGATCGCCCAGTTCGGTTGCATCCAGCGTAATTTCGGCCTTGATTGTGACGGTCTGAAAGTGGACACCTGTGACGCGATCGCCCTGGACGCAGACCGCTTCAGGCGTCTGTCCAGCAATCCACTGCAAATTTGGCAGTGCCGCCACCCAGTCAGCAAAAATTTGAGCACCGACGCGTGGATCGTAGGTAAAGAAGCTGACCCAACCGTGGTCTAGCCCTTCAGGCTGCCGCTGCTTCAGCGCTTGCAAAAATGCGCCCCAGATCCCCGTTTGCAGGGCCAGTAGCTCATTGCCATCGGGAGCCGCAACGCCAGCACTGGTCAACATGCCTCCCAGCCAGGAGAATTCGCTGACAAGAATTGTCCTGGCACCGCGTCGGGCAGCCTGGATCGCTGCTGCCGTCCCGCCTGTGCCGCCACCGACCACTAACACATCAGCGTTCAACGCTTGCCTTGTCATCGTTACGATACCGAATTAACCCAGAGTCCGACTTAATTTTGCCAGCAATAGCGGGACGCGATCGCGCTGTTTTCGGTGACAAATCTGCCTGTGGTTGGTAGTTTGTCGTCAGCATTCCCCTATCGGTTCGCCCGTCCCATCCAAATTGCTACTTGAAATCTGCTGTGTCAAGCAACAGTGGTCTGATTTACGAGCGCAGCCTGGAGTGCTCCGGTGCGGGCGATCGTGTCTGTCTGCCTATGCTGACCCAACCGATCCCGCCCGCCCCATGGGGTTTGTAGAGACGACGGCTGACCTAACGCAGGGCATCTGTTTGTCAAGGCTGATGGTCGCGTAACCTTTCCTGAGATTGAGGTTGTCTGATGAGCACTCTCGCTATAGTGGGACGTAACCAAGGCTGTACATAGGCCGCATTTGCCCACTGTGAGAGAATGCTATGCCCAGTAAGCTCCATCAATCATTGAACCCAGACGCGCCTGTCAAGCCTTCGTCCGAACAGTCGGCCGATCCAGCGGCCCCTTTAGCGAAGGCAGATCAACCCAGTCAACCCGACTTATCGACCCAGACCATCGATCACTTCAAAACGATGGTCGATGCGGTAACTGAAGTGGGCACGACGATCGGCAATCAGGTCATCCAGACGGGCAAGGCGGCGATCAAGACCTCGATTGATGTGGGCGACGCGATCGGCCAGACCGTTTCGGCAGCGGGAGAATCGGTCGTCCAGTTTGCAACCGACATCGGCAACGCTACATTCAGACACACCCACCGATTCGCCGAGCATGCAACCACCGGAACGGGGCAGGCCGTCACCTACGTCAGCGATAATCCACTCATTCGTAAACTGACCAAAGCGCTGAAGCTTGACTGGTTGGTGGGGATGAGTGACCAGGTGGATGTGACCAAAGCGGCAGACGCTGTCCACCAACTGCAGCAGGCCCATCCGGATGAGTCCCCCAGCCAAATTGCCCACCGCATTATGGTCGAAAAAGCGGTCTATGCCGGTGGCGTCGGGTTGGCCAGCAGTCTTGTACCGGGTGAGGCGATCGCGCTGTTGGCGGTTGACCTGGCAACAACCAGCAAGCTCCAAACCGAAATGCTGTACCAGATCGCCGCCGCCTATGGTCTGAATTTGACGGATCCGGCGCGGAAGGGAGAAGTCATTGCCATTTTTGGGCTGGCGCTGGGTGGCAGTCGCGCCGTGCGAGCGGGACTTGTATTTGTGAAAAATGTACCCTTTGCAGGAGCCGTCATTGGGGCGAGTGCCAACGCCACGATTTTATATGCCCTCGGCTACGCCGCTTGTCGCTTCTATGAGGCGAAGTTGAATCCCGACGTGCCAGAGATGGCGACCACAACCCTGGAATCCATCAAACAAACCAGTGAAACCTATCTAGAAGTGGCGATCGCCCAGCAGGCCGTTATGGATCAAATCTTGGCGCACATGATTCTTGCCAGCTACCCGCAAACCGCCTGGGAAGATATTTTGCCCAGGCTCCAATCATTAGCCTTGCCCCCCACCTCACTCAATGCGATCGCCGCCAACCTGAAAGCCCCACAACCGCTAAGCGCTCTACTGGATCAGCTCAATCGTGACTTTGCCGTACTGGCCCTGGCGCGATGCCATGCGATCGCTCAACTGAACGGTCACATTCTGCCCGAAGCCGCAGCGGTCATCGATGCTATTCGTGAGAAATTTGACCTTGACGTGAATGCTCTCAAAGCACCAGCCCAGAGCAGTCAGTCATAGACGGGGTGGCGCGATCGCCCACAGCGGCACCCAAAGCATAGAAAAAGTGAAGTAACCCGATCTGGAATCGTCGCGACACCACACGACCCAGGCAGTCGAAACTTGATCATCTCGGCAATGCGAAGCGCGATGACGCCACCCCGCGTTAATCCCTTCTGGAGGGGGTCTGGGGGACGCAGCCGTCCCCCAGTTTGGGGGTTTGGGGGCTGGCCCCCAAGGATCGGATTCCCCAGACTGGCGCGTACACATAGCCTGATCAAGGGGGCTACCATTAGCAACGCCTCCCTCCAAGAGACCAGCAGCGCGATCACACCTGGCTCATCCACAAACCCACAATCAAACTGATACGAGATCTAGGCGTTAATCAGTTCAGCGGCGGGCGGAACTGGCATATTGGCCAGGATCTGCTTCAGGTTTTCAGGCTGCATGAATGTGACATAGCGTTGCGCCATTTGGGGCGTCAACAGTTCAATCAGCAGACGGTTTTCAACCCAGAGTTCAATGATGTCAAAGAACCCCTGACGGTTGCAGTAGAGCACCTTCCAGCCTTCGCGAGCAGCAATGCGCTCGATCTGTTCATAGCTAATGGGCACCGAAAGCGCCGCATGAGTGGCGACGAAGGGAGGATTGAAGCCGCTGGGGGTAAACTCAGCCTGTTCATCGCCTTCACGACTACCCGGCACTAATACCGTGCCCGCTGGCAAAAGCTCAATCATCGTGCCCCAATCATCGAATGCCATCACCATGTAGCTGTCTGCGTGTCCTGGGAAGGGGGCATATTCGCCTTGCCAGATTTCTGCAAGTACTTGAGCAACGTGGAGGGGATTTTCGACGGCGACGGAAATGTGATGAATCATTGGAATACTCTCGGTTTGATGGAATGAAGACGCTGCAAAGGCCGTTGGCATGATGAGTCGTTTTGCTTGCCAACCGCTTTAGCGCAGCGCTCAACTTTGGACAGACCGACTTATTTCTAGCCGTTTGTCACGTATGCAGTTTTTGACGAAGAATGGTTTGCGATCGCTCAAATGCCCCATTTTTCGTGGGAACCGTCCGCTCAATTAACCATGGAACGGGGTGCAGAGGAAAGCCTGTAGCGGGAGCCTCCACGCATCCTGGTATTAATTGGGTGTGACCGCGATCGACCGGAAATGGTTGGAAAGATGGGGAATTGGGCGATCGACCCGTGAAGATGGAACCCGTTTTCTGGCCGGGGTTCTCTAATGTGCATAAGGGCGGTTGGCTGAGATTTAGGTACATACAACAGCGTTAACTGATTGAATTCACCAACGCCATCAACAAATCCGCAACAACATCATGTTCAGACACGCCCGTATGTTCGGACAATCCAATATGTTCGGACAATCCAATATGTTCGGACAATCCAATATGTTCAGACACCCCAGGATATTTAGACGCGCCACTAGATTCAGATGCGCCATCATGTTCAGACAAAGGGCCGATTGATCGAGTGCATTTAGATCACAGCATTGAGATCGCAAAAATTCTGAGCCAAGTGACTGATTCTCGATGGAGAATCAATCAAAGCGTCGTTAGGCAAGCGTTATGGGTACGGCATCGCATTATTGGAGACTGGTCAGGATTGACAGCACCGGAAGCTGGAAAACCGAGGCGATCGCGTCGGCAGAAACCTTCTTCAAGCAGCAATTCCCCACACTGGATTACACCGATGTGGTTGATGCTCAGGTACAGCGGCATTTGCTGTCGCTGGTGCGCGAGCCAGCCACCGCCTCCAGCGATGCAGTTGCTCATACGGCAGCACTGTGTCTGCGCTGCTATATCTCCCACCAGATTCAACAGATCTGCTTAAAGCTGGAACTGCAGTTTGGTAGCCAACACGGGTTTACCCGCTATGATCTGGTGCCGTTGGTGCTGGATGATGTTGGCGATCGCCGTCCAAAAGACTCCCGGCAGGGCGCATATCAATCCTTCGCGATGAAGGTATTGGAGAGCTTCGACCCATCCTGCAGCAGCCTATCGACCTGGACAACGCGGCTGGTAAAGTGCCATCCCGAACTCAATGCCTTTTTGCTGGAGCGGGGCGTTTACCTGATCAGCAATTGGGCGTTGCTCAACGACACGAATCCCAAGCAGCTTCAGCGCATTCTGGTTGAATTCCATCAGCTTTCCACGGTTGAAGTTGAGCATGCGTGTGCGCTGCTGACGGTCTATCACGCGGTTTATCGCCGTAACCGCCTTGAGCAGCGTCAGGCTGGAATCAAGGGAGCCTGTGCGCCGCCGACTGCCAGCCAGCTGCAGCAGATGGCCGACGCATTGCAGCCCAGCTTCGGTCGTCTGCTGTCGGCAGAAACGCTCATGTCTCAGCTCCAAACATTGGGCGATCGCGTGCGGGAATACCGCGTTTACATCAAAGGCGGCTTTCGATCGACGGAATCGCTGGATCGTCCTGAAAACCCAGACAGTCGGGCACGCATTGACACCATTGCGGCACCCGATCCGGCTGTGGAAACGGAGGATGACCAGAGAGCGTTTCTGACGTTCTATCGCCAGCAGTTTCATGACTGTTTGAATCAAGCCATTGAGCAGGTGACCCACGATCGCATCCGCCACCTCCAGCGCAAAGAGGCATCCAAAGCGCAGCAGTTTATTACGGCGCTGCAGCTCTTTCACTGTCAGGGCAAAGCGATGGGTGACATTGCGCAAGCGGTGGGACTGGAGGCGCAGTATCAGGTAACGCGGTTGCTCAACCTCAAACCGTTTCGAGCCGACATTCGGCAGACGGTGCTGGCCTTGCTGCGCGATCGCGTGTTGGAGCAAGCAAAAATATATGTCAGTCCCGAGCGGCTGCACAACCTGGATCAACAGTTCGACACGGCTCTGAATGAGCAAGTCGGCGTTGTCTTTCAGGCCGCTGAAGCGGAGGCCAGCACCGCCAAGCACCGCTCCACGACGAGTCTGTTTTCGCGCACCCTTTGTCAACACCTTGATCAACTGATTCAAACGGGCCTGGGGCGCAGCGAGTAGGGCGCACAACCGTACAGCGCAATGCTTGCACCCTGCTTCTTCACCCGTTCGGCCCTCACTGAGCTATTCGCAACGCTCCCTTGTCTCCCCAGCCCCTCCTTCCTCTAGCCCCCTAGCCATCCATTTCGTTCAGGAATCGTACCTATGAGTGACTCTCTAATGCCTGCACCAACCCTGTTTGATTACGCGTCATTGCCAGCGGCGGCTGTTTCGCTCGATGCGGCACAGGTTGATCAGGCGACCGCCATGAGCCGTCAGGTCAACGAACCGCAGCAGTGGCAAACCTATCTGAATGCGCTGGCTGCATTTGGGCTGGAGCAATGGCTGGCAGAACGCGCCCCGAATCTCGCGGTCAATCTCGACGATTTCACGGCTCTCCGACCCGTGGATACGGTTGCCACAATGGTTGTCTCGCCTGTGAGTGTCGGGGACTTTAAGCTGTGCCTGATTACGCAAGGCAGCGGACTGGATGATGTGATTACGGTACCGAGCGTGGCCGTTACGCAACCGACGCTGGCCGCCCACTTTTACGTCCTGTTGGAGGTTGCCGAGGAGCAGGAACAGGTCACGGTGTTGGGGTTTATGCGATACGACCAGCTAATCGCTCAAATCCAGGCGAACCAATGCCAGCCTGATGCTGACCAGAATTACGCGTTGCCGCTGGCCTGGTTTGACCAGGAGCCGGATCAACTGCTGCTGTATTTGCGCTGCCTCGAACCGATCGCGATTCAGCTGCCTGCTAACCGGGCGTCAGGCGCTCATGTGACTGACCCGACGATTGCAGCGGGAGTCGAGGCCGTGCGCGGGAGTCAGGGCGTGAGTCCAGTCGATCAGCTACAACAGGTCGTGCAGCCAGCGGTGAATGCGGGACTGTGGCTGCGAAATGAGCTGGATCAATTGGCACAACAGCTATCCTGGTATCTCTTGCCTCCCCTAACAGCCGCCACTGCCCTGCGATCGACGCCAGCGGCACTCACGGCGATCGCAACCGAACTCGCGCGGGCCAATATTGCTGTGCCGCCTCAGGCGCGGGTGGTGTATCGCGATGTGATGGTGGATCATCTCTCGCTGCGCCTGTATGCAACGGCGTGGGCACTTTCCGACGGTGCCGATGCCGAGTGGACGCTGGTGATCGTTCTGGGTGCGCAGCCTGGAACCACACTCACGCAGTCGGTAGCGCTGCGCTTAAGCGACCAAACGCAAGTCCTGGTAGAGCGAGTGCTGGAGCCATCGACATCTTTTGTCTATGCCAGCGCGATCGGCACCTGGGATGAACAGTTCACGGCCACGATCGACCTGATGAATGGGCAAACGTTAGCCTTACAGCCGTTCGCCTTTGTGCCCGATCAGACGCCATGAATGCTACATTTCGGCTCAAAGTTCAACGGTTGAACGACCAGTGCCTGTTTGAGCTGACCTGGGGCAGCGGGCAGCAACTCGTCGCTACGCTGAGCGATTCGGAGACATTAATACGCCTCTATCAGGACTGGCAGCGGGCCTATCTCAACTTCTACAAGTCAGTGCCGCTGGCTGTCGCACCTCTGCCTTCACCCAATTCAAACGATGTGTTGCGCGGACGTGCGGGTGCGTCTGGGGACATTTTTACCCCACCCAACTGGCAGGCCGCGCTGGTGCAGGCAGAAGCGAGTCTGCTGTATGCGTTTCACCAGTGGCTACGGGGTGCTGAACTGTACGAGATCCGTCAGCAGATCGTCCGATCCGCTGCCACGTTAACGACACCGGATGCCCATGTGGATGTGTGTCTCACCTGCAGCCCGATCGACCTGGAGCGATTGCCCTGGGAAGCCTGGGAAATTGGGGCAGAGCTGGGCACGACAACACAAATTCGGATTGTGCGTACGCCAGCCAATATCCGCGCCAGTACCCAGAGTACGTCGCGCCCAACGCGCCGCCGCGTACGCATTCTCGCCATTCTGGGTGATGATACAGGACTGAATTTTCAGGCAGAACGGGAGGCCGTGCGATCGCTCGCCGCCATTGCTGAAGTGGTATTTATGGGGTGGCAGGCGGGGCAATCTCCGGGAGAATTGAAAACGCAGATCTGTGACGCGATCGCGGATGAACCGGGGTGGGATGGGCTGATTTTCGCGGGACACAGCAATGAAACGGCGATCACAGGTGGCGAACTGGCGATCGCGCCGGGGGTCGTGATGATGATTCGCGAAATGACCCAACCGCTGACGCTGGCCAGAGAACGGGGGCTAAAATTTGCGGTCTTCAACTCTTGTAATGGCCTCAGCATTGCCCAGTCGCTGGTTGATCTGGGGTTAAGTCAGGTTGTCATCATGCGTGAACCCATTCACAATCAGGTCGCGCAGGAATTTTTGCTGGCGTTTTTGCGGCATCTGGCCGCCTTTCACGATATCCACGATTCGGTACTGGCTGCCTGTCGATCGCTGCAGTTGGAACGACACCTCACCTACCCATCGGCGTACCTGATCCCATCGCTGTTCTGCCATCCAGATGCGGTGCGCTTCTGCATTGAACCAGGCGGATGGCGACAACGTCTGCGTCCCTGGCTGCCCACGCGCCTGGAGGCGATCGCGCTGGGTGTGCTGCTGCCGTTGAGCCTCTGGTCAACCGCGCAAGATTTTTTGTTGGCGCAACGGCTCTGGCTGCAGGCAGTCTATCGGGATGTGACCGGCCAGGTATCAGCGACATCTGCGCCGCCCGTGATGTTGGTGCGCATTGATGAAAAGTCGATCCGTCGTGCCGGTATCAGTACGCCCAATCCTCTTGATCGTGCCTACCTCGCCCGCCTCATTGATCGTCTGACAGCTTTGAAGGCAACGGTGGTGGGATTCGATTACGTGTTCGATCGCCCACAGCCCAGCAAAGACCCCGTGTTCGCCCAGTCCATTCGAATGGCCGTGCAGCAAAACGCTACCTGGTTTGTCTTTGGAGCACAGCAGAGTCCGGGTGAAGGTGAAGTCGGTGTCAGTCCTGAAACCGGCATTGCGAGCCTCAACTGGAGTTTGCAAGGCTCGATCGAAGCCTATCCCTGGTACATGGAGCTACCGTCCACCCCGATGGCCTGCGCGGCGTCCTGTCCGTTTGCCTACCTGTTGACGCTGGCGCAAACGCTGAATGCAACGACTGCCCCCGATCGCCCGCGGCCGACGCTCCAGAGCCAGACTGACTTCCGCACTCAGACCATTGGCTATTTGCGACAGTTCAGCCCAGACGCGCGATCGCCGCAAACGGCGCTGGCAACTCTCCAGCAGGTTCATCTCTCGCCCATCACCCGCTGGATGCAGCCCTTTGACCAACTGTGGCTCCAACCCATTATTGATTTCTCGATTCCCCCAACGCAGGTCTATGACACGATTGCCGCATGGACGTTGCTGGATCCAGTGCAATTGAGGACAATGAATCTCCGACAGCAGGCGGTGATCATCTGTCAGGGTGGCTATGAGGAAGCGGGGATCGCCGCTGCAGAGCCGGATAATTTTCCGATCCCTCCAGCCATTCGCTATTGGCGATCGCGATCACCAACACCTATCGATCCGCAGCAGCCGTTCGCTGGCGCAGAAGCGCACGCCTACATGGTTGATCAACTGCTCACACAGCGGCTCGTCGTGCCCATTCCTGATCTGTGGCTGGTTGGCATGGTGGTGTTGGTGAGTAAAGGGGCCACGATCGTGCTTCAACGCCAGT
>JAJPKC010000179.1 GCA_021323955.1 Oscillatoriales cyanobacterium Centralia_MAG_596 | reverse complement strand
TTGTATGTGACCAGTTCACCCGCCAGCAACACTGGAATGCTGAGCAATAGGATTCGCGACAGGAGAATACGGCGGAAGGAAGACTGACCTGGTCTAGCCATAGGACATTTAACTGAAGTGCGCTACCCAATAGCAACCACGATCAATCAGACAGTACGTTACCCTACACACCCATCCATGTGTGCGACAATCGCTAGTGATGCAGCCTAACTGCAGTCAGAGCAAAGACTATTCACAATTATTACAACGGTTGTACCGATAATTCCAGTTGGAAGCAGATTTAAATACCAAATTGGCCGTCGATCGCCGCGCTGACTCATCCCGTTTCGTAACCGTAATCTTAGCAATGAGCGCCGATGGCAAGATTGGCGACAGTAGCCGTACCGCTGCCCGCTTTGGGTCTGACCAGGACAAAGCCCATTTGGAAGAACAGATCGCCCAGGCGGACGGAGTCCTGTTTGGTGCCAGTACGCTCAGAGCCTACGGCACCACGTTACGGGTCAGGCAACCGGAGCTTTTGCAGCAGCGCTGCCAGCAGGAGAAAGCACCTCAACCCGTCCACATTGTTTGCTCACGATCGGCGGCGATCGACCCCCATCTTCCGTTCTTCCGTCAACCAGTTCCACGCTGGCTCTTGACCACAACAGCGGGTGCCCGCCAGTGGCACGCAGGAGAGGCATTTGAGCAAATTCTGATTGCGGAAACGCAGACAGAGACCATCGATTGGGATACCGCGTTTCAAACATTCAGCACCATGGGATTGACTCGCTTCTCGGTGCTGGGGGGTGGCACGCTCGTCGCGTCTTTATTCGAGGCCAACCTGGTTGACGAACTGTGGCTAACAGTCTGTCCACTCATTTTGGGCGGTGATCGTGCCCCCACAGCGGTAGACGGCACTGGATTTCTGGCAGACCTGGCACCCCAACTACAACTGCTAGAGGCGCGATCGCTCAACGACGAAGTTTTTCTGCATTACCGGGTGAAGCGGGGCGGCGCGGGCCGTCAGGATTGAAGCGAAGCCGCTGATGGGAGCAGCCCAGTTTGGCGAGCACCACTAATCACTCACAACTGTTCCAACGCCAACCGCATCACGATTTGAATGTATTACGCTGTATGAAGTTCTCTAACCCTGAGTATGGTTAAACAACTCAAGCCACGCTATTCGATCGCCTGGATTAATTGCATTGACGATGTCCCCCAAGCGGAGTGGGATGCGCTGGCGATGCCATTGCAAACGCCATTTTTTGAGTGGGAATGGTTACGGACAATCGAAACATCCGGTAGCACGACGGCGGAGACGGGCTGGCTGCCCAATCATTTGACCATTTGGCGGAACAAGAGCCTCATCGCGGCGGCACCACTTTATATAAAGGGTCATAGCTACGGTGAGTTTGTCTTTGACCACCAGTGGGCAGACGTTGCCGCACGTTTAGGTGTGGAATACTATCCCAAGCTGTTGGGGATGTCGCCATTTACCCCTGCAACGGGCTATCGCTTTTTGATTGCCCCCGGTGAAGATGAAGCAGAATTGACCGGATTGCTCGTACGGGCGATCGACCAGTTTTGTCAACAAAACCAGATTTCGGGCTGCAACTTTTTGTATGTCGATCCCGACTGGCGATCGACGATGGAGCAGCACGGGTTTCACAGCTGGCTGCATCACAGCTTTATCTGGCAAAACCAGGGCTACCAGACCTTTGATGACTACCTGGGTGCATTCAATGCCAACCAGCGGCGCAACATCAAACGCGAACGGAAAGCGGTCACAGCCGCAGGTCTGACCCTCCGGACATTCAAAGGTGATGACATTCCCAAATCGCTCTTTCCGCTGATGTACCGCTTTTATAGCGACACCTGCGATAAATTTGGCTGGTGGGGCAGCAAGTACCTGACCCCCAAATTTTTTGAGCAACTCTACCCTAACTACCGCGATCGCGTCCTGTTCGTAGCAGCCTACGACGACCAAAACCCAGAGCCCATTGGCATGTCCTTTTGCCTCACCAAAGGCACCAATCTCTACGGGCGTTACTGGGGATCATTCCAGGACATTGACTGTCTCCATTTCGACGCCTGCTACTATACGCCGATTGAGTGGGCGATCGCCAACGGCATTCAAACCTTTGACCCCGGTGCTGGCGGACGTCACAAAAAGCGCCGTGGCTTTCCGGCCACGCCCAACCATTCCCTCCACCGCTTCTACGATCCACGCTTAAATCAGGTCTTTGGCTCCTACATTGACCAGGTCAATGAAATGGAGCAACGTGAAATCGACGCGATTAATCAAGGCATTCCGTTTAAGCAAGACGCGGCTGAAACCTGTAGCGATCCATAGGCGCGGGTACGCAACTCTTCTATCCCTCCGCGCAGCCTTCAGTCGTTTGAGTGTCAATTTGAATGGTGTGGTAATCCAACGTTGTGAGGACGTGCTCAATTTGCTGCTTCGCATTGCGGTTGGCAATCTCGAGAATTTTAGCGTCACAGGCCTGGGCCTTGATTTGAGCGATCGCCGCTCGTTCTGCCTGCTCTTGTAACGCGGGGTCAGGCTTTGGCGCAAACCAGCGACGGTAGTTGGCCAGAATGCTGGAGCGATCGACATCCAGACCGATATCGGCGATCGTCGGTGGTGGCAGGACAAGGTGAATGGTATGACTGGCAGCATCAATTTGCTTGACCTGAATATCCGCCAGGTTAATCCCCGCTTGAATCTTGCCCACACCTTCGTAAACCAGATTGGTATCACCAATGGGAATGCCAAAAAGCTGCTTCTCATCTTTGATCACAACCGTCGCCTTGCCGGACGTCGTTGCAACCGTCAGTTCACTCACATTTTGCAGTCCCCCGATAATGAGATTGACCACATTTGCGTCAACCCCTGTCCGCGTGTGGCTGCCAATGAACACAATCCCAGACCAACCAATCAATAAAACAGTCAGCACACCCAACAGTGGCCAGATTACGGCTTTCAGTGGTTGAGCCACAAGATGCGGCACAATTTGACGCCATGTATTGCTAGTGGAGTTGGCTGAAGTCACTGCACGTCTCCCAAAGACTACCTGATCTAGTTATCGCGAACCCGAACGCTGATTGCAACTAGAAAGCGAGTTTGGGCAGAGTGAAGTCTGCCTTTCGCCGCTCGAAGCGATTATTGTGATTGGCTCGATTCATGAAAAGCCTGAGTCTGACACAACGGTAGCGACTATTGACCCGCCAACCCCTGGGGGCGGCGAGATGTCCATCATATTTGCTCTATAGCCGTAGCCGATCCTGGATGGCAGCAGCTGTATAGCAGGCTTGGCCTTCGCAATAATCGCTATTTTTGTATGCCGCAGGCTTTCGGCCCGATCCTAATCCAGGCGCAGGATTTTGGTTTCTCATGCGCCCTTTTGCTTCCAGGGGGACAACAGGGCGGGATGAAGGCCGTGTGGGGGTTACAACAGCGGTAGCTTGATATGCCCTACGCTCCAACGGCTTCTTTGGCGGCGTAGAGAACTTCAGCGGTGATCACTTCAATGTTGCGATCGCGCGCAAACTTCTCCGTATTCCGCTTCACTTTACCCCGCACAAACCCAGGGATTTTGTTGAGTTCGGCCTGTCCATCCTTGCTCCAGGCCAGGTCAGAGTCAGCCGAGATCCCTTTGGTGATGCTTTCTTTGGTATCGTGACCGCCGAAGATTTCCAGCAGATGGTCTTCCATCCCTAGCGTAAAGGAGTTGTAGATCAGGTCTACCAGCTGGTTCGTACCTTCATACCCCAGGAATGGCTTGTAGCCGATCGGGAAGTTCTGGACGTGAATGGGCGCAGAAATCACACCGCAGGGAATATCCAGTCGCTTACCAACGTGGCGTTCCATCTGGGTGCCGAAGATCGCTGATGGTTCTACGCGGGCGATCGCGTCTCCCACTGCACCGTGGTCATCCGTAATCAGCACCTCATCGCAGTATTCGCTAACCTGCTCGCGGAACCACTCCTCGTCGTTCTTGCAGAAGGTGCCTGCCCAGACGACATGGATGCCCATTTCGCGAGACAGCACTTTGGTGATCGCTGCGGCGTGGGTGCTATCACCGTAAACCACCGCTTTCTTACCGGTGAGGTTCTGGCAGTCGATCGATCGCGAGAACCAGGCCGCTTGCGAGACGTGCAGCGTTTGCTCGTTAATGTAGTCTTCGTAGTCCACATCGGCACCCTGCGCGTTCAGAATGGCCTGAATTTTGCGGATGCAGCGTGCCGTTTCCACCACACCCATGGGCGTGATGTCTACAAAGGGCATGCCAAATTCCTGCTCTAAATAGTTGGCAGGCAGCAAACCGAGTTCGCGATAGGGCACCAGGTTAAACCAGGCGCGGGGCAAGTTCTTCAGGTTGTGTACTGAAGCCCCTTCGGGAATGACTTCGTTCACTTCAATGCCGAGGTCTGCCATCAGACGCTTCAACTCGGTGCAGTCGTGGTTGTTGTGGAAGCCGAGGGTCGAGATACCGATGATGTTGACGGACGGTTTCTCGGTCTTGTCCGTAGGCAAGTTGCCCTTCTTACGAGCTTTCTCAATATAAAACTGCACGATTTGCTGCAAGGTGCGATCGGCAGCCTGTAACTCATTCACGCGGTAATGGTTCACATCCGCCAGCAGTACATCGCCTTTGGATTCAATCTGAGCGCGATCGACAAAGTTTTGCAAGTCTTCCTGCAAAATGCTGGAGGTGCAGGTCGGCGTCAGCACAATCAGGTCGGGATGTTCTTCGGCGTCTTTACGCGTGATGTTGTCCACAACCTTTTCTTGAGAACCGCGTGCCAGCACGTTGCGATCGACCACGCTGGTCGTTACTGGGGTAAAGTCTCGTTCGCGCTCCAGCATCGATCGCATGACGTTGAAATAGTCATCGCCCAACGGCGCATGCATAATGGCGTGGACGTTCTTGAAGGAACTGGCGACGCGAAGAGTGCCAATGTGGGCGGGACCTGCATACATCCAGTAAGCCAATTTCATAAAGTGCCTCGTTTGGGGGAGTGGGGAATCGGGAGTGGGGAGTAGGGATGAGGTGCCTGACTCCTGCTCCTGCTTCAGTGTCTCAGCAGTATCGCCTATCGATTTTCTCAGACATTGAGGGAGGTTGAGCGATCGCTATTGCAGCGTTACCACCTTTGGTTGTAGAGATAGGGTCGCTCAAACCATTACCTCTATTGGCATAGAGCCATTTCCGCACAAATTGGCCTTCACCGACCCTGCAACGATTCTTTATCCTTCGTGACGTTCCGCAAAGTCTCTCAAGACAGTCATAACTCCATGCCTGATTTGCCAGGTTCCACGTTAAAAGCCTATATTGGAAGCAGTTTTCGCTACTGAATACACATGCCAGCGATTAGAAATTTTCTAATCTTTTAGGGAAACCTTACATCATCAAGCGATGACCATTCCAGACTTTCAAAGTGTTAAGCTGTTGTGCATTTAAACTGTGATAATAGCGTCACCCTTGTTTTTGAGTTTTCGTCCCCACTTAATAATCAGCTCTCCTTCATTTAACAACTGATGCAATAA
>JAJPKC010000225.1 GCA_021323955.1 Oscillatoriales cyanobacterium Centralia_MAG_596 | reverse complement strand
TATCAGGGGCAAACCTTTCGATTGATTAGCGTTTTTAACGCTGGCCAGGAGGAAGATGCCAAAGCCTTTTGGCGGGATCTGACTGATAACCAGGGGAAAGCGTGCGTCCTGCTGGAAGAACCAGAACGTTACAGTGTCTGGGGCAAGATTCGGCTGGAACAACTCACGGCCGATGCCGACGGTGGAGGTGGGGGTGGGGAGGCTGCCGCAACGCCCGTTTATATTCGAGCCTGCCTCTTGATGCTACAGGCTGTCTATATTGACATTGAGGACCTGCTTGGCAATCGGCAGGCAGGGTTATTTCAGAAAGATATTGCGGAAGTCTTCAAACAGTGGCATTTTCCGCAAGCCGAATCACCTGAAGCGATTAAATACTTGCTCACAATGGATCCCCTGGATGCAGCCCAGATTCCACCCTGGCAAGAGCACCATTTGAATACGCTTCTACAAGAGTTGCATCGGTTAGGTAAGGCTTATTTCGGGAACACTACTTTTGCAGAACGGGCGATCGACACCCTGCAAGATCTCTCGAATAATGACCGTTCGGTGTTTCAGGCCTGGCTCAACCAGTCGCCCCTGGGAAAAATGTGGCACTAGGTTGAAGAAATGTTCACAATTTGGATCGATTAACTCTGGTTTCGATTACGATTCGATCCTTGCGGCAAGCGCTCATCGCTCAAGCACCGTCCAAAACTCTTCCGCATAACCTTATTAAAGTTCAGTAGGCAGTTCCTTGGACAAACCATCTAGCTCCCCAAAATCGTTCCCTTCAGTGCAGGCGATCGTCCTGGCTGAAGTTGTCTGGGCATTTCTGGCACTTCTGTTTTTTCTGCTTTTCAGTGTGCCTCTGCCAGGGCAGGAGCGTCCTCTCTGGTATTCATTAGGAACCACTGTATTCGAAGTCGTTGCCTACTTTGCGGCGACTCTGTTATGCCTCCGAAACTGGCGAAGCCCACAGATTGTCAGTGGTCGCAATGTCTGGCTATGCATCGGCATGGGAATGCTATTTTATTTTCTGGGTAGCCTGCTTTTCACCTACTGGGAAACCTTTTTGAAGCGAAATGCCGATGTCTCACCGGGCGATTTCTTCTACATCTTTACCTACATCTTTTTGATCGTGGGCATGATCCTGGCCGTTGCATCCCGACGGCTCAATCTTGAGATTTGGCAGTGGGGCGTTGTTGGCGTCATTGCCGCGATCGGGATTGTCATTGCCTGGTTTGTATCGTATCCGGCTTCCAGTTCGGCTCAGTCTTTTCTGATGGAACCTGTGGCGGCCCAAACCGCACCGGCCAAACCAACCGCCAAATCCGCAGCCAGTAAAGCGAGTGCCAAAGCAGCGCCAGTCAATAAATTAAAGCCTGCGGCAGCCCCCGTTCCCTCTCCCAGCAAGCCACCTGTAGCAGCGCCAGCACCCACAGCCACTGAGAAAAAAGCACCGGAACCCTCGCCCGCCAGTTCCAGTGAACCCGCTCCAGTCACCGAGCAGCAACCATCTGCACCGGAGTGGGTATTGTCCCTGGAAACTATGCTTGCACCGCTCAAAACGGTGTTGAGCGGCTACTATATCGTTTGCGATGTGCTGCTGCTGATTATTGCCACAACGCTGTTGCTGGCATTTTGGGGTGGTCGTTTTGCTCAATCCTGGCGGATGATTGCCGCGGCGGCATTCTCCCTGTATGTTGCTGATATCTGGTTCAAGTACGCAACCACTTATGTCAAAAACTATCAAAGCGGTGGGTTTTTGGAAGTCTTTTGGGTGTTTAGCGGCGTTCTGTTTGGCATTGGAGCCGCGCTAGAACATGATTTATCCAGCCGATCGCGCAGTCGTTCCAGTAGCCGTAGACGCGCATCATCGTAAAGCTGATCGCTCACGTTGGTAGCCACCGTCTGACTCTTGTGCACAGCCCTGGCTGGAAAACTTGTCAGCGCGATCGCGATCGAAATTGAGCATCAAACCGACGATCGCCGTCAGATCGATGCGGTTCAGAATAGAATGAATCAGGTGGCTTGTTCTTCCCACAGCCTATAGCATGACCTCTCGAAAACTGTCAGAGTCCGATAAACAAGAAATGTTGCAGCTCTACCGGCAACCAGGTGAGACCACGTCAACCCTGGCAAGTCGTTATGGCGTCAGCAATAGCACCATTAGTCGTATCCTCAAAACAAGCTTCTCCGAAGCAGAATACGAAGCACTGATCCAGCAGAAGCGCGGCAACCGGACGGCGATCGAAGAGACGCTACCATCAGCGTCAGACTCTCAACTCGTTTCAGACTCTCAATTCGATGCTGAAGCGTTGCGTGAGCAGCCCTCTCCCGTAGAAGACTTCACGCCAACGGCCACCGCCTTGATCGACGGAGACGAGCCATCAGAAGCCACCACGCCTGTGGGGCGACGTCTACGCAAGCGATCGTCTGCGGCTCGAGATTCTAAGCAGGACGACATGTTCCTGACGACAGAGACAGAAAATGCCATCGACTTGACACCCGCGACAGACCTGGTAGAAGCAGTCAGGTCAACCACTACCCCCAGCAACACTGATTACGGCGATCAAGCAATCACGGCTGCCGAAGCAATCTTTGACGAGGACTTGCTTGAGCCTGATGCAGTGCTCCCCGTTGATGTCGATTTAGAGGATGACGACGACGAGGACGACGACCTCGATGACCTTGAGGATGATGACGACGAGGACGAACTCGACGATCTCGATAACGGTGCACTCTTCATGGCTGGCCGCATCGCTGGCAAAGCGCTGGTTCAGGTATTGCCCCTTACAGAGGCATCATTACCAAGAACCTGTTACCTGGTCGTGGATCGTTCAGCCGAACTCATTGCAAAACCATTAAAAGAGTTTGGTGACCTGGGCCAAATTCCGGAGGCCGAAGTTCTGGAAAAAACGCTGCCCGTGTTTGACAATCATCGGGTGGCAAAGCGATACTCCAATCCTCGTACTCAACGCGTTATCAAGCTGCCAGATGGACAGGTGCTACAGAAAACGTCGTCTCACCTGCAAGCCAAAGGGATTACGCGACTGCTGATTGATGGGCGCGTATACGCGCTGTAGCTAGTAGTCCTCTTCGTCTTCCCCTTGAAAGCTTGACAGGCCGAGAATCGGCTGCGCGATCGCGGTGCCCAAAATTCCTACCCCAACGCTAAACGCCAGCACCAGACCAACCGGGATTTCGATCGACTGAAACCCCAAAAATCGCAACGAAACAGGCGTAAAGTTTTGAATGGCAAGAATGGCGATCGCGCCAATCCAGGCAGACAGGAGCAGCGACGTCAGTAAAATAGCGAGGGTCTTCATGGCGCGTGATGGCGGAGTTCTCCCCTCCATTCTCACAGCTCTGCGCCAGCGCGAGTAGCAGAACGCGCAAATTTCAACAAAAAACCCACCAGCTTTAACCAGTGGGTGATTACCTATGAGTGCTTCATGGCTGTAACAACACAATGATTGTCTGCGAGTCCGGAAACGTCGCGGAAAATATCGTTTAGCCATCACGTTTAGAACCAGCCAGCAGCATCAACATTCAGTCCACGACGGCTTTCTACTACGGCTCTGCCAACTGATGGATGGCGACGGTTAGATCAGTTCTCGGTATCAGACGGACGAAAGAGATGGCTATGACTGGGGTTGTAAAGGTGCGATCGTGCCTGTAAAAGTTTAGTCTCTCGTGGTGAACCGATAAAACTGTCTGGCACGGTCGCCGCCGCTAGTGCCGGACTGATGACATAAAGCGTAGTTCGAATTAAATCCTCTTGGTGCGTCACTAACGCCATATCCGACAGAGACACGACCCGAATTTTTTCATCCTGCCACCCCAGTCGGAAACAGATCGCAACGGGTGTCTCAGGGGCGTAGTGCTGCATTAGTTTTGCCTGGGCCACGTCTACATGTCGGGCACTCAAATAAAGACACAGGCTGGCTTGATGGGCCGCCAGTGTTGCCAGTTCTTCGGCGGGTGGCATTTCTGTTCGACCGCTCATCCGCGTCAAGATGATGGTCTGCACCAACCCTGGAACCGTCAGCTCCACCCGCAGCTTTGCCGCCGCCGCTTGAAATGCACTAATTCCCGGTACAACTTCAAAGGGCACCCCCGCCACTAGCAAAGCTTGCATTTGCTCTTGCACTGCACCATATAGACTGGGATCGCCCGAATGCAGCCGCACAACGCCCTTCCCGGCACGCACATGCTCAACCAGTAGCAGCATGATGTCTTCCAGGGTTCTGTGTGCCGTCGGAATAATTTCTGCATCTGGCCGGACATTCTGCAACATTTGCTCCGGTACCAGTGAGTCAGCAAACAGAATGACATCGGCTTGTGCTAGGAGGCGCTGGGCTTTAATGGTGAGCAATTCTGGATCGCCTGGACCGGCACCCACAATATAAACCGCGGGTGGCAACCGTACCGTAGTGAAAGGCAACATGGCTGGGAAAGAAGAGAGAAGGGAAAAGAAAGCGAATTGAGTGTTGTACTTATCACCCATTGCGAGTAACTGTGTGGCAGAGGTGCGGCAGCAGGCAACCCGATTCGGTGCTTAAACCACTTGCTCTACCCCAAGCTTTCTGACCAAAGCGATATCAGCGAGGCGCAAAGGGCGAGAAGGTGGAGTTTTGTCAACAATAAACCACCGCAGCAGCTCCTGGATCCTGCGATTTGACACCCGATCGCCAAAAACCGCCTAACATTCAGAAATTTCTCCGGACGCAGGGCATGGGCTCAGAAGAATAGAGTGGTAGATGCACCCTGATTTCGCCCTGGAGCCTTGGCTCTGGGGTGTTTTTTTGGCTTGTGGAACCTCGCTTCAAACATCTGACGGATCCTGCCGTGCGGCAGCCGTCACAACATCCGGCAAAGGACGGTGCAGTGTATAAAGCCACATCAGACCCAAACCGCCGATCGCAATCTGCGTCAGACTCACCACCTGTGCGATTCGCAAGGGGCCGAGCATCAAGCTATCAGTACGCAGACCTTCAATCCAAAACCGACCGCAGCTATACGCCACCAGATACACCAGAAATAGCGTTCCAACTTTGAGTCTGGACTTTACTTTCAATCCCCAAAAAACAGCGCGATGAGAATGCTAAAGACCATCAAATCCCACAGTGATTCGTAGAGAAAGGTGGGATGAAAATATTCAAACCCTTCATACCCAGGGGGACGACGTTCGAGGGGGATATAGAGCTTCCAGGGTAAATCAGTCGGGCGACCAAAGGCCTCGGAATTAAAGAAGTTGCCCCAGCGCCCGATCGCCTGTCCTAAAATCAATGACGGCGCAACCAGATCGGCCAGTTGCCAAAAAGGCACCCGACGAATGCGCGCAAACAATAAGCTGGCGACTAGCCCACCCAACACCGCTCCGTGAATCGCAATACCGCCCTTCCAGATGGCAATAATCTGGTCCGGATGCTGGGCATATTCCGGCCACTGAAAGGCCACATAGTAAAGGCGCGCGCTCGGAATCGACGCGATCACCAGCCATAGCGCTAAATCACTCAACAGGTCTGGATTCACGCCCCGACGACTGGCCAACGACTGCGCGATTGTAACCCCAATGAGCACAGCCGAAGCAATCAGAAATCCATACCAGCGAATGGAGAATGGCCCCCACTCCAACAGTAGTGGCCCAGGAGAGGTAAATTGGAACGCAATTAGCGCATTAACAGTAAATAACATGCAGCACTGAAGAAACGGCAGCTTGCGGTGAAAATCGATGGCGGTCAGCAACGCAGTTGGTGAAGCGGAGCAAACCACCACTCAAAATTGTAAGTTGTACATGGTTTTCTGACCGGGGCACAGGCCACTGAGTCTGGTCAATTCACAAATCTCTACGCAGAAATTTGCAACTTCTCCAAAGAACCATGCGGAAGTGGGCACTCTTAGCATAGCCGTCTGTACTCAGCTAACGACACGAGACATATGCCCAAACGCTCTCAGTCTTCCACCGTACCGCCCTCCATTCATGCCATCGCAACCGCGGTGTCTGAACCGTTGGCACCAGACACCATTCGCCAGACAGTGCTCAAGGTCGTTGAGACTGGCCTTTTTCGGCCCACAAGTACAGCCCCTACCCTGGCTCCCGCGATCGCTAGTGCTATGCAGCGATTAGTTGACATGATCCAAACGCTGCAAGCTCGTGCGCAGAAGCGTCCCCACCGGGAGCAGGCAGCCTCAGCGGATACTCCCACGGCCGACTCTTCTGCCAATGCATTCTGGACAGCAGAGGCCTTAATGCCCTACGTCAGTGAAGAGGCCTACGATGTTTGGGAGGCGCTGCAAAGCCAGCAAGAGTGTGACCGGATCAGCCAGAACCAAGACGCCACCCCAGGGGACATTCATCAGCCCGACGCCGAGCGCCTGTCAGGCGAAGAGCAGCCATTGCCGGCAGCCCATAATGATGAATCGGTAACGTCCATCTCCGCTTGCGGGCAGCAGCCGATTAGCCCCATGACGGCGATCGTTCCCCGTCCTTGCTATTCCGCGACATCGCCCACCTTCATCACGATCGACACGCTCATTCCTCGTTTACTGTGGGGTGTTGCCCGCAGTTCCTATCATGTGATGCACCTGGTCGAGGGCATTCGAGTACAGTGCAAACAGCCAGAGCAGGCAGACTGGGTCGCTGGCATGTTGCGGCTAACGCTGATTTTGGAGGCAGAAGCACCCACCATTCGCTGGCAGTTTGACTTAGCGACGGGTGATGCCCCCACCGGAATGCTAGAGCCAACCGCGCTCATTCAATCGGACGAAGCCGCCTTGCCAATCAAGCCTGTTGCGCCCAGCAAAGCAGATGACTTACCAGAGACGCTGCCCTGTGAAGTGAAAAATCAGCTTCATGCGATCTTAGAGGGACTGAACCGTGTGCCTGAGGTGAGCGTATTTCTACACGGTGTAACGGTTGATCTGCTCCAGCCGGGAGGCAGTTGGCAAACTGGCACGCTCCGACTCCGACTGGGCTTTGAATTTATCGCTCAGGAGAGGGACGATCGCGGGACTCTAGCGCCTGCTCACCTGGAGCTGTTGGAGGCAGAACTGATCGACGAAACCAATGACTTACGGCACGGTGCCGTTCATTTTACGGCGACGGCGATCGCCTCCGTGGCCGCCAAACCGTACGTTACCTGGATGGAAAGTGAACCGCGATCGCTCAGTCCCGCGACCCTTGTGCGCATCACCGATGCACCCACACTCGCTCGCTGTACTCAACTAGCGATCCAACAGCACTGCGGCACCCCCCTGAGCCGTCTTCAAAGCCAACCGCAGGCGGATCATGATGTAGACGATCAATTGCTGGCTATTGTTAAAACAGCAATCACTGCCATCCCTGACGTGACCGCTGATTCCCACATGGGGCTACTCCAGCCGATGCTGCTAATGGACGAACTTGTACCAAAACTGTTGTGGTGGCTAACCAGCAGTACCTATGAAATCATGCAGTTGTTGGGAGGACTACCCGCACAGGTGCTGCAGCCAAACGCAACCTGGCAACAGGGAACATTACGGCTGCTGGCATTGCTGCAAATTAAGGCGATCGATCAACACTTCACGATTGATCTCTCGACAGGACAGGCCGTTACCGCGACGGAAATACAGCTCAGTCCAGACGCGATCGTCCAGTCCCACGCCATTGAGTGGTGGCAACAACCAATACAGCTGGCAACGCTGAAAGCCAATCTTGATCAGCAAATTCGCCTTGCGGCCTCTAGCTGTGAGCTATTGCAACACCCAATCGCGATCGAGTGGCTGGAAGAAACGGCGATCGACTGGCAGCCAGGAACACTACAACTGAGTTTCGCGATCGCACTGTTCCCGGATGCGCCCTAGCGGGGAATCTGCTTGACTGATACCAGCGCGTCTGTGACGAAAACGGCCGCTCTCGCTGCGTTGATCAGTGCAGCAGAACAGTTATCGTCGTTGAAGCGCTGGCACGCGCACAGGCTGGTTGCTCAGAGCGGTTTCGCGGACACATCACTTTTGATCCCCCTCTCCTTGCTACAGACTCCTTGCTACAGATGTGATATGTACACCTACGCTTTTTGCCGCACACCCACCGTTGCGTTAGAACTGCCCTCAGGCATCATGGGAACCCTCCAAGTGGTGACGTCAGCGAACCTAGCTGCAATCGTAGAGCCGGATTTGGCCGTTAAGCATCTCCAACAGGACGATGCCCTCCTGGTGCAGGCCGTTCTCGCGCACGATCGCGTGATGCGGCTGTTATGCCAGCAAACCACGATTCTGCCGCTGCGCTTTGGCACCTGTTTTCATGCCTTGCCAGAACTCCTCGACCATCTCCAGACCCAGCAGCATATCTACTTGAATCAGCTCACCCAGTTAGAAGGCAAAGCTGAATACACGCTTAAACTAACTCCCATCGCCTGCCCAGAAACGGCGATCGC
Organism: Oscillatoriales cyanobacterium Centralia_MAG_596; assembly: GCA_021323955.1. Classification (GTDB taxonomy): domain Bacteria; phylum Cyanobacteriota; class Cyanobacteriia; order Leptolyngbyales; family Leptolyngbyaceae; genus Stenomitos. Next base: position 4,218 of record JAJPKC010000225.1, on the reverse strand, counting down.
AACAGACCTCACCGGGAAGCACTACTTTCTGGCAAAAAAGCAGCAGTACCAGGCCCAACTGTCTTATTACAGCCAACAACGAGCAGTGCTCAGTCAGATAACACATGCCATTCGTTCGGCCTATCCCCATTGCCAGTCGAGTGAATCGTCGTCTGAAGCGCAGTCGATTCACGTACTGGTGGCACGCGACCAGGAACAGCAGCTATGCCAGCAAATTCAGACCTGGCAGCAGCAGTATCCACAGTGGGCGTTCAGCCTGGGGGATGCCTTACCCCCCTATCACTTCGCCACATTGGGTCAAAGCACCACACCGAACACTCCCCACTCTGACGCGCAAACAGCACATTAAGCAACCAGAGCAACAAAACGCAGAGTCAAATTCTTTCGGTAAGCACACGCCTACAGCAGCGGTATAGTCAGTGGTGATCACTACCGCCAACAAGCGATCGCTTAACTCAGCAAAGGAACCTTTGTCGGGCTTTTAAAGCGCTTACACAGTCGTAGCTCAGTCCCCTGACTGTTCCATTGCACCTGGTCAAAGATCTGGTGCAATATATACATACCACGACCACACTCGTGGTCTTCACATGGAAGCCCCTGTTCACCATCGACGGCAGCTGTCTGCGGTGGTTGAAACCCACTCCCCTGGTCAGAAATGACCCACCAATACTGATTCGCAACAACTGAAAACCGGACAAGCACAGTTTTATTGGGGTCTAGCTCGTTACCATGCTTTGCAGCATTAACCAGAGCTTCTTGCAAACCGAGACGTACCTCTGCCTTCCATCGGTGTGGTATCTCCTGAAGCAGAAGATCCAAGACGGGAATTAGGTAGAGGGTAGAAGCGAAGCTAACCGTGTTCCAGTGGCGTCTGACAGGACGTGACGAGACAGCAATCACTCAAAAAACCCCGTAGCTTTCAAATGGATGAACGCGACTTATAAGGTATGACAAGAAAGTGATACAGCAAGACCAGCTCTAGGAGAACCAGCATTACTTATGTCTATGAAAGCGATTCAGTAAAAACATTTAGTGCAAGCTTTAGTCGAGCAAAACTCCAAAAATTTCTTCTAAAGCTGACCGCAAAACAGTAAATGCGAATAGAACGTTAGAAAAAGGTTTTTCTACCTGGAATCCCCCAATTGGATGAATCCCACCATATACATAGTATCAAATTAGCTCTAAAAAAGCACCCCTGATACGGATTTTCAATCATCTAAGCAATTGCCGATGACATGTTCAAGTACGAATTGACAGCGTAATTCTGTTTATGCATTGCTAAAAAAGCTTTTCCATGTAGCGAAAGTCCCGTTCGACTTCAGCCCATAATGAGCGGTTGTGCGGATCGGTGCGGAGGGCTTTTTTTAAGTAGATTCGGGCCTTGTCTAGCTGACGTTACTGAATTAGCTGTCGGCCCCAACGCTGGTAAGCAATAGCCTGCCATTGCTTGATCTCCTGGTCTTCGGGGATTCGCCGCGCCAGGCCCTCAATCAGCGCGATCGCGCGCGGAAAGCGCTGTTCCTTTAGCATCTGCTGCAACTGCTGATAGGAACTCGTTTTTAGCTGCTGCTCCAGGGGAGATAAATTTGTAAATTGGATCGGTGGTGGCTTGCGGGTAATACGCGTCTTTTCCCCGGTTGTTGGGGTTGGCTGTGGTGGCTTCCCCCCTGGCCTGGTACTCTGGTGCGGTTCAGTCGGACTTACAGCCGCCAACAAGCCTTTGTACGCTTCGGTGAGTTCGATAAACTTCTCCTTGGCTTGTTGATCGCCCGGATTGACATCTGGATGGTATCGCCTTGCTAGCCGTCGATAGGATGCCTTGATCTCATCAAACGATGCGCCAGACTTTAACCCTAGTATGCGATAACATTCTGCAAGGTTCATTGCCGTCACAAGTGGCAGAAATTGTAACTATTCTGCCGCAAGATAGAAGTAAAAATTAGTCAGTTGGCGCTAGAGTACCCAAATGCCAGGACTGATGCAACGGCAGTTGGCGTGTCATGGCGGTATGGCAATGGGCTAGTAGCGTTGAGAACCAGCCCACGCCGCCGTTAACTAAGAAGCCTGATCCACAATTACGCGGTCAATGAGGCCGTACTTTTGCGCCTCTTCAGCAGACATAAAGTAATCGCGATCGGTATCTTTCTGGATCTGTTCGATCGACTTACCCGTATGGAACGCCATCAGCTCGTTCAGCTTTTGGCGAACCCGGAGAATTTGTCGCGCCTCGATCTCAATATCGGATGCTTGCTGACGGCCCGTACCACCAAGTGGCTGGTGAATCATGATCCGAGAGTGGGGGAGTGCTAGACGCTTACCCTTGCTGCCGGCAGTTAACAGGAACGCGCCCATCGACGCTGCCAAACCGACGCAGATTGTGATCACTTCCGACTTGATGTGCTGCATGGTGTCATAGATTGCCATGCCCGCCGTGACGGAGCCGCCCGGAGAGTTGATGTACAGATAGATCGGCTTACTTGAATCTTCAGAATCGAGATACAGCATTGAAGCCACGATCGCATTGGCAATGCCATCGTCTACTTCCTGACTAAGAAAGATGATGCGCTCCAAACTGAGGCGTTGGTAAATACCAATCCACTCTTCGACAGGGCTACCTGGGAGGCGATAGGGAACCTGGGGAATACCAATAGGCATAGCGATGAAAGGGAATGAAGGACACGAGACGAACGTTCTAAAGCGCGGCCGCTACCGACTGAGGCAGCTTGGTGCTGCTGTCCAGGACACGGTCAATCAGACCATATTCCTGCGCTTCCTGCGCGGTCAGATAAAACCGCCGATCCATATCTTTTTCAATCTTTTCGGGTGTTTGCCCGGTGCTTTGAGCGAGAATGTTCAGCATCATTGCCCGATCGCCCAGGACTTTTTTACTATCAATTTGCAGATCAGTGGCCTGTCCGCGGGTGCGCAGATAGAGGGGCGTGAGTACGATTTCGGCGTTTGGTAGGCTGGTTCGCGAACCCTTTGTACCAGCCGCGAGCAGCATTGCGGCTGTGCCGCCCGCTTGCCCCAGACAAATGGTTTGGATGGGCGATCGGATGTGCTGCATCGTATCGTAAATTGACATACTGGCAGCGAGAGACGTGCCCGTACCCATTCGCATATCACCGGGGGAGTTAATGTAAAGCGAAATGGGTTTGCTGGGGTCGTCAGAGTCCATGTAGAGCATCCAGGCAATGGTGCTGTTGGCTAAATTGTCGTCGATCGCCTGGTCTAGAAAGATAATGCGTTCAGCGGCTAAGCGGGTATAGAGATCAACCCACTGGACATAGTTGCTGCCCGGAAGGCGGTATGGAACATACATAGGATTGTGTCGGGAAACGGACGGGACAACCCGCTATCGCTCTAGGCGAGTGCAGGAACAGCTTTGGGAAGCTCTTTAGCGCTTTCTAAAACGCGGTCAATCAAGCCGTACTCTTTCACCTCTTGCGGTGTGAGATAGAAGGTGCGATCGGTGTCTTTAGCAATCTTTTCGACCGGCTGTCCAGTGTTTTTCGCCAGAATGTCTAAGATTGCCGCTCGATTTTCCAGCACTTCCTTCGCGCGGATCTGGATATCGGTAGCCTGCCCCTGTGCCCCTGCACGCGGTTGGTTCAGCACAATAGTGGCGTTGGGCAGACTGGTACGAAAGCCCTTCGTCCCCGACGACAAGATCATGGCAGCCGCACCCACAGCCTGACCGATACAGATGGTATGAACGGGTGGTTTGATGTAATTCAACGTGTCACAAACCGCAAATGCTTCGGTATCAAAGCCAATCGTTTCACCGCTATACCAGGACGTGCCCGTAGAGTTGATGTAAAAGTAGATGGGCTTTTCGGGGTTGTCGAATTGCAAATATAGCAATTGGGCGATGATCAATCGGGTAAAGTCTTGACCTTGTCGCTTCGCGTCATCCAACGAGTGCAGTGGGCCACCGAGATAAACAATCCGTTCCTTCAGCAGCAGAGAGGGCAGATCAGGAGGTGGCTTGCGATAGTATGCATCTCCGTAGTATTGAGATTGAACAGCCTGAATGGGTGTCATAGCAAGGTCGCCTGAAACGATTTACCTGGACATGGTGAGCCGCGATGTTACTGAGAACAAGGGCATTGTTTATCCATACTAGCGTGACACCTGACTCTATGGAGAGAAGGAACCGTAGAGGGTCAACGGTAATGGGTAGCCGTCCCAGAGTCCGTGTTCACTCAGGCGCAGGCC
>JAJPKC010000127.1 GCA_021323955.1 Oscillatoriales cyanobacterium Centralia_MAG_596 | reverse complement strand
GGGGGGCTGAAATGGCTCAATGGGCAACCACTGCGCTCGGACACGGTAAGACATCGACTTACCGGCGGCAATTTCATCCTCGGCTGTAGTGGTGCAATTAGTCGGATTGAGGGTGTCAATCAGTCGCTGGCAAGCGCTCCAAATTTCATGCGGCACCCGATCGGGTTGGGATAACCCTTGAGCAAACTGACGACAAATACGACGGGCGCGATCGTTAGCGTGTATCCACTCCCCGTGCTCGGTCACGATCAGAATGCCATCGATAAAACCTTCCAGAATTGCCTTGAGTAAAGACGGGTGTTTAACGGTCGAAAATGCAGTATTCATCGTGGTTCAGTTGGGGGCTAAATGAACAGCGCAGGTAAGACTCAAGCATCTAGAACAGCGTTCAGCCGAGTTGGGAGCAACCCTGATTTAGACTCATCAAAGGCTTATGGGATTCCGGAGGTGCGACACAGCGCTGTCTCAAAATCACTCGAATGTATTAGACTCTTGCTGTACAGGATTGAAGTCTGAGCTGTGGTGATCACGCTAACGCAACGTTTAACCGCCAATCTCAACGCCACTGCCAGTATGACGTTAGCGCTCACGGCGGACGATCGAACGCGATCGCGCCATCGCTTTGAAACGGCTGATGGTCACGCCCTCTATCTCCAGTTGCCGAGAGGCACGGTTCTGCGCAATGGCGATCGGCTGCAGTCTGAAGATGGCTTGATCGTCAAGATCATTGCCAAGCCAGAGCCCGTCCTCACCGTAACGGCTGACACCTCACTCCATCTGCTGCAAGCCGCCTACCATCTGGGCAACCGTCACGTCCCGCTCGAAATTACGCCGACCTATTTACGTCTGGCACCCGATCCCGTCTTGCGAGACCTGTTGGTTCATCGTGGGCTACATGTCATTGAAGAAGTGCAGCCATTTCAGCCCGAAACGGGCGCATATGGACATAGCCATTGAGGGGCAGGGAGCAGGAATGACCATGGAACCGATTCCATTGCTGCGGTTGTTGCAGTTAGCCAGTCCGGCGCTGCCCGTAGGAGCCTATAGCTACTCTGAAGGACTGGAGGCACTGGTCGAAGCTGGCAAGCTAGGCGATGCTGGCGACCTTGAGGAGTGGCTAACACAGGAGCTGCGCTCTGGTGCTGTTCGGGTGGAAGCAGCGATTATGGTGCGGGCCTATCGGGCCTGTGACGCGGCGGATTGGGCTGCGTTGTGCCAGTGGAATCAATGGCTATCGGCAGCACGGGAAACCGAGGAGTTGCGCCGCCAAAGTTTACAGATGGGTCGATCGCTCCTCCGGTTGCTGCAGGACTTGCAACTGGTCACGGCAGACGAACTCGTGTTTTTGCAGGCGGATGGCTGCCACTTTGCGATCGCGTTTGCCCTTGCCGCCTCCCACTGGCAGGTGGATTTGCCGCCAGCGACAATGGGGTATTTGCACAGTTGGGCAACCAACCTGGTGAATGCAGGCATTAAATTGATCCCACTGGGGCAAACAGCCGGACAGCGCCTACTGCTCAATCTTCAGCCTGTTATTGAGACGGCGATCGCAGAAATCTTGACATTGCCAGACGAGGCTCTCAGCAGTTGCAGTTGGGGCTTATCACTAGCCAGCATGGCGCACGAAACCCAGTACAGCCGCCTTTTTCGCAGTTAATTTAGATTGAGCGATACAGCCAATTCATCGTTGCAAATAGTTGTGATTTGTGGTTAGGCATGGAAATAATCGTCTTATGGCTGAGAAGATGGAACAGGATGCAAATATAACCTTGCTCTAGTCAGTGAGGGACAGACTTGGTTGACCGACGAATCTTGGGCATCATGGCCTGAACCGCTTCAGACTTTGCATCGAAAGCGCTGGCAGTTTGCGATCTATTCCCATTGCTGTTTCTGTTGAATGGCTGGCATGAGGTGATCTCCAGCCGTCATCGGCGCGATCGCTGAGTGGATTGATGGCTATTTCACCAGGTTCAACTTTACGCCTCGCGGCGGTATCAGTTTAGAATCGAAAGCGCACGAGCGAAAAATCCTATGAACGCATTTCGAGTTGGAGTGGCTGGCCCAGTGGGTTCGGGAAAGACGGCACTGGTGGAAGTGTTGCGTAAGGCGATGCGCGATCGCTACAATTTGGCTGTCGTCACGAACGATATTTATACCCAGGAAGACGCACAGTTCTTGGTGCGGTGTCAGGCGTTAGCGGGCGATCGCATTCGCGGTGTGGAAACAGGTGGGTGCCCACATACCGCCATTCGCGAAGATGCATCCATGAATCTGGCCGCGATCGAAGACCTGGAGCGGCAGTTTCGCGATCTGGATCTGGTGTTTGTGGAAAGCGGTGGCGACAATCTGGCCGCAACGTTTAGTCCGGAGCTGGTCGATCTCACTATTTATGTCATCGATGTAGCGGGTGGCGACAAAATTCCCCGCAAGGGTGGCCCAGGGATCACCAAGTCTGACCTGTTAGTGATCAATAAAATTGATCTGGCTCCCTACGTGGGGGCAGATTTAGCCGTAATGGATCGAGATGCTCGCCAAATGCGCGGCACAAAACCCTTCGTTTTCACGAATCTTAAGACACAGGATGGATTGGAAACCGTCATTGCCTTTCTGGTGGCCAACCTGCCGCCGATCGCACATCAAGCGGCGGTGTAATCGCCTGTTCGCAAGGAATCTTAACCTGTTAATTATCTATGTTCGGGATCGTTTAGTTGTCGCCGAACCCTTGCCCCAGCGTCACACAATCGCGCTGCCAGTTGCCGTTGGTTGGTCGTGTGAACGGATCAGGGTTCTGACTGATGGATCGCTGTAATGAGCTTGATACGGCACTAATGAGCGCCGCGACCCCGCGATCGCGTCTGGTAAAACCACTCAACCACAGCTCCATTAAAACGCTGGGTGCTTTCACATTCCCGGATTTTCTTGATCGGCCTGACCGCTTTCCAGCACCGCCATACGCCGCCGAAAATTTCGTGGAGGCAGAATTTGTATACCTGGATACAAATACGTGGCGACCGTGATTCTAATATCACACAGTATTGCAGAACTCCTCTATACACAGGATGACTTAAATCACAGACGAGTTGGGTAGTGACGCCAATTCGGAAGATTTGCGATTGTGCATACGAGATTTTTACAAGAAAGGAGAATTGCTTAATGAAGTCGCGTCAGCCCCTGATCATACTTGGTGGCATGAATCGTCGTCGGTTTATCCAGTATGGTTCGCTTGCACTTGGTTCCAGCGTTGTTGCTGCTTGTTCCAGTGGCGGTTCCCCAACGGCTGAGTCCTCTGCATCCCCCGGTGCAAGCCCTGTGGCATCAACCTCAGGATCGGGTGATGGCATCAAGGTTGGAGTGATGTACTCGACAACCGGCACGATCGCAATTGTAGAAAAGTCTCTACAAGACGCAACGTTTTTGGCGATCGAGCAAATCAACGAAGGGAAGGGTCCCTGGCAAGGCAAACAGGGGATCAAAGGTAAGAAGATTGAAATGGTGGTTGTCAACCCAGACTCTAACTGGGATTTGTATAACCAGATGTCCAAGCGTCTGATTGACGAAGACAAAGTGGTGTGCGTTCTGGGCTGCTACACCTCAGCCAGTCGTAAATCAGTGCTGCCTGTCTTCGAAGAAAAAGACAAAATGCTGTACTATCCAGTCTATTACGAAGGAAACGAGTGCAGTTCCAACGTAATTTACACGGGTGCAGCGCCCAACCAGCAGATCACGGATTCCATTCCTTACTGTGCCAAAAACTTTGGTAAGAAAGGCTTCTTCATTGGGTCTGACTATATCTATCCCAAAGAAAGTAACCGGATTGCGAAAGCAGAATTGGTGAAAGCGGGGGGTGAAGTGGTTGGTGATGAGTACGCTGCGCTGGGCACGACCGAATTTATCACCATCATCAACAAGATCAAGCAGGCTAAGCCCAACTTTGTGTTGAGCAACCTGGTGGGTGACAGTATTCCAGCCTTCTACAAACAGTACAAAGACGCTGGCATCACGGCGAAGGACATCCCCATCATGGCCTATCCCACCACAGAAGAGGAAATTTTGGCAATGGGGCCAGAATTTGCTCAAGACCATTACACCAGCTTTAACTACTTCCAGACTGTTGACACGCCTGAAAACAAAGCGTTTGTGGAACAGTTCAAAGCGAAGTTTGGTAAGGATCGGGTGACCAACGGGGTGATGGAAGCGGCCTATATTCAAACATTCTTCATGGCGCAGGCGATGGAGAAATGCGTCGAGGCCGGGAAGGAACTGACGACTGCCAATCTCCGTGAAGCGACTCGGGGCCAGGAGTTCAAGGCACCGCAGGGCACCGTCAAGGTTGATCCAGACAACTATCACACCTATTTGTATTCCAGAATTGGTCGGTGGAAAGAAGACGGTCAAGCAGATATCGTCTTCTCGACGAAAGCGGCTGTGAAGCCGATTCCCTGGAGTCAGGCGTTGTACAAGGGTCGGATTTGTAAGCACAAGACGCCAGACGATCGCAGCAATCCAAACGTCGAAACCAAGAAAGATGTTCCGGTTGAGTATCTAAAGCAGGCGTAACGCCGTTGATCGTTGAGATCTCTGGCTTCAACTGAAGCCAGAGATTCTGGTTTACAGATGCCGTACTGGTTGATTAGAGGAATTCATGGATTTATTGTCATCACTGGTTTATCTCGCTCAATCGTCTCCCCCTGACAAAGGCATTGATCCAATTACCCTGGCCAATCAGTTACTCAATGGGATTGGAATTGTTGGCATTCTGCTTTTAACCGGGTTAGGTCTGGCAATCACGTTCGGGGTGATGCGAATCATTAACCTGGCGCACGGTGAGTTCATTATGCTGGGGGCATACACCACCTTTGTGCTGCAAAAGAATTTCCACATGGATTTGCTGCTGACGCTGCCGTTTGCCTTCTTATTCACGGCTGCTGTTGGCGCGATCGTCGAGCTGACAATCATCCGACGGCTGTATGGACGGCCACTAGAGACGCTCCTGGCAACCTGGGGGCTGAGCATTGTGCTGCAGGGTGTGGTGAAACTCATCTTTACAGCGCAACTAAAGTACGTGAAATCGCCACCTTACATCAAAGGCAATCTGTCTCTGTTTAAAGCCGGTGGTCAATCGGTTGAAATCTCGTACTACCGACTATTCATTATTTTTGTAGCGCTGGCACTCCTGGCGCTGACAGCCTATTTACTCTACGCCACATCGCTCGGTCGCCAGATTCGAGCGGTTACTCAAAATCGCGACATGACAAAGTGCCTGGGTGTGAATACGGGACTGGTCGATATGGTGACGTTTGCCTACGGTTGTGGGTTGGCGGGTGTCGCTGGTTCAGTCATCTCGTCGCTCAAGAGCGTCGCGCCACCGATGGGGCAAGACTATCTGGTAGACGCCTGGATGACTGTGGTGACAGGTGGAGTCGATAAGCTCGTGGGTGTCCTGGCCGGCTCGTTCTTGATTGGAGAAACCAATTCGGCGATCGCGTACTTGTTGAACGATCCAGCGGCCAGAGTCATTGTGCTGTTTGCCGTCATCGTGCTGATCCGTTACCGTCCTGAAGGGCTGTTTACGGTGCAGAAGCGGGCTTAGGGATTGATTTATTTCTTGCCATCACTGTAGGGGGATTTCAACGTGACAGAGGTAATGGGTCGGTTACGACAATCGACCGTTCCGGTCAAACTATTGGCGATCGGTGGCATCATTTTTCTGCTTCTGGCGATTCTGCCATTTGTTGCGGGTGAGTTTCAGACTAACCTGATGGCAAAGCTGCTATTGTTCGGCGTGCTTGGCATTTCGCTGGATCTGGTGTGGGGCTTTACCGGCATTTTGAGCTTTGCGCATGGCGTGTTCTTCACGCTGGGTGGCTATGCAATGGCCTATTACCTGAAGCTCAATCTGGCGGCATCGGCCAATACCTATGGTGTAGCGTTGCCCGACTTCATGGTATGGAATGGACTGAAGGAACTGCCCTGGTTTATTGCACCCTTAAAGTTCTTTCCCATTGCCGCGATCGCAATGGTGGCGCTACCCGCTGTATTCGCGTATATCATCGGCTGGTTTATTTTCCGGTCTAAAGTCAGCGGGGTTTATATTACGATCATTACGCTGGCGATCGCCTCCGCGCTAACGACCTTCTTTGTCAGTCAGCAGGCCTATACAGGCGGCACTAACGGTATTACAGACGTTTCAAAGCTGACGTTGTTTGGCGGTTTCGTTATTCCGCCGACCGGCCTCTATTTCATGATTCTCATCTTTACCACCTGTGTGCTGGCAGGCGGGTATTGGCTCACGCAGTCTAACTTTGGCTTAATCCTGCGGTCCATTAAAGAGAATGAAAAGCGGATTTCCTACCTGGGCTATGACGTTGCCAGCTTCAAGATTTTCATCTGGACACTATCTGCCGGGATTGCCGGGATTGCAGGTGGCCTGTTTGTGCCATTGAACCGCTTTATTTCACCCGTTTACCTGGGCGTTGCCTTTGGTACGCAGGTGGTGATCTGGGTGGCTGTGGGCGGTCGCGGTACGCTGGTGGGGCCGCTGATTGCCGCTATTTTGCTGGGCCAATTGCAAAACTCGGTCGATCGCATCACCCAGGATTGGCAGCTGATTGTCGGCATTATTCTGCTGGTGGTGGTGCTGTTTCTTCCCAACGGATTGATGGGCTTGTTGCCCAAACAATTTAAGCTGGCAGAGCAAACAAACCTCCTGCCTGCGCCTGATTCGGGTTCAACGGCAGGATTTGTGCAAGCACGTCTGTTTGACTGGCTGACGCCGTTACAGTCGTTGGTTCGGTTGGCGGGACGATCGCTGAGGCTGTTCATTGGTGCGCGCCGCACTGCCACGGGTGCCCTGCGATCCAACCGACGATCGCGATGGTAGTAGCGATCGGGATCGCGAGTGAGCGCATCCATTGCTGAAATCGCTATCTAGGTCACAGAAGGGGTGGGGACAAGAATGTTAGGGTACGTTAACAAAAACTGAGTAGACGAGATCGAGACTTATGGACACGCTTTTATCGACCGATGATTCCAAAGTGGAACCGCAGGAATCCATACTGTCTGTAAACGATCTGAAAGTGGTGTTTTCAGGGTTCCAGGCATTAAAGGGCGTCAATCTGGAAGTTGCTGACCAGGAGATCGTGACGATCATTGGTCCCAATGGTGCTGGCAAAAGTACGCTGCTGGATGCGATCGTGGGTAAATCGCCTGTCGCCTCCGGTCACGTCTATTTCCAGGGGCAAGACATCACCAATCGCAGTCCACACACCATTGCGCGGATGGGAATTGGCCGCAAATTCCAAAACCCCAACGTTTACAACGAGCTGACGGTATTTGAAAACATCTTGCTGGCGCTGAAAGGTGCTCATGGCGTGTTTGCGTCCATTAAAACCAAGTTGACCAGCGTGAAAAAAGCCAAGATTGAAACGGTTCTCGATCGCGTTGGGCTGTTGGACAAAGCGTTTACCCAGGTGTCGTCGCTGTCCCACGGTCAAAAACAGTGGATCGAAATTGGCATGGTGCTGGCGCAAGACCCAACGGTGGTGCTGCTGGACGAACCAACCGCCGGGATGACTCCTGATGAAACCCATGAAACGGGCGAAATCATCAAGACGATCGCGCAACACCATGCGGTCGTGGTCATTGAGCACGACATGGAGTTTGTGAAGCAGATTGCCCAACGCATTGTGGTGCTGCACCAGGGCGAAAAATTGACCGAAGGCTCCGTGCAGGAAGTCCAAAGCAATCCCAAAGTTATTGAGGTGTACTTAGGTCGTGAACGAATCGATGCCGCTGCTTAATTTATCCGATGTCACCGTGTCCTACGGTCAGACGCCTGTTTTATTTAATGTCGATATGGCGGTTGAAAAGGGTGAAATCGCCTGCATCCTCGGTCGCAATGGCGTCGGCAAAACGACCCTGCTCCGAAGTGTCATTGGTCTGAGCAAGGTTGTTTCCGGCAGCATCGTGTTTGATGCCGACGAAATCACGAAAACACCCACTTACATCCGGACGCGGTACGGGATCTCGTTCATCCCCCAGGGACGGGAAATCATTCCCTATCTGTCGGTGTTGGATAATTTGAAGCTGGGCATGACGGCGGCGAAACGCAACTACAAGAAGATTCCTGACGAGATTTTTGAATTCTTCCCCATGCTGAAGCAACACCTGAAGCGTCAGGGTGGGCTGCTCAGCGGTGGGCAACAGCAGCAGCTTGCGATCGCGCGTGGGCTGCTCAGTGATCCCAAAATCATGTTGCTAGACGAACCCACAGAAGGCATTCAACCCTCGATTGTGCAAGAGATCGAGGCCACGCTTAAACGCATCAACCAGGAAAAAGGGATCACGGTTGTCGTGGTTGAACAAAAGATTGACTTTGCGCGTCAGCTTGCCCAAAAGTTTTTCATGATGGAAAAAGGTGCGATCGTTGCAAGCGGCCCGACCGCTGACCTGAGCGATGCACTTGTCCATAAATATCTTGCGGTTTAATCCCCAAGGCAATGGTTGCTCAAGGTCATCCCTGATCGCATTAACGGCTGCGATCGCGCGATGTCATGGCTCCTTCGCCTGATGCCATTTGCTATCAAAAGCGTGCGATCGTCATTCTGCTTCATTCAAGTTGATGATCGGTTCTACCAGCCTGTTTCGAAAGGATTTCTCTCATGGTTGACTACGAGATTTTTGACCTGGGCGACTTTGCCCTGCAGCAGGGCGCGACCCTGCGCGATGCCAAACTGGCTTACAAGACCTATGGCACTCTCAACGCCGACAAGAGCAATGTCATTGTCTACCCCACCTGGTATTCCGGTCAGCACTATGACAACGAGTGGCTGATTGGGGAAGGGATGGCGCTCGACCCCAATCAGTATTTCATCATCATTCCTAACATGATTGGGAATGGGCTTTCTACCTCACCCAGCAACAATCCAGCACCTTACAACAAAAGCCGCTTTCCCAACGTCACCTTCTACGACAACGTACGTGCTCAACACAAGCTCGTTACCGAGAAGTTCGGCATTGAGAAAATCGCCCTCGTCGTCGGTTGGTCAATGGGTGCAGGGCAGACCTACCAGTGGGGCATTAGCTACCCGGACATGGTGGAACGGATTTTTCCCTTCTGTGGCTCCGCCAGGACTAGCCTGCACAATATTGTGTTTTTGGAAGGCGTTAAAGCCGCACTGCAAGCCGATGCCGCCTGGAACGGAGGGTGGTACGACGAACCGCCCACAACGGGGCTACGCGCAGTCGGGCGAGTCTACGCGGGATGGGGATTGTCGCAAGCGTTTTACCGCGAAAAGGTGTATCTCCAGATTGGGTACACGTCCCTGGAAGATTTCCTGGTTGCCTTCTGGGAAGGCTTTTTTCTGAAGAAAGATGCCAACAATCTGCTGACGATGCTGTGGACATGGCAGAACGGCGATATTAGCAAGACTCCCGGGTTTGATGGCGATTTTGAGAAAGCGCTAGGCGCGATCAAAGCCAAGGCGATCGTCATGCCTGCCGAATTTGATCTCTACTTTCCACCCGAAGACAACGAGTATGAGGTGAAATACATGCCCAACGCCGAACTGCGCGTCATCAAATCGCTGTGGGGACACTTTGCGGGCGGTGGCGCGAATGACGCCGATACCAAATTTATTGATGCCAGCATCAAGGAACTGCTGGCAAGCTGAGGCGACACCGGCAGCAGTCAGGCTATAAGGCTTTGCGCGACTCAGATTGACCACTCAGCCTGCCAAACCCACGTTTGAGACAACCTTCTCTTTCTTATCGAGCGGGTTGTCTCTCTTCAAAAGAAGAGCAATACGTAATGCCAGAGTAGGGAATCAGACCAGGGTTCGCGCACGGTAACGCACTATCGATGACCTGATAGTGAATGCCCTGTTCTCGCAAGCGGACGAGCGGCGCATACCAACCAAAACTGTCTTGCTTTAGCAACAGCAATGACGGTCGATCGTGGCGGATCTGGGTCATAAAATCCTGTATCGCATGGCTCGTTTTGAGATTATATGTGATGTAAACCTTCCCAATAATCAACACATTCACACAGCCGATCAATAGAATCGATCGCGCGAGCATCGATACGCTTCTGTTGCTAATGTTTTGCAAAGCAAAGAAAGCCGCAAGCAACGGAAATAGCCATAGCTGAGGAACATACCTGGCCCACCAGGGCGCTGGATTAATCAATACCGTTACCCACAAAATTAGTATTGAAAGAATGAAGCCTCGTTTAGGTGATGTTCTGAGCGCTAACAGGAGCATAGTTAGCAACATTCCGAGCACAAAGAGGACGTTAAAAAGCGGCCCAAATCCGCCAATTCTGCCGTCGGGAAACTGAAAGACTGAAACTGATGTTTCGTCTAAAAAAAATGGGATCTGTAAATCCAGCGTATGGGAGTGATACTGTACAGGGTGATAATTTCCAGGTCTGGAAAATATTGAGATCAAAAGCTGCTGAATGTGGTTTTTGCCAAACAGTGGGATCGGCTGCTGAGGCGTGATAATGTCTATTGCGGCCTGCCCTGCCAGAGGATAGAACGGATGCCCATGAGTCAGAGTATTGGTGACATAAGGGTTATATCCAACCACAAAAACGCTGAAGATTAATGTTAGGGAAGCGATACCGCCAAACCGAATTGTCTCTTTTCGTCGAGATAAGAAAAAGAGAGACATTCCAAATAAAAGAGTGATAAGAACGGCATAAATTAAACCAGTGAATTTTATATTACTCAAAAGCACAATCACAAACACCAGCGTCGGGCTCGTTCGGATTTGGTTCTGTTTGTCAGCCCCCAATACCCCGAGCGTGGCCACTAACGCCAGCAAAAGCGAACTGAGCTGCCCGTCCACGTAAAAGCTCAGACTTTGATCAATTGCAACAGGATTAAATGCTGCAACAACACTAAGGCCGAGTGTGTCCAAAATACTGATTGTTGAACAAGTCAGAAGCCCACCGATCGAAAGCGACAATGCGCCGACCATTAATGCCCAGTTAAACGCTTTACCAGCCTCAATGGTGTGGGTGATCTGATTGATTGCTGCCGCGTCGATCCATGGTGCCTTGGGGTAAGAATCGCCCCAGATATTGTCAATTTTGTCGCGCCAGGGATTCCAGCCTAATGAAAGCTGATCAACAGCGTACTGATGATAGATCTGGCCATCGTAAGTCTGGTCATAGAAGGATGCTGATAGTGCGATCGACACCGCAAAAATCAGGATGAATAAAAGTATTAAGCCTGCTGTTTGGGCAAGGCTCAATTTTGGACTGAGTGTTCTCGCCGCGATCCCACAAAACAGAATGGATGCACAGCAACCAAACCAGAACACGATCGGCGTAATTGGGTAGCCAATCGCAAACGAGGCCGTACTCAGCAAGACGATCGCAAACGCAAAGCAAAAAATGGTTGATCCCAAAACCCAAAAAGCATTCGCGAGTCTCGCTCTCTGCATAAGCAGTCTTTGTAATAGTCTGGTGGCCGTGACACGCACTACAACCCTCATTTACTTCCCAATATTTCCAGGTGTAGGAATACGTTTGGGGATGGGACGAAATGGCTGTGATGTGGAAGGTTGCGTACTTCCCGTTGCCGTAGTGCCGCCTGTGGGCGACTTGGAGGGGGTTGTGGTCGGAGAAGACTGCGTTGGCCGCGCAGGCGATGTCGTGGTCACGGTCGGCTGTGTTACCGGCGCAGCCGCTGGGGTACTGCTCAGGCCCAGCAATCGCTTTGAGCTACTGTAATACGTCGCCCAGCGACGCGGATCGGGCTGGCTCCGCCACTGCGGGCGGGTAGCTGTGAGCGATAGGATGGGGGCTGTGGCCGTGGGCGTCTGCGCGATGATGGTAATCGAGACGTCGGTGATCAAGATGTCTCGATCGAAGCTGCGTTGGGTTGCAGCCCTGGCGATCGCTTCGGCACGTCGCATGAGCGTCTCGTAGGATTCTCCCGGCTGCGCGTCAATTGTCACACTGACGTTGCCTGTGTATGCGTAAACGGGTGCGGGCGCGGGTGTGATCAACAAACCACCCGCAACACTCAGCCCAACGCCAAGTCGGAGCATCCCTGCCCAGGGCAGCGCGCAATGACGACCACGACGCGTGGCGATCGTACGGGGGGTCGATCGTGAATTAGCGGTTGCTGGCAATTGGTTTAATCCTGGCATCATGCCTCCTGCGTTCCAACGTCGATTGCTCAAGGGCAAAGCATAGTAATCCCTGTCTTGGGCGGCCGCCAGAGCGGTCTGAAATCCCCGGCCTTGCTACTAACGCAGCAGCCAGCCTCACCACCAGCCGATTGCCCGAAGACAGAAAAGATGGATGAGCCATTATGCTCCATGTCTCACGGAATTGACCCTGTTGTATCGGTAAAGAAACAACAAGCGATCGCGGACGGCTGACAGGACGCTCAGAGACAATCAACAGGCCACAGCCGAAAGACACACCCCCGCGCCGGGGCATTGACCGCTACCGCTGCCACTGTTTGCGACGAAGGCATAAAGAGCTGCAACGACCACTGCTGAACCGGTTGCGCTGTCGCACAGCCCCAGCTCACCACCGTAGCTGTATGGTCGCTGATGCCGACTTCGATCGTGCTCAGACTTGTAAGCTGTGCGCCGATCGCCTTCAACAGGGCTTCCTTACAGGTCCAGTGCTGGAAAAACCGCTGCAACTGCTGCTCGCCGGACAGTTGATGAATTGCAGCATGTTCCCGCGCGGAAAAAAAGCGTTGCGTGAGGCGATCCAGATGCTCCACGGGACGAACAAATTCTAGATCGATACCAACCTCACAATGGCGCGCGATCGCGCACAGCATCAGGTCTTCTGAGTGCGACACGTTGAACACCAGACCCGCCGTTGCGATCGCCAGGGCAGGCTTCCCATTATGGCCGTAGCAAAACTCCAGCGCTGCGGGTGATGTCTTTAAGTAGTCTCCCAGCAGCATGCGAAGAATGCCACGGCTGACGACATAGCGACGATGGTGCTGGGCAAAGCGAAACCGCTGCGCCCGTTGCTGCTCATCAATCGATAACAGTGCGGCAAACTGCTGTAACGGAACCGACGATCCATCAAGACTGGCCTGCCAGATGTGAATCTCTGTTGCTGGCAACCTCCCATCGATTAACGCATCGTCATTTTCCACACCCCATCTCCCATCGCTTAAATCCCGGTATCCTTCAGCCATTCCAGGATCAGCGGATTGACGACATCGGGGCGATCGTCGTGGGGACAGTGCCCTGTATCTGGAATAGCGACAAATTTCAGCGGGTGTGTTTCAGCCAACTGCTGGTAGATCGATGCGCCTGCGATCGGCGTCCAGGGGTCAGCAGCCCCCCACAACACCAGCAAAGGGTGCCGCACGTTTGGCAACAAATCGACGGGACTGGGGCCAGGAGGTGCCGTCAGTACAGAGGCAAAGACCTGTTGCGCCCCCTCATCGCAGGACGGCGCGTACAGCATGTCTACCAGGTCGTCGGTAATCGCATCGCGGTTACGATACACCTGCGATAGCGTCCGACGAATGCGGTGCTTTTGGCGAATCTGGTTAAAGATAAATGGCCCCAACCACGGCGATCGCACCAGGTTGGTAAAGGCGGCCATGATCAGTCGCAGCGGTGGATTTAGCTCACCGGGACGGTGGTTCATCCCCCCCGCACAGTTCAACAGGACGCCTCCCGCTGCCGTTTCGGGATGGTTTGCCAGCAGCATCAAACACAACAACCCGCCGATCGAGTTCCCCACAAATACCGTGGGTTCTTGAATGTGAGCACTCCAGAAATCGTTGAGCAACGCCTGCCAAAGCTCCAGGCTGTAATCCAACGCGGGCTTTGCAGAACCACCGAATCCTAGCAGATCGATCGCAAATACTCGATAGCCACCGGCGGCCAGAGCCGGAATATTGTGTCGCCAGTGCCCCAGCGAAGCCCCAAAGCCGTGGACTAAAAGCAGCGGGCGACCGGTGCCAGCAACAGTGTACTGAATTGAGTATCCCTGCCAGTCCCAGGTGAGTTTCTCAAGAGGCGGTGTCGTCAGTTGTTGAGTTACCACAGCACTTTATGAAGAATTTTAAACACATCTATCATAATAATCTGTAAGCTAGTCAAATCATCGAACTGCTGAATTTACGTGAGCAATTTTGCCTTTCCCTGGCAGCAGCCTGACACCATTCGTCATACTGAGCGGCTGTTACGCAGCTTTCGGCACTGGACCAGTCGTTCCCTTCTGCATTTGGAGGGGACGCCGTCTGCGATCGCCGAGGCTCTCTTTAATGCATCATTTGTCGTCGTCTCTCACGGAACCCAATCTGATCCAATCTTGAACTACGGTAACTATAAAGCGTTAGACCTGTGGGAAATGGATTGGGAGGAGTTTACCCAAACGCCCTCGCGCCTCACAGCGGAACCCGTAGAGCGCCAGGAACGCGATCGCCTCCTCTCCCAGGCCAAAACCCACGGGTACATTAGCGATTACAAAGGCATTCGGATCTCCAGCACCGGCCACCGCTTTTGGATTCAAAATGTCATCATCTGGGATGTGCTTGATGAGCACAGTCAGCGCTGTGGACAGGCCGCCATGTTCGATCGCTGGCAGTTTATTGAAGAATAACGGGGCCGGGTAAAGGGGCAGAGGCAGGCCGCCGTCAAGCGCTTTCCGTAACAGCCCCTGCTCTCATACGTTGCTACATGGACTTACCGATCGTCTACCATCCAAACTATGTTGCACCGTTGCCAGACGGACATCGGTTTCCCATGCAAAAGTTTAGATTGCTGTATGAACGACTACTGGCGGATGGCGTTGTGGAAGCATCGCAGTTTCATACGCCCGCGCTACCGTCGATCGACTGGATTGAACTCGTGCATACGTCAGACTATGTGCAGGCGTACTATGACGGAACATTAGACGCGAAAGCCCAGCGACGAATTGGGTTGCCGTGGAGTCCAGCACTGGTCGATCGTACCTGCATTGCAGTGGGTGGGAGCATCCTGACCGCGCAGTTGGCGCTGCAGTGTGGGCTGGCGTGTAACACTGCTGGTGGCACACATCATGCGTTTCCCAACTATGGATCGGGATTTTGTATTTTTAATGACCTGGCGATCGCGGCTCGCGTGCTCCAAACGCTGAATCTTGTCCAGAAGATACTGATTGTCGATCTGGATGTCCATCAGGGGGACGGCACAGCGCTCATTTTTCAGAACGATTCCAGCGTGTTTACGTTCTCGATGCACTGCGAAGCAAACTTTCCGGGGACAAAGCAGCAGAGCGATCTGGATGTGCCGTTGCCCATGGGTATGG
>JAJPKC010000137.1 GCA_021323955.1 Oscillatoriales cyanobacterium Centralia_MAG_596 | reverse complement strand
TGGCGATCGAACGTCCAGATGCCTTCAAAGCGCCGCGCCTGATCGGTTGCCAGTTGCATTGTCGAATCAACCGTAGCCACAGGAGCTGGCTTCTCTTTACAGACCAGACAAGCGGCGTAGTGGGCACCCACCACCACCAAATGCCATTCCTGCGCCAGCGCATCGGTTGGCTCAAAGGCAATCATTTCGTAGTGGTCAAATCGATTGGCAAAATCAGTCTCTGGCGCTGCCAGCACGTACACCTGGTCAGCTTGCTCAGAAATCCGTAAATAGCGATGCGCTTCCTGCCGATAGAAGCGTTCACGTTGAAAACTGGCAATCACCAGCGAACTACCAACTCCTGCAAGAACTTGATCTTCCATCGCGTGAGAGAGCGCGGTTAGGGAAGATTTGAAATAAATCTGGGTTCTCAGTTCGGGCAGGACTTGCAGCAGATCTTCCAGGACGGAAGTGGGGTTGCTCATCGAGGTTAACTCTTCTCGTTGATGCGGGGAAGGAACCCCAACCGCGTAGCGTTTACGGTCGCAAATAGCGTATCGATCGCCATAAAATTCAGGTCTGCTCCAGCATCGCCTGAATCGCATCGAGATCGATTGGACTCCCCTTTACATAGTGACTAAGCTCACTATATCGTTTCACCAATATATCGTCTCATCAATAGCAGCAGTACGATCGCACAATTTTTAATTCCCTGGCCGCCAATACGGTGTCGATTTATACTCTAGTACGCCGCAACTCAAGGCTTTGATTTATGATCAGGCCAATCCTAACGTGTGACGTTACAGCCGTCCTGGGTTTGACTTGTGCAAGAGACTGCAACGCGGGTGCCGCAGGCCATCGATATCTTAATTCTCTCCAACGGACCGGGTGAATTGGCAACCTGGGTCAAGCCCGTTGTCCAGGCGTTGCGGCGGCGATTTGGCAACGATCGAAAAGAGGTGCGGATTTCGGTCGTCTTGTCGCCCGACGCCAACGCCAATGGGCAGGAAGCCACAATCGCTCGCCGTTACCCCGAAGTCGATCGCGTGCAGGGCGCAGAACACTTCTTTCCCTTCCTCCTGTGGGGCAAAACTGTGGCAGGTTGGGATTGGCGATCGCGCGGCGTCGTTTTATTTTTGGGTGGCGATCAATTTTTCCCTGTGGTCATTGGCAAGCGATTGGGCTATCGCACAATCATCTATGCCGAATGGGAAGCCCGCTGGCACCGCTGGGTTGATCGATTCGGCGTTATGCGCGACGAGATTGCGGCTCGTGCTCCCCAGAAATACGCCCATAAATTTACCGTAGTTGGCGATTTGATGGCAGAAGCGGGAAGGGAAACAGGGAGAACCACACGTGAAGGCGAAGAAAATGCTTCACCCTCCTACCCATTCACTGGCTCATCGGCTCAGCCACTGATCGGTCTGCTCCCAGGATCCAAGCCAACCAAACTCTCCTTAGGCGTGCCGCTGTGTCTGGCGATCGCCGAACACGTCCACGCGGTTCGACCAGACGTTCGCTTTGTGATTGCGGTTGCCCCCGCGTTGGCGCTACCAACACTGGCCACGTTCGCCAATCCAGCTTCTAATCCGGCGATCGCGCAGTTTGGTTGGGGTGCTGCGGCCTTGGTACAACCAGAAGCCTCAACCCAACGACCATTTCTCAAGACACGCTCGGGGCTGCAAATCGACCTGTGGACGGAGACACCCGCCTATGACCTGCTGTTGCAGTGCAGCCTTTGTCTGACGACGGTGGGTGCAAACACCGCCGAACTGGGTGCTCTAGCTGTCCCAATGATTGTGCTGATCCCACTACAGCAGAGCGATCAAATCCGCACGTGGGACGGTATCCCTGGACTGCTGGCCAATCTGCCGTTGATTGGCGGACGGGTGGCCACATTCATGACGCATCTGGCGTTAAAACGGTTAGGCCGGTTGGCGTGGCCCAATATCTGGGCAAACGCTGAAATTGTCCCCGAACTGGCTGGCAACCTACAACCAGAGACAATCGCAACCATGGTGCTGGACTATCTCGAGCACCCAAAAAAATTGGCGCAGATGCGCGATCGCCTCCGCCATGCCCGTGGCTCATCTGGGGCAGCAGAGAAGTTGGTCAATTTAGTTGCCGCCGAGTTGGAACGCGATGAAGCGTAAGGACGCAAAAGGCAACGGGTCGCGCGCGACTTTTACATCAAAAAATTTCAAACCCGATCGCATAGTCGCCCGTGCGGTTTGTCGAAATTTCAATGACATAATCGCCATCCAGAGGTAAGCGGCCCTGCCAGTTTTTAGTATTGGTAACGCTACCACCGATGCGCTGACCGTCCGGCGCGATCGTGCTAAACCCAACCTCGCCCTGTAGCACCTTCACAGCCAGCACCTGTCCCCGTTTGGCCTTGAGCAGGTAACGCTGGACTTGACTAGGGGCAAGCTGTCCTGTGACGGTCGTACCCGTCTTACCACGGGCAAACGCCACCCGTTGAATCTGCTCCTGTGCGGGACGTGCCGTGGGTGTAATCGAGACATCGAGTGAGTAGGCACCAGAGCCAGAAACCTGGATCAAGTAGTGATCGTCCGCTGGCAGTTGCCCTGTCCAGCTACGCGTTTGGTAAGACGCCGAATCGATCGCCTCCTGATTCGATCGCAGCAGATTCATGGCCACATCCGATCCCTGGATGGTCACGGACAGGATCTGCCCCTGCGCCGCATCCAGGACGTATGGCTGGACTTCAGACGACTGGAGCGTGCCCTGAAGTTCAGCCGCGATTTTGCCAGGTGCAAATTTGATCGGTTGCAGGGGTTTGTTGGTTTTCACCGGGACACTGCCACTGTCCGAATTGGGCTGTCCAGAGGGTGGCTTGATGGCCAAGGTTGAGCCATTCATCCCCTGTGAGTCGATAATGCGAGACGCTTCAGACTGAGGCAGCTTGGCCCCTGAAACCCAAACCTCGCCGTTACTATCCGGCGCTTTCATCCAGGTATGCCAGATGACCGGCACGGCAACGCCCAATCCTGCCAGTACCGTGGCCGCAATACCAAATTTGATATTGCTGCCCATCGGCCCCCGTCGCCGCCACCATCCACTCGCCTTGCCGACTGGCTCATGACGGGTCGTGGTTCTCACGGTACTGGGCGATGAAGTAGACGAAGTATAGGTCGTAGCTGGTGGTGCCCCACTGACTATCGGTTCGGAGTGATCAATCGGCTGCGAAATGAAATTTACGATCGCTGGTGGTGTAGAGTCAGCCGACGCCGATGATGGTGGCCGCAGCAGCGTACTTTCCAGTGGCGTCGCCGCAAAGGAATGCAAGTCTTTCAATACATCGGCAGCGGACTGATAGCGATCGCCCGGATACACCGCCAGCATTCGTCGCAGCACCATTGCCAGTTCGTCGCCCACCTGCGCGTATGGCTCCCAGTTCCAGCTCAGCGTCCGACCATCGAGCAGCGTGGACGGCTCACGCCCTGTCAGCAGCACCAGGGCCGTTGCCGCCAGTGCGTAGAGGTCACTATTGGGGTAGACCTTACCTGTTTGCAGTTGTTCTGGCGGTGCATAGCCCACTTTACCCACGCGCGTGGGCGTTGACATCAAGGGCCAGTGGCTTGTAGCCTCCTTCACTGCACCAAAATCAATCAGAACCGGCAGCCCAGCTTTAGAGATTGGCGTTGCTGGCTCTAGCTGAGTGGCGGTTTGAGTTTGCAGAATTACGTTCTCAGGAGAAATATCGCGATGGATAATGCCCTGCTGGTGAATGTAAACCAGAACAGGCAAAAGATGATTGAGAAAGTGCAAAACTTCTGCTTCCGAGAAGGTTTGTCCCACCTGCTTGCGATCGCTCAACAACTGTCGATACGTTTGCCCATCGACAAAATCCTGTACCAGAAACAATCGCTGTTCGTCCTCAAACGCCGCCCAAAATCGTGGAATTTGAGGATGTTGAATCTGGTAAAGCGTACTCGCTTCACGGTGAAACAAAATTTTTGACTTTTCAATCAGCGTTCCGTCGTGGTAGGGAACGATGAATTCCTTTAAAACGCACGGCTCGTTAAAGCGCTCTTGGTCTAACGCCAGGTAGGTGCGACCAAAGCCGCCTTGACCGAGAACCTGCTGGATCAGGTACCGCTGCCGCAGCACTGTTCCTGATGGAAGAGGAGGCACCATGTCTTGTCGTACTCAACGCTAAACCACAGAAGGGACAGTTTCCCTAGCCTATTGTGGCTGGGTTTGCAGCAACTCTCGTACGGTGCCTCACCCCTCAGATGGGATGATCACGATGCCCATGAAGCGTTACCGGCTATCGATCGCTGGTAGTCAATCAAACTTTCAGCAGCAAAGACTGATTGCGCGTGCGTGGCGAATCAAAATCAAAATTTAGGACTATTCAGGCGTGCGTGTCATCGATTTGGATTTGAAATCTTTTCGCTGGACAAGTAGTTCTCAACGCCAACAGGCCTATCGATGAAAGGGGGGGGACAACCTTTACCCATGCGCCTTCTAAATGGGTATGGCGTGAACAAAGTCAATACAAGCGGGCACCAATTTTCACCAGGTATTGCATCCTGATTGCTGGAATGCCGGTGAAGAAGACCGTTTACGCAGAACCCGTCTGAAGATAGACGCTAATTACGAACAGTTTTTCGTAAACTTTTGTAAATAGAAACATCATCTATTTTCAGCTTGACTGCAATAGAAAGTTAAGCGAAACTGTCAAATAACTGAGCTGACACCCCTATGAAATCTTACTTTTTGTTAAGTCTTGATTCGTTTTGATTCGCTCAGTTACTCTA
This sequence comes from Oscillatoriales cyanobacterium Centralia_MAG_596, assembly GCA_021323955.1. Taxonomy (GTDB): domain Bacteria; phylum Cyanobacteriota; class Cyanobacteriia; order Leptolyngbyales; family Leptolyngbyaceae; genus Stenomitos. The sequence continues at coordinate 20,106 of JAJPKC010000137.1, read as the reverse complement.
TGTTCACAGGCCGCGTTGCTGAGAATGCGAAAGCGCACCTCTATATATAAAGGTTTAAGACGGCCTCACGCCTCAGCCGCTTCGTTAAGGTCTAACGCTTTACTCAATCCCTACTGAGCACATACATGGAAACGTTGGAATTCATTATTTATCCTGATGGTCGGGTGCAAGAGAAAGTGACGGGCATTATTGGCGCATCTTGCGCTGAGGTAACAGCGGCGATCGAAGCTCAGCTCGGTCAAGTCGTGAGCCAAGAGCAAACGTCTGAATATTTTGCTCAAACCAATCAACAATCTCTCACCGCTACGAACAAAGCCACCTTTAGCGAGTGGTAATTTTTGTCAGCTTGTCCAGCCCATTCCTTAAAAATCACCATGTCACACTTTAGCCAGATTAAAACTCAAATTCGTAACCTTTCTTCGTTGCAGTCGGCTCTAACCGATCTGGGAATCAATTGGAAGGCTGGCCCTGAGACTGTACGGGGTTACCGTGGCCAGACACAGACGGCTGAGATTGCGATCGAGCAAGAAAACGGCTATGACATTGGTTTTCGCTGGAACGGTAGCGAGTATGAGCTGGTTGCCGATCTGCAATATTGGCGTCAAGAGTGGACGGTTGATCGCTTCCTGAGCCGTGTTACCCAGCGCTACGCTTATCACACCGTACTAAATGAGTCCACCCAAAAGGGGTTCCAAGTGACGGAGCAGCAGCAGAACAATGATGGTTCGATCCGTCTGGTTCTACAGCGCTGGAGTGCCTAATGACGGGGTTTGACCTGCCGGGATCGGCTGACAGTTCCGATTGGCGTTCTGAATTGTCCGCCGAAGCACGTACCGGGCTAGAGCCGGAACTGGGCGGGTTGCTTCGGGATACTCCGGAGCGCTCCGGGCTAGAACCGGAACTGGGCGGCGCATTTCGGCAGAAGGGCGTTTATGTCGATGAAGTGACCTGCATTGGCTGCAAGCATTGTGCTCACGTAGCCCGTAACACGTTCTACATTGAACCGGATTACGGTCGATCGCGCGTTGTGCGTCAGGATGGTGATTCCGAGGAGCTAATCCAGGAGGCGATCGATACGTGTCCAGTTGATTGCATCCACTGGGTCAACTACCTGGAGCTAACGCAGTTAGAAGCTGAGCGCGCATACCAGGTGATTCCGCTGGTCGGTTTTCCGGTTGATGCGGCGGTTGTGGCCAGTAACCGCCGTCGTCAGAAGCTGAAGGGACGCAAGCGCAGTTCCTGATCATCACTTCTCGTTTCGATCAGCGAACGTCAAAGCAGCTAAATTGATGGGTTTGCAGGGGGTAGCCATACTGCCCCCTGCATTGCGTTGAGTAGACGCCAATTTTAATAGAATCCTTCTAAAAAGGTTTTGACTGCACCATCTGGACTTAACACGAGGCGAATTTTAGCATTTCGCCCGCCACTGATGGCAGACACAAAAGGCTCGCCAACGAGTGGCATACCCGTGCGATCGATGTAGTCACCAGACGCCTGCCCCAATGGGATCGCGCGTTGAATCGAGCCGTTAGCACCTACGAGTAGGGTGTACTCTAACGTTTGCGTGATTCCCTGTGGCGGACTCCAGCGCCGCTGAAAATATTGTCTGGCTTCTGCAACCTGCGGGATTGTATCGAAGGCTGTGCCGGTTTCGGTCTGGCTCAGGCGATCGCCAGCCGCAGAACGGGTTGCTGCACCGGCTTGAGGGGGCGGCGCATTAGCAAATTCACGCTTCATGGCCAGGGGCTTTGGCATGGGCGGTAGCGGCTGCGATCGCGCGGCACCAGCCGCCCCTGGGAAGACTGTACCGGGTAGCATCGCAACCTGGTTACCACCCGCTTTGGTTTGCGCTCGAGTGGTGGGTGCAGGATTGATGGTCATCGTTCCCGCTGGCAGTTTGGGATTGGCGGCAGATGTCGTTGGGGACGTCAGGGGAAAGGTCGGTAAGCCGGGACTGGCCGGCACCGTTGAGCCTATGGGTGGGGGCGGCGGTAGCTTTTGGTCAGAGGCGATCGATGGGGCCGAATTATCCGCCGTTGAGGGCGGCAATTGAGTTGCAATTTGCTGATCGCTGCTGCTGGCTCCCTGGCTCGTAGCAGGGCTGCCCGATTTCATGCTGTTGTCAACCAGTTTTGCAACCGACGCCGACAGGCCAATCACAATCAAGCCCGCAGCAGCCATTTGACCCCAGTTGAGTGTGGTGGGCAATGCCCATCGCGATCGCGACAACGTTGGTAGGGCAACCCCATCCGTCGCATATTCATCCAGCGCATTGGCCAGATCAAATAGCTGTAGCGTACTCAGATGAACCATGCCATTCGTTTCAGGGGGTGCCAGTGTACCCAGCAGTAATTCATGCGCCAGTAGCCCCCGCGGTTTCAGCGCCAATCCGTTTCGATTGGCAGTGGCGACTAGAGCGGTCGTTTCCCATGCTGCGGTCGAAGGAAACACCGCGATCGCCTCCCCGGACGATGGTGTTTCAGGCACGTTAAGCAGGCTTTGAGAGCGCTCCAAAAAGTTCTGTACGTAATCCGAAACCACTTCACGCAGCGCTTCTAGCTGTGCGCGATCGCCCCGAAGGGTTACCCACTGGTCTTTTGGCAGCTTGGGATCATCCAACGTGAGCTGAAACCGCACATGCTTTAGCACGGATTGGCCGGCCCAGCGAGTCAGCGGCGACTGCTGCGCCATAATCTCTAGCGTGCAGGTTGGAGGAGTGTATCGTCGCAGAATGGAATGGGACATGAAATCAACGTTGAATAGGCGTGTAGATGGTTCGGTAGACAATGGGAAGGGGGACGGAGAGGCTAGAAGAAGCTCTGGAGTTACGCTTGACACCACCCTACTGATGAGTCTTGAGTCTTGTGGAGATTTGCTTTCAGCGGTTAGCGGTTAGCGTCCAGCTTTTTGCAGGGGTGGCTTCGTTCTGACTTAGGCATTGGGCATCTAACGCCTGATTGCTGATTGCTGACTCCTAACTACCACTAACGGCAGGATAGCTATTGCTATTTTTTGATCGATCCATCAGGGCCAGCCAGAGGCGACGAGGCCCATTGGCAGCGCTGTAAAACAACAGGTCAATCAAGAGCTTGAGCGCAAGATTCATCAGCACATTTGGTGAAACGCGATCGCCATCGTCCATCCGTTCCTGGTAGGTATTGTTAAAAGCATCCAGATAGTCCCCCAGCAAGGCTGTTTGGTGCGGTTCACGCTTTTGTTCCGCCATCTGTTCCAAAAGCGCCACGGCACGACGGATCGTTTCGGCATGCTGCTTCGCCAAATGACAGCTAATTAAAACCAGCGCCCGTGCCTCCTCGACATCCAGTTTTTTGCGCCCACCCTGCCCTTTTCGCAAGGGGCTGGACTGGCGCAACCGCCACAGTGCCACACGATCAGCAACAAGCGATTCCAGCTTGAGATCGGTGGCGGCTTGCAGCATGGCCTCAGATCCAATTCCCGCCAGGGCTTCCAGTGCCAGCAACACTAAATCGAGTTGGGCTTTGATGCTATCGAGTTGAGACGGATCAGGCTGATTAATCAGCGGCAGCGTTTCAATGGATGTAGGCGAGGGCGGCTTGACTGTAGACGACATAGCTTTAGGATAGAAAACACAACCAGAACTGGCTCAGCGGTTACCGGTCTTGAAACAGGACTGGTACTTGAAACAGGACTGGTAAATGAATCGGGATGTTTCCGTTGACTGGAGTACTGCTGATTCTCACATGGTACACGCGTGCCTGACCTCACCCTGACGGACAGAATTGGCAAAAACGGTCTGTATCGTTCTCTCGATTAGGGTGCCTCCAGCCATCGCCGTTGCCACAACACCGAGAATAACGTTAATTGAACAGACCCGATTGTGAGTTGGCTTTCTCCCTTGCTGTTGGAACACGCTGTGTGGCAACAGCTACAGAAGCTGGCAAAGACCAAAGCAAACGGCGGCGCTGCCTAACGGCACTGTTAGATTGTCAATCCCAAACTTTGAGAATGCCTCCAGTCCAGTTGCGACGATCGCCACAACCAGCGCGATCACCCAGGACTGCCACACATTACCCTGCACACTCAGCAAAATCAGGACACTGACGATATAGCTCACGATCGCCATTGTGAGCGACCCCTCCCAGCTCTTTTGCATATCCCACAGCTTGTAAGGGTGCCGACCAAACCGCTGACCCACCAGCGCCGCTAACCCGTCCCCCCAGGTCATCACCAGCACGCCCAAAACCGCATAGTAAGGCTGGTGAATCGACCAGAACCAGGCAACCAGCACGCCAATACTGACCGCGTAGAAAAAGGTTCCCAGGCTCTTTCGACCAATGCCATTGATGCTGGGCAAAATTGGCAAGTGGTAGGAGAGAAAGGCGATCGCGCTAAACACGATCGAGGCACCAACGCCTAACCAAGCCGGTACCGCCAACCACCACGCCAGCAAAATCACGTTACCGGCACCGATATGCACCACCTTACGAACAATTTCTGGCCCGACAGCGGTATAGCGATGCAGCCATTCTGCCAGTAAGCCAAGCAAACCAACCCAGGCTCCAGTCGCTGCGATTTGAAGCCAGAGGGGGGGCACGGTAGATAACCAGAGCGGCACGGTCATCGAGGTAATCTAAATACTGTGGTAAAAGAAGCGATAACCTCTACTGTAGTGGAAATCGCCGCGCGATCGCGCACCGCAGCGGCGGCGGGATCAGGTTTCAATCACACCGACGGAACTTCGGTATACTGAGATCGACTGCTTCACCGTTGCTTCATGATTTTTTCGATCCCAAGCATTCAATTTTTTGAAGGCATCGCCGAAGCGCTGGATGATGTCAGCCTGCGGCGAAATCGATCGGGAGCGCGGATTGTAGTGATGACGTTTAGAAAGGTGAATGCGATCGAGCGGTTCAACAGTTTTCGGCAGCAATTTTCCAACAGCCTGAAGCTAACGGACGCGGAAGGCGACATCCTGGTTGAACCGTCCTCTGTAAAGTTCATATTTGGCGGCCCCGAAGGCGATGACTTTGAGCGTCTGGAGTGCCGCTTTGAGATTGATCGCGATGACCACTGGGAGCGTTTTATGCGTTTCATGCACCGTTATGCGGAAGCCAACGGCATGGAATACGGCGATCGCAAAGAATAGCGGTCAAGCCTGCTGCGACGCCCCAACTTTAACTTCCAACCGTGAGTGTCCTGGCTCCCTCTAGCCTCGCTTACTCCCTACTTGACCTCCTACAAAAGTTTGTATGAAAGTAGCCATTACGGGTGCAACCGGATTTGTTGGTAGCCGCTTAGTTGAACGACTGCAATCAGACGGGCATTCTGCTGTCATTCTGACGCGTAACCCACTACAGGCAAAGCGCCTCTTTCCAACATCAGTCGTTCCCGGCGTTGATGTCGTGGCTTATACACCAACGGAGTCGGGCGACTGGCAGCAAGCGATCGCAGGCTGCGATGGGGTGGTGAATCTGGCCGGTGAACCGATCGCCGAAAGCCGATGGACACCAGAACGGAAGCAGATTATTCTCAAGAGCCGTCAGTTGGGAACGCAGAAGCTGGTAGACGCGATCGCTCAAGCTGCTCAGAAGCCAAGCGTCCTGGTCAATGCCTCCGCGATCGGTTACTACGGCACCAGCGAAACCGCGACTTTTGATGAAACCAGCCCGCCCGGTGACGATTTTTTGGCGCAGGTCTGTGAGGCCTGGGAAGCGGAAGCCGAGAAGGTCAAGCAAGCCGGGGTGCGACTGGTCATTGTGCGGTTGGGTATTGTGCTGGGCAATGGCGGCGCGCTTGCCAAGATGATTCCGCCGTTTAAGCTGTTTGCCGGTGGCCCGATCGGAACGGGTAAACAGTGGTTCTCCTGGATCCACCGGGAGGATCTGGTGAACTTGATTTTGCAGGCACTGACGCAACCGCAAATGGAAGGCGTTTACAATGCTACAGCTCCGAATCCAGTCCGCATGGCTGAATTTAGCCACACGCTCGGTGAGGTGATGCACCGTCCATCCTGGCTTCCAGTCCCCGGTTTTGCGCTGGAGACACTGCTGGGGGATGGCGCAAAAGTCGTGCTTGAAGGGCAGCAAGTTCTACCCAAACGTACCCAGACAACTGGATTTCAGTACCAGTATCCAACTGTAAAACAGGCCGTCGCGGAAATCTTGGGGTAGGCAATGCGCGATCGCCCCTGATGATGACGGCATTAATGTGCAATCGACAAGCCTGATAGCGGTGATCACTGACTCGTCTAATCATGGTAGAGTGAACGCTCTCAACGCTTACGACACCCAGCATTACAGCTAATATTGGGGTCATTCACACTTTGATGGTTGATCGTTATGGGCGCTAACTTAACGGCTGTGGACACGACACCCAGTTTGATTTCACCACCGGGATTAATGGAGCCGTCCCAAACTGATTCGCCGCTTAAACTGGGAGTCATGGCATCCGGCAGCGGCAGCAATTTTGAGGCGATCGCGCAGGCGATTGCTGACCGTGCGCTCAATGCCCAGATACAAGTGCTGATTTACAATAACCCTGACGCCAAAGCAGCGGCGAGAGCCGAACGGTGGGGCATTCCATCGGTATTGCTGAATCACCGTGAATTTGAGAATCGCGAAACCCTGGATGAGGCGATTGTAACTACGCTACAGCAATACAAGGTGGAATGGGTCATCATGGCGGGCTGGATGCGAATTGTCACGCCAGTATTAATCAACGCCTTTCCCAAGCGCATCTTAAACATTCATCCGAGTTTGCTTCCCAGCTTCAAGGGCAATCGAGCGGTGGAACAAGCCCTGGCAGCAGGTGTTAAAATCACAGGCTGCACGGTTCATCTGGTAGTCCCTGAGGTGGATAGCGGCGATATCATTATGCAGGCGGCAGTCCCCGTCCTTGCAGACGATACGCTGGCCAGCCTGCATGATCGCATTCATAGTCAGGAACACCGCATCTTTCCCCAGGCGATCGCGCTGGCAGCCACGCAAGCTCGGGCTTGAGCGACAGCGGCGGCTCCACAGTGCCTTGAAGTTGCCAGATTCAAGAAAGCTCTCTCCCGGAGATATATTGCTGTAGTCAGAACACTGAAGGCACTGCTGGCGACAGCATAATACCCAGGTCAGCGTTCCGACCTACCTCTGCCATATCCTGTATTGCGGTGGCTATCCTGTTTTCAGGCGATTGAAGAACATGGCATTATTTGTTGCCAGGAGTTCTCCCACCTTCGTCATTACTGCCCCCACGAGGCCGGGAATTGCCCGGATCACACCCTTCTGAACCATTGCCAATGCCCTGGTTGCAATGCCGCTTTTTGGTGGCTGCGCTGCCACTGGCGTTGGTATTGCTGACGCGCTCCTGTCTTACAGTTCCCTCTTTCACGATATAAGGAGAGGCAACGGGCTGCACTTTACCAACGCTCGCCATGGCCTGGTAAAGGAACGCTGTGACTTCCGATCGCGTAATGACACGGGTGAGTTCGAGGCGATCGGCATGGGGATAGTCAACGATTAACCCCCGTTCAGTCAGGGCCGCAATCAGAGTACGATAGCTGGCTGGAATGCTGGCCGCATCTTTGTAGACCGATAGAATGCTGCTCACAGAACGCGTTGTGGTGGTGTAATTGAGCGCTTGCGCCAGCGTGATTAAGACATCCAGACGCGTCAACTGGCGTGTAGGATTAAAGTCATCGCGCGTATCTACGCCCAGCAAGCCCATGGCATAGGCTTTGCGGATTGCGGTATAGGCCCAATAGCTTTCTGCAACATCACGAAACGCGATCGCGCTCCGTGTTTCAGTGTGATCAAAGGCTTTACTCACCATCGCCGCAAACTGTGCCTTCGTCAGAAAGTCGTTGGGACGGAAGGTGTCATCCGGGAATCCCTCCACGATCGTTAGTCTGGTTAATTCACTAATAAACGTGCTGGCCCAGTAGGACGACGACACATCCTTAAAGCTAACTTGAGTCGAGCTTGTCGCCGTTGTGCTGCCGGTCGATGTGTTACTGCTTGAGGTCGCGCTGCTTGAGGTCGCGCTGCTTGAAGTCGCACTGCTTGAAGTCCCGCTGCTTGAAGTCGCAGTAGTCGTTTGAGTTTCAGTAGTTACAACCTGCTGGCTGCTCTGTTGTGCGACTAGCGCCTGTGAGGCTGCCGTATCGTAAGCAATGATTGAACCAACCTCGTCAGTGCGGTAGACCCAGTACTGTTGCTCGTGCAATACCACCACTTGATACCCCGGCACGATCGCCTGAGTGCAGCTAACGCCTGCTTGATCAAGCCCAAGACAGCCGTTTGCCCATTCCTGTCTTTCAACTTTCACAATGCGAAATGTTGAAACATCGGCTTTAGTCCGTTTAGCCAGATCTTTGAAAACAGCCTTCGAAACCGATTTCGGTAGCTTTTTGATTGCATCATCATCTTTCTGGTCATCATCCTTCGCTCGACTGCCAGCATCCGCAACATTGATGACTCGTGCCGATGCCGCAACGGCGGGCAGACCTGACTGATCGTTCCCTACCGCTGAAGATGCGGCTAGCGCCGATCCAGAATGAGCGATCGCAATCACGGCTGTCCCCACAACAGCGCGACTGACGTAGGCAAACAGTTTTTGGCTCATAACACTCCCATCACTATGTACGTTCAAAATTGACTTTACCCAGAAGGGAAAGTTGCTCTAGACAGATAAATCTTCGGTAAAGCGCACCGATTTCAGGCAGATTTTTATAAAGTTCTGCCAAAGCGATCGCGCACTTTTCCCTGAAGCGGCCATCACGCCTTGAAGAGCGGTTCCATTGAACGTGCCAAATTTCAGGTTCAGTCACCCTGAATCTGAAAGCGGTTCCACCTGGCATAGTGACGCTGATTTAGACTGCGATCAAAGATTTAATCGCGCAACGCCCGACTTCCATCAACGCGATGCAGTTCAATATTGCAAGCAAAGACCTCCCATCAGTAGGGCTGACCACACCGTGCCTGCAAATCCGTTTCAGTCAGGCCAAAATTTCGTTGCCGACAAAGAAGTACCTGAGCTGTGCGCTGTTGTGAATAGATGCGATGGGCAAACCAGCCCAGGGGTGCACCCAGTAATACAGTGCCGAGAGCAACTCCAATAAATAAGCTGTTCAGCAAATCCCGTCGATGGATTCGGGTACGCTCTTGCTTGGATTCGGGTATAACCATTGGTGTATTTCGCATTGTCGCTAGTTCCAAAAACTCCTCTTATCAAATCTGCAAACGCGATCCATTACCTCTCTCCTCCTGTCGATCACGACTTACGGCTAGAGGCAGAGCTTTCAAAACGTGCTCACAAAGTACGTGTATTCGTATTTACTCGGCTATCAATGACACTTTTTATCTGATTGATGGATTCAGGCGTATATTGCCCCGGTTATTTTCAGTCTTCGCCTCATTCCTCGATCGCCTGGACAATGCCGTGATTGTTGGGATAGTGAGAGTGGGTGCATTAATCGTGAGCACAAGCAGACCGAAGATTGTGCAAAAACATTCACTGCACGAACTGAATAACCGTGATGGATTTCGCCTTTATACTCTGAACACTAAACAATTACCGCAAGCAATTGTGCCATAGCCAACAATGACTAAACTTCGATCGCAACGTCAGCGACTTGATTCTGTAAAGCGATGGGTTATAGCAACGCTCACTTTCAGGCACAACACCCCACACTGTGCGGCTGAGCGCTCACGCCGAAGCCCTACCCCACACACCCAGTCGTCAAAGTCTGTCCTTCATCTGCTAGGGAAAAGCTGTATTGCTTTACCCACTGCACTCTGTTTGGGGGGGAGCGCCGTATTCATACCAGCGATCGCCCTGACGCAATCGCCCCCTACCCGCAAGGCCGAAGCCGATCAGCTCTACGACCAGGCGATGACCATGACCGAGCAAAAATTTCGTATTTTAGAGCCAAGGGTTATCTTCAACCCTGCATTGAAGGCGTTGCAAATCTACCAGGCGATCGGCGATGAGGCTGGTCAAGCAAATGTTTTGAGCTTTCTGGCAATGGCCTATCTGGGACACCATGATTACGACAGCGCCGTGAAGGCACAACAGCAAGCGATCGCGATTGCTCAGGCACAAAAAGATTGGCTAAAAGAAGACCAGGGCGATCGGGTACTGGCCTTGATCTACAAAGATGCTGGTAACAATGAAGCGATGGCCCAAGCGCTGGAACAAGCATTAGTAGCCGCACGCAAATTACACGATACACGTATCGAAATCACGGCTCTGGTTGCGGCTGGGGAGGCCGCCTATGCAACCCAGAACTACACGAGGGCGATCGACCGTCAACAACAGGCGCTCACGTTAATTCAGAAACAAAGCAGCCCGAACGATGCTGAGCTAGCAGAAGCATTAGAAGGTTTGGTTAGCGCTTACCGTGAACAGGGCGACAATGCCAAAGCCCTGACCTATCAAAAGCAGGTGTTACAACTTGGTAAGGGCTATCCCACTGGCCTGCTTAGTTTGGGGCTGACGTACTTAAAGGTTGGCCGATTTGCTGAGGCAGAGCAAGCGGTACGACAGGGCATTGCGGTAATGCAGCAGCATGCCCATCCAGACCAGCCTGACATCACAGTTAACGATCGATTAATTGCCGAGGTCAGCGCGTTAACCGGTGCAACGGATCAACTCATGGCTGATCGGTTTCTCCAACAAGTGTTGATTTCAGAAAATAAAGTTGAGGAAGCGCTGGTCGTCGCTGACCGGAGCCACGCAGGCGTTCTTGCCCAATTCCTGGCTAAAGGTTTTTCACGTCAAACGCAAGGGACACGCAATCCACAGGCCGCCCTGCAATCCCTGACGTTAGCACCACTGACAGTCGAGCAAATTCAGCAGATAGCACGAACAAGACGGGCAACCCTGGTGGAATACACCCTCGTCTATCAGGATATTCATGCCTATCCCGGCTCTTTGCGTGCGGGAGACTTTTCCACCACTAGCCAGTTACGAGAATCGGAGTTGCTGATCTGGGTCGTGCAACCAGACGGAAAAATTGCGGTACGCCGTGTCAATTTGCGGGGCCTTCAACCGTCCTTGAGCCAGATGGTCGCTCTGGCTCGACAATCCATTGGGGTTAACGATCGCGGGATTGGGCTACAAGAGAATGTTGCCCTCAACCGTCCCAGTCGCTCAAAGCAACCCAAGAATACGCCGCTCCAGCAATTACATCAGCTATTGATTCAACCGATCGCGGATCTCCTGCCCCGCAGTCCAGACGCCCCAGTGATCTTCGTGCCGCAGGACTCACTATCCATGGTGCCGTTTGCCGCACTGTCTGATCCTTCGGGAACCTATTTAATCCAGCAGCATTCGATCCTGATGGCACCCTCTCTTCAGGTGTTGAACCTGACCCACCAGTTGCACTCCCATCAATCAGCAAACGGGAACGCTGTCTCTGCATTGGTCGTTGGGAATCCGGCCATGCCCAGCTTGCAAATTGGTCTGACTGATTTACCCACGCCTTTAGCCAGCTTACCTGGAGCTGAACGGGAAGCGATCGCGATCGCTGGCCTCTTGCAGACAAAGCCGTTGATTGGAGCGGCAGCAACGCGTCAAGTTGTGACGCAGAAAATGCAGGAGGCGAGGATTATTCATCTCGCGACCCACGGGCTACTCTATGATTTTGCTGGATATGGCGTACCCGGTGGCATTGCGCTTGCGCCCACGGAAGGCGATCTGGGGTTTCTCACCGTTGCCGATATTTTAGACCTGAAGCTAAAGGCGGATCTCGTGGTCTTAAGTGCCTGTAACACAGCACGGGGGGAGATCAGTGGCGATGGCATTCTGGGATTGTCCCGTGCATTGATCGACGCAGGCGTACCCAGTATCGTCGTATCGCTCTGGTCAATTCCGGATACTCCAACCGCCGAGTTAATGGTTCAGTTTTACCAGAACCTCAAGCAGTCGCCCGATAAAGCGCAAGCGCTACGCAAAGCAATGTTAACGGTGATGCAACAGTATCCCGATCCAGCAGCCTGGGCAGGTTTTATGCTCATTGGTGAATCCTAATGCTGACGTTTGGGCAGGCGACTGACCGGATTGGTCTAACTCACCCCCTGATCATTCACACCCTAATCATTCACAGACAGCATCAGGTGTGGTGTTGGAATGTGGTGATCAGCACGAATGGGAATAACCGCTGTTCCCACGGTGAAAAACTCGATTACATGGGCACTCCAGGAATAACGCCCCTCGTGCAGCTGCACACCCACAATGCCCTCTGCTTTGAGGTGAGTAGCCTCTGCTTGCATCCGTTCCATTGCCAGTTCGCGGGCATCATATAACCCCTGGGTGAAGTTAGTCATTTCCACATTCTTGCCCAGATTTTTGAACCACTGTCCAATGCCCTGGTAAGCCACATGGTAAACGCAATTGCCCATCACCATACCAACGGGTCGATAGCCTGCCCGTAAAAGAGTCCAGAAGTCCTGCCCGGAGAGGTCGCTGGTAAAGGGTTTGTTGTCCAGAGTACGATAGGAGACATCACGGTTACGGGCACGAACGGCAGTCCCGATCGCTACAAACTCGGCCAAATTTGGTTCCCATTCCATATGTTTGGCGGTCAGCCGCACACCCACAATGCCATCGGCCCCCAGGGCATCCGCTTCTTCTTCCATGCGGGCCATTGCCAGCTCCCGCGCATGATACATCGCTTGCGAAAGAACAGTCATTTCCATATTCTGGTTCACACCTGCCCATTGAAAGCCAATGTGATACATCGAGCAGCCAACGACCATGCCAACCGGGTCAAAGCCTGCTTCTTTAACCAACAAAAATTCATTGACGGTCAGATCACTGGTGAACAGGCGGTGGGCTTCATCTTTGCCACGCATGGCAGTTAGCCGTTCACGGGCATGGGTCGGCAGATCGGAGGGCGGTGGGGTCGTTGTCATAGCGCTTCAGGGGGTAGGTAGTTCGGTGACTTGAAGTGGGGAGATGTTGCCCTTGGCAAGGTCGTAATAGAGCAGAGGAGACTTGCGATCGCTCACTACAGGCTGTGGATCGTGCACAATGGCAGTACCTACAGCAACAAAGTGGGCCAACAGGTCGTGATACTTAACATCGTTGCGTTCGTATTCAATGTCTTCGACGCCCATATCGATGTGCATGCCGATCGCGCCCTCGCCGCCATGTTTCCGAATATCAGCGATGAGACGCTCCGTAGCCAGGTGACGGGCCCGTTGAAACCCTTGCGTGTACTGAGTGATTTCCTGGTTCTGACTGCTACCAATCCCAAAAAAGCCGCCTCTGGTCATGCTGCGGGTATTCCAATCAGTGTGGACATAGTAGGAGCAAATGCCGAACACGAGGCCCCTGGGGTAATAGCCTGCCTGGTGCAACTGCCAGAACTCCTGTCCGCTCAGGTCACTGGTAAAGGGGTGAGGGTCGGGTTGGCGGTCAGGGATGCGGATAGCGGTGCCGATCGCGGTAAATTCTACTGTCCGGGCACTCCAGTCATAGCCCCCCATTTGAAGGCGCACGCCAATGACCCCGTGAGCACCTAAAAGCATGGCTTCCTGCTGGAGACGAGCGATCGCCAGTTCACGCGCGGCCAACTGAGCCTGACTGAGACTGGTAAGTTCGCCTGTCACAGTGCGATAGCTGCTGAAGTAGCCCCAAAAGCTGACCTTATAGAAAGCTGTCCCCATGACCAACCCAATCGGCTCATAACCCGCTTCACGGGTCAGCAGGTGTTCGTTAGCGGTAAGGTCACTAGTGAAAAAGCGATCGCCACTTTGGCGTTGTTGTGCCAGACGATGCCGCGCATGGTCGGGAATTTGGCCCTGCTCCAGCGCTCGACGAGTAGCCTCCTGTGCCTCACGTTGATGTTTATCTGTTGCAGATTCCCAGAAAGGCATTGGTCAATCCCCCAACACGAACTTGTTCAACGCTTGCCGGGTTTGAGCACTGCGTTCCGCCAGTTGCGCGAGTTGCTGGGCAAGCTCTGCCGTCCACTGGTCAACCGAAATTTCTGTTGTCTTCAGCACAACTCCCCGCACCAGTTTCAGGACTCTGGCCGTGAGAGCACCATGCTTTTCGCGCGTGAGTTGGTAGTGGTAATCATCAAACCGCACCAAGATTTCCTTAACCGGATGGTTTTTGGTAAACAACCCACCGCTCCGGGTCACGGTTGTCGCCTGCGGTAGCGACTGCTCTAGCTTTTGCGCCAGAAACTCCAGCAAGTCTTTTGCTTCCTGATGATCCAGATGCAAGGCAGCGGCCAGTACATCAACTTGCAAGGCAGGGTCAAGGTCTCCAGTCATGCAAAACTTACCAAGTTCTACCACCATTAAAGCACCGGACTTTTTGACTCGCAGTTGTCTTCTTGCAGAATCTTTACAGTCGGCACGTGTTGAGCGATCGCGCATAAGGCTCTGGTCTGATCGGCCCACCGGCTCACCTCCAGTCGCGTCAACGCCTCATCGCCGTGGCGCGATCGCTCCCGTGGAAGGATCCTCAAACGCCCACCTGTCAGACCTTCCAGAGTGCCGTTTTGACAACAGTTGCCCAAAGCCGATCGCCCCCTCAGGAAACCTGGTGCGATCACCGGTTGTAAATGGGAACACTAGGGTTGGAGTAATTGCGAGTAGAAGACAGGTAACCGCTGGTCAGACCTGGAGCTTCTTAATTCCAAGGCAAAAGGTAATCGCTGGATGACACCCCCAATTTCCCAAAAGACACTACTCGTTATTAGTCTCGCCATTACAGGCATCGTAGCAACGCTCTATACGGCTTCGTCCAGCATCCTGCTCGTAAATATCAAAGAAGCCGAAAGCCATAGCGCACGTCAATCGATTGCGGGCGTGCTCAACGTCTTTGCGCAAACCGAAGATGATTTCAGTACTCGCTTTGCCGACTGGTCTTCCTGGGATGATACCTACACCTTCATTCAGGACGGCAACTCAAGTTACATCAAGTCAAACCTGGTGCCAGAGGCGCTGGTCAACCTGAAAATAGACTTAGCCTTATTTATGCAACCCTCCGGTCGTGTGGTGTTTGGCACCGGGTTCGATCGTCAAACTCATCAGTACTTACCCGTTCCCACCGAACTACTCAACCGTCTCAACCCGCAAACACCGCTGCTGCAGCAAACCCTGGCTGGCAAAAATCAGACGGGAGTGGTTGTGTTGTCTAAGGGGGCAATGCTCATTACGGCACGACCCATCCTGACAACCGAAGGCAAAGGTCCCATTCGGGGAACTCTTATCTTCGGTCGCTATTTGAACCCGCAGGGGATTCGTCAGTTATCTGAAATCACCCAGTTCCCGCTGACACTCCAGCCCTTAACGGGGTCAACACTGCCTGATGATTTCCGGCGGGTGCGTCCCTTACTGACACCCCAAAAGCCAACAACAGAACAACCGCTCAATGAACAAGTCATTGGTGGCTATGCGCTGGTTAATGATATCTATAACCAACCGGCCTTACTGCTACGCATTGATATTCCCCGTGAGGTTTACCAGCAGGGCAAGGAAAGCCTGCGCCACCTCACTCTTTCACTAATCATCATTGGAGTTGTTGGCGGTGGAATTATTCTGCTGCTGGTACAAAAGCTGTCGTTTTTTTTGCTGACACAGCAACGAACCAAAACAGCGTTGCAACAGGCAGAAGCAAAATATCAACGTATCTTTGAGCAGGCTGTAACTGGCATCTTCCAAACCACGCCAGATGGCCGTTATCTCAGCGCCAACCCTGCTCTTGCCGAGATGTATGGCTATGACTCGCCTGACGATTTGATCACTGAAATCCTGGATATCGGGCATCAGCTTTATGTTGATTGTCACCGTCGAAAGGAATTTATCACATTATTAGAGACACGCGAAACGCTTAAAAAGTTTGAGTCACAAATCTATCGCAAAGATGGTAGCGTCATCTGGATATCAGAAACAGCCAGGGCTGTACGCGATCAAGACCACCACGTACTGTATTACGAAGGGTTTGTCTCAGACATTACCGAAACAAAACAGATTGAAACGGCTCTGCGAGAAAGTGAAGAGCGCTACGCTCTGGCCATTCAGGGAACCCATGACGGACTGTGGGACTGGAATCTCAAGCTCAATCGCATCTTCTTCTCATCTCACTGGAAAAAAATGCTGGGCTTTGAAAACAGTGAGATTGGCTCCAGTCCGGATGAGTGGCTCAATCGCATTCACTCTGGCGATGCCTTGAGGGTGAACCAGGAACTCACAACCTATGTGGAAGGTCTGAGCACTCAATTTGAAAGCGAACACCGCATGCGGCACAGAGATGGTAGCTATCTATGGGTGCTGACTCAAGGATTTGCCGTGCGCGATGCCTCAGGCAAGGCAACTCGGTTAGTTGGCTCTCAGACAGACATTACCAAGCGCAAACATGCTGAAGAACAACTATTGCACGATGCGTTGCACGATGCTCTGACTGGGCTACCCAATCGAGTTTTATTCATGGATCGTCTGGGACATGCGATTCAGTTAGGCAAACGGCGAGACAGCTATTTCTTTGCCGTACTATTCATTGATTTAGACCGTTTTAAGGTCATCAACGATAGTTTAGGACACATGGTTGGTGATCAACTGCTGGTTGAAATTGCTCAACGATTGCGACAGTGTCTGCGATCGAGCGATACCTTTGCCCGTTTGGGTGGCGATGAATTTGTCATCTTGCTGGAAGACATCCAGAGTGACGATCAGGCGACCGATGTCGCAGAGCGCCTCCAGCATGGCTTAAAGCAGCCCTTTATGCTACAAGGCCATGAGGTATTTGCATCCGCCAGTATCGGACTCATTACCAACACGAAAAGCTACGATCGCCCAGAAGATTTGCTTCGCGATGCAGACACGGCGATGTACCACGCCAAAGGGAGAGGGCGTGCCCGCTATCAGGTGTTTGATCCTTCCATGCACGAGCATGCAATGGCGCTATTGCATATTGAAAACGATATGCGTCGAGCGATTGAACATCAAGAATTTCAACTGCATTATCAGCCCATCCTCTCGTTACGAAATGAGCAGATTAATGGCTTTGAGGCATTGGTTCGATGGCAACATCCCACACGCGGGCTGATATCACCGGCGGAGTTTATTCCAGTAGCCGAAGAAACGGGGCTTATTATCCCACTCGGGTGGTGGGTACTGCGGGAAGCCTGCCGCCAGATGCGAGTATGGCAAGTGCAATACCCGACCGATCCATTGCTGAGCATTAGCGTCAATATCTCTAGCAAGCAATTTGCGCAACCAGATCTTGTCACTGGCATTCAGCAAATTTTGCAAGAAACCGGCCTGAGTACTGACAGCTTAAAGCTAGAGATTACTGAAAGCACGGTGATGGAAAATGCAGAAGCGGCGACGGTAATGCTGCAAAAGCTGCGTGATTTGGGCATTCATCTGTCGATCGATGATTTTGGCACAGGGTACTCATCATTGGGTTATCTGCACCGTTTTCCAGTAGATACACTCAAAATTGATCGATCATTCATCAACGGTATTGAGACCGATCTTGAAAAGGTAGAGATTATCCGTACGGTTGTAATGCTGGCCTGGAACCTGGGCATGGAGATTGTAGCGGAGGGCGTAGAAAGTAAGAAGCAGCTCGCCCACCTAAAAGCATTGAAGTGTGAGAATGGTCAGGGCTATCTTTTCTCAAAACCGCTTGATCGTCTAGCGGCAGAAAGTCTCCTGAAAGACGAGATGAAGTAGGACGGAATGCGTTTACGAACGCACCAGTCCCGCCCTAGCGGTTAGCTGTCTGATTCACACAACCACGCGCGGTATGGCAACGAGTGTAATGACTGCTCTGAAAAGCGCGATCGTCGCCTTCTATTCCAACAAATATTCAAAAAAAATGGATGCCCTGCATGGACATCCATCACTGGTTTCGTTGAACTGAGTTTTTGATCGATGTGGATTTGACTATCGATGATTGTTATAGAGGCAAGCCAAAAGAAATTCCTCGACCAATTAAAGCCGGCACAGTGATCACCAAAACCAGATACAGCGCCCAAATCAACCCCTGACCAGCACAGCAAACGGCATAGCTAAACAATTCCATCGCTGACGGGTTTTCCGCTTCTGTCTCAGTGACAAACTGGTTCTTGCTTAAAGGTTTCTTGCTTAAAGCTGGTTGGCGTTCAGCAACAATGGTAGCTTCAGCGATCGGACTCTGAATTTCGGCAGTGTAACTCATGGTGCCAACTCAATGTAGGGATTTCAAAAGTATATTGAGCAGCTAGTGAAAGATAAAGTGGTTTCTAATTGACATTCAGGATTAGATCAATAACAAATCATTATCAACAAGATGCATTGAAAAAATCTTGGATCTGCAGATACATTAATCTATGCCGATTCAGTTTTACAATACCGATTCAGTTTTAATACCAGCGTGTAGTCATCCAGAAACGTGTTGATGCCAAGTTGCGATCGCAGACCGCTGCCCATCCTCTGTTCCCGCTGCGGCAATCACCAGAAATACGGCTGGACATGGCGAAACATTAACGCTGAGCAACCGCCGTATCTCTTATCCCGTTCAACCAGCAAACCGATCGCTAGCGGCAGTACCCGTGTCGCTCCGGCGTTTCTGACACTGGGCATGCAGTATCGTCCCATTGATTAAGCGATGTAATGTTCAGTCCCCCTGGTTTTGATGGGTGCTCTTGGCCCCGAAACGACAAAAACAGCAGGAAGGGCCAACCCGGTAAATTGGGCTACGATAGAGCCAAATTCTTTAATCTCTCAAAAATGGAAACTTTTTATTTTCAACCCAAGGCGTTTGGTTACCACCCTAACAACGCTTATTCGCTGGCGTTAGCGTCTGAGTTGGCCTATGAGCGAGACCAGCAGAAGGCTCAACAAAGGGGAAAAGATTGGGGCTTTGAACAGATGCTTTTCTTTGATCGCGGCGGGACGCAGGCTGTTTTATTGTATGATGCGGACAAGATTATTGTGACCTTTCGCGGCACTGAACCGGATGTGCTGGATGATTGGATCACGGATATCAAGATCAGAAAAACTACGGGTCCTGGTGGCAATGTCCATCGCGGGTTTAAGGAAGCGCTGAACTGGATCTGGCTGGATGTGGAGAAGGCGATCGAGGCGATCCGTGAAGCTGTTCCGAAGGAGAAGCAGCAGACGCTGTGGTTTGCAGGACATAGTTTAGGTGGCGCTTTGGCCACATTAGCAACGGCACTTTGCAAATTCAATGAGCAGCCGTTTGCGGTGCATGGCCTGTATACCTACGGGCAGCCCAGAGTGGGGAGCGAAAAGTTTGCCGCTGCTTTCAATGGAGTGTTTAAGTCTCAAACCTTTCGCTTCGTCAACAATGCGGATATTGTCACCCGTGTCGCTCCCAGCATTTGCGATTATGGCCATGTGGGTCAGATCAAATATTTTGACAAGGATGGTACCTGCAAGAGTGATACAGATCTGAGCTGGTGGAGTACTTTTTGGGACAGAGTGGAAGGGGATCTCGATCACTATCGCAACTGCTCACCCAAGGGTCGGATGCCCAATAGCATTGCAGATCATGATTTAAGTGGGCAATACATTCCGCGCTTGAAGCGCCACCGGGAGGAGTGGGAAGCGAGCCAATCAGCCGTTCCCCAGGCATAAGTAGAGACGGGCCGCTCCTGCTCATGTGCGTCCTGTCAGCCGCCATCCTGTCAGCCGCTATGAGTAGAGACGTTGAAACGCAGGAACGATTGTTGACAATTCCTGCCTGCTCCAGATGACGAAAGCAGGTAGGAATACTCGCTGCGTTCGACACCTGCATAAAGTTTAGTAACCATTCATAAATTCTTCACAAATTTTCCATAATTTCTAAACGTACAAAATTAGCTAATTTCGCCCACTTAAACCCACTTTTAACGCAGCGCTTTAAACACCATGAGCCAAATGAACCAGTACAATGGCAGCCATGACACGGAATCGGTTGCTGAAGGGTTAGACGTTGCATATCAGGTGCGCCTCTACTCACCTCATCCGGCCATGCATGTGGTGATTATTTCAGACAGCGATCGCGTCGTCCCGCTTAAAATGGTTCATATAGCCAATCAGGTTGTGGCAGCGT
This sequence comes from Oscillatoriales cyanobacterium Centralia_MAG_596, assembly GCA_021323955.1. Taxonomy (GTDB): domain Bacteria; phylum Cyanobacteriota; class Cyanobacteriia; order Leptolyngbyales; family Leptolyngbyaceae; genus Stenomitos. The sequence goes on along the minus strand of JAJPKC010000137.1, from coordinate 75 downwards.
TCAAGCTTAATCCCGCTGCCGTCGTATGGATTGAGCAGGTCTGTTCCAAAGCCGATTCCGCTTATGCCGCCTTCC
>JAJPKC010000227.1 GCA_021323955.1 Oscillatoriales cyanobacterium Centralia_MAG_596 | reverse complement strand
CCGGTGAATAGACTGCCAGCTACGTCAGTGCATCAAGAAGCCCAGCTTCTTAATTCTTTGGCGCTGTATCGCCTGAAATCGTGTCGACCCGATCGCTCAATTCTCGCAGTTGCTCGTCTAGCTCCCGCTGCTGCTGGATCAACGTGTCCAGGTCAGTGCGAGTCGCGAACCGGGCTTTATTGAACTGGAGTTGTTGATTGACCTGATCCAGACATGCGTTCATGCCTGCGGCAAACTCGTAGCGCGTGATCGGTCGATCGCCCTGATAAGTGCCGTTGCGATCACCAGAGAGACAGCCAGCGGGTGACAGTTTTGGGGCCGTTGTTTGGGCGATGACAATGGCTGGATGCAGCGTCACGATCGCCAGCGGCAGTACCAAAATGACTCGACTCAGGAGTTTGGAACCCTTCATAACAGCGATCGCTCCAATGCTGCAGTTCTTCTACCTTAACAAACCTCTACCAACGCCACCGTTGGCAGGGTGAAGGCTGATAATTCCTGCCCTGATAAGGATATTGCAGACTGGAATCCCACACCGGGTTGTGGTGACAGTTTTAGCCCATCGATCGCATTAACGGTAGCGCCGGAAAGCCCGCTGGAAATCAAATGGATGCCTGTCCCGTTATCTCAAATAGTTAACCCGATTAAATCAGCTAGCCCGTTGGAGATACTGGATCAACGCCTGTAGGCCCAGCCGGTAACTATCAGCGCCAAAACCGCTGATCTGGCCGATCGCGATGGGTGCAATGTAGGAATGATGGCGGAACGTTTCGCGGCGATAAATGTTGCTGAGATGCACTTCAACCGTAGGAATGCTCACGGCTGCAATCGCGTCGTGCAGTGCAACACTGGTATGAGTATAAGCACCCGCATTAATCAACAGGCCGTCATGCTGACCCTGCGCCTGATGAATCGCATCAACCAGAACCCCTTCATGGTTAGACTGGAGCACTGTGACCGTCGCTTTCAGCAATGTGGCATCTTGCTCTAGCTGCTGATTGATATCCTGCAACGTCGTGCAACCGTAAATCTCCGGCTCTCTCTTACCCAGGAGATTCAGGTTCGGTCCGTGAAGCACTAGAACACTGTACAAGCGATTCAAGTCTTTTCCCAAAGCACTGCTCGTATACAGTCTGAACCACTGCGTCGTTGCCAGAGTTCTGTTGCTACCGCTATCGCTGCACGCAACACAATGGCCGTTAGCGACGCGGAGGATCATTCACTGGGATTGGAATCGGCTCACCTTCCGGCTGGGCTTCTGGCCCCAGGATTGCTTCAATCAGCTTGCGAGCCCATTCCTTGATCTTCTCAAGTACCTTTTCAAGGTAATCCATTGAACAGATAGCTCCTTCGCTATGGCTATGCTGAAGTTTGCCCACCGTACCAGCGATCGCATCTCAGCTTTGCCTGGTCTCTTGTGAAAATTGTACCCAATTTATCAATTAGTTAACAGCCCGGAAAGAAACTGTATAGCTTGCGTAAATTGTTGTACCTGATCCTAGTCTTAATCAAACGTTGTAAATAAGCAAGTGGATTCTGCAATTAGTTCAAATTAATTAGTGATCGGCGCAGATGGTCGAGCGCAGACGCGATGCTGAGTCGTCGAATCCAATCGCGTCCCCGCAGGGCACCAAACTGATGCTCGAAGCTCTGGCCATCGCTGGGCCCGGCGAGCCCGATATAGACCAACCCAACAGGTTTGCTGGGCGTGCCGCCATCTGGTCCTGCAACGCCCGTAATGCTGAGTCCCCAGGTTGTACCGAGTCGCGATCGCACGCCGATGGCCATCTGCTTGGCGACGGTATGGCTGACGGCACCGTGTTCCTCCAGATCTTGTACCTGCACATCCAGCAGCTTTGTCTTGATGGCGTTGTCGTAGGAAATCACCCCGCCCCAGAAATAGCGAGAGCTGCCTGGAACAGCCGTGATCGCCTCACCCAGTCCGCCGCCCGTGCAGGACTCGGCTACTGCCAGCGTGGTTTGACTGGCGTTGAGTAACCTGCCGACGACGGAGGCCAGGGTGTCGTTGTCTGCCCCGTAGCAATTCAAGCCGCCGATCTGCCGGAGCTGATCCTCGATCGGTGCGATCATCTGCCGTGCGTCTGCTTCTGACGCTGCACTAGCCGAGAGGCGCAATTTGACCTCACCGTTGTTGGCATAGGGGGCGACAGTTGGGTTTTGCAGATCAAAGAATGGACTTACCTGCTCTGCTAGGGCCGATTCTGAAATTCCCCAAAACTTCAGCGTGCGGCTATAGATTGTCATTTGACCCCATCCCTGGCTTTGCAGATAGGGAACGGCCACTTCCCGCCACATCCGCTGCATCTCAACCGGCACACCGGGAAAGGTCAGAATTGTGAGGTCTGGTTTGGGCTGCCAGATGATGCCAGGGGCGCTGCCCGAATCGTTGGTCAATACGGCTGCCCCTTCAGGCAACAGGGCTTGCTTGCGGTTATTGGCTGTCATCACGCGCCCACGCTCAGCAAACTTGCGGGTAATGTCGGCCAGAATTTCGGGATGCTCGACGAGGGGCACACCAAAGCAGTCAGCAAGGGTCTCATGGGTCAAGTCATCGGGAGTTGGCCCCAGTCCGCCAGTGAAGATGAGCAGTTGGGCGCGATCGCTGGCATGGTTGACGACTCCCTTAATTCGTGCAGGGTTATCCCCCACTACGGTTTGATAGTAGTGAGCTATCCCCAGTCGCGCCAGTTCCTGAGCCAAAAACTGGGCGTTGCTATTGAGAATATCGCCCAGCAGGAGTTCAGTGCCAACACAAATGATTTCAGCGCTTTGAGACATGGGAATAGAGGGGGTGGGTGTCAGGGATTGGAATTCAAGAGCTAGCTGGAGGCGATTACTCGTCCCTCACAATGCATAACGCATATCTGTTCACACCCTACTGCCAATCTCCCACTCCCGTATTTACGTCTTTGATTGACTATGCTTGTGACTGACGGGCCGTTTTCCAAACCTGCCAGCCAATGAAACCCAAGAGCAGCGTCGCCCCGATCGCGTAGCCCAGTCCACTGGGCATCCCCGATACCGCTAATGCCAGAGTGCCTGCCCAGAGGGTGAGCGAGTAGATGAACAATACCGTGAGCCGCTGCGATAGTCCCGCTTGCAGCAGACGATGGTGAAGGTGGCGCTTGTCCGCCACAAACGGCGACTTGCCGCGTCGCAGTCGATCCAAAATGACTGCGGACATATCCAGAATGGGGACGGCCAGGATGAGATAGGGCAACACAACGGCCACGGTCAGCGCTACTGTCGTTACACCTTTGACAAGGCCAATAATGCCAATCCCCGCCAGCGAAAACCCCATGAAGTAGGCTCCACCGTCTCCCATGAAAATTTGGGCGGGTGTGAAGTTATAGCGCAGAAATCCCAGCGCTCCGCCTGCCAGCGATGCCGCAATCAGCGCTGCGGCAGGTTGTTTCATAAACAGGCAGACGATAAACATGACGACGGCTGCAATCCCAGAAACCCCGGCAGCAAGACCATCAAGGCCATCGATCCAGTTAATGGCATTCGCCATCCCAACGAGCCAGATGACGGTAATGGGTAGACTGATCCAATCAGCCAGCGATAACAGCCCGATCGTGGGAATTGTGAGGAACTCGATCTGCACACCGGCTTTCCAGGCCAACCCCGCTACGATCGACTGAAAGATCAACCGCGTTATTGGCGATAAACCAAACAGGTCATCGGCCAGTCCAATCAGGAAGAAGGCCATCCCACCAATGGTGACGCCCCACACCTCATATTCTTTATCGGGTGGCAAGGTTCCAAACCCACCCGTCCACCAGACGATTAGCAGACCCGCTAATGCGCCCAAAAAAATCGAAACGCCACCCAGTCGAACCATCGGGCGTTTGTGAATCTTGCGTCCACCCGGCTTGTCAACGCGCCCGTTTTTCAGCCCAATTTTTTTGACAACGGGCGTCACCCAGAGAACGACTGAGGACGAAACCAGAAATGCGATGAGGTGATAAAGGGGTGCAGGCATCTGGAAGAGTTGCGCGAGGATAGCGTCAGGCAGAGTTTACTATACTTCCGATGATAGTTAGCAAAGAATTGTTAATACGATCTTTCTTTCGCAGGACTTTTATTTAAACAAGATTTTGGCGAGGCATTGCAGGAATCGTTAAATTCAGGAGGGACAAAATGTCGCCCTTCGGAAAATCTCGATGTACACTGCCTGCTGATTTATACACTGTCAACGTTTCTCGACCGGGAAGTTGGCGTCGATCGCATTAAAGGCGGGTCGATCGAGGGGATTAATATCCGATCATAATTTATTCAGCCTTTAACGACCGTTCACGTGACGTCCCTGTTCGCCTTCTTTATAGCCCGAATCGTGACTATTGCCACACAAACAGTTGACCCGTTGCGGGAAGCGTTGTGCAACGGGTTGCCGTCAGACTCCAAAAGGACGTTGAAATTGCCAATTGTGCGCGATAGCAATGCGGTGGTGTTGCGGCGAAATGTTATAGACGACACATCTCTGGATTTTGCGATCGCCTTAATTGGAAAGCGAAGTGCCCAATTGTCCAAATCTCTTGCTGGCATTTTATAGTTTTGCAAGTGTGCTGCGATCAATCAGCGCACAAAAGCTCGAGGGGTTCGCTCCCACCGTTTGCTTGCAGCCGTTCTACATCGCGTAGAGCCAGTCGTGAATTGGAACCCATAAGAGATGAGCGGAACCATGAACCCTGATCAATCAATGTCTGTTATTAAGTGTATGAATCAACCTGTTGACGGCAAAAAACGTCCCTTTGGCGATCGCGCCAGTGCGATCGTGCAGCGCTGCTGGCATATTGCGGCTTTGGGTATGCTGGTGGGTGCATGTAGTAGCCCTAGCCCAACGGCCTCGCCTTCAGCTTCGACATCACCCACAGCTCAGGCAAGCGGCAAGGAATTTACCGTCGGCATGGTGATCGTTGGCCCCAAAGATGATGGTGGCTGGAATCAGGCGCAGTACGAAGGGATCCAGGACGTGACCAAAAAGGTGCCGGGGGTCAAGCTGGAATACGTGGATAAAGTCAACCCCGTCGATCGACCCAATGTCAAGGGCACCCAGGTTGCTGATGACCTGATTGCCAAAGGTGCAAAACTCATTATCTTTAACTCTGATGACTTCAAGGATGATTCGCTGGCGACTGCCAAGAAACATCCCGATGTGGCCATTATTCACGCTTCCGGTGACTATGCCTGGAAGGAGGGCAAAAATTTCAAAAACCAGCCCAACCTGAGCAATGTCATGGGGCGCATGGAGTACGGCAAGATGATTGCTGGCTGTGCGGCTGCGCTCGGTACGCAGACAGGCAAAATTGGCTATCTTGGCCCCCTAATTAACGATGAGACCCGTCGCTATGCCTCTGCGGCTTACCTGGGTGCGAAGTACTGCTGGGAAACCTATTTGAAGAAGAAACCCGCCGACCTGAAGTTTAAAGTGACCTGGATTGGTTTCTGGTTTAACATTCCGGGCGTTACCCTCGACCCAACCAAAGTGGCAGACGATTATTACAATGGTGGCTACGACGTGGTGATGTCTGGTATTGATACCCCTGAAGCGGCGACCGAAGCGAAAAAGGCCGCTGCTGCCGGGAAGAAAGTCAAATTCGTCCACTATGACCTGAAAACGGGCTGTAATCTTGCGCCGGATGTTTGTCTGGGGGTGCCCTACTACAATTGGGCTTTGCCTTACACGGATGCAGTTAAAAAGGCCGTTGATGGTAAGCTGACGAGCGAATTTGTCTGGCTGGGGCCAGACTGGAAGGATATCAACAACCCAGACACTTCCATGATCGGCTTTCTGCCCGGCGACGCTCTGGGAGACAACAAAAAGTATGTGGATGAACTGATCAAAGGATTGGGCGATGGCAGCATCAATCTCTATAAGGGGCCGATCAAGTTTCAGGATGGCTCTGACTTCTTAAAAGCAGGCGAAACTGCTACCGATCAGAAAATCTGGTATATGCCACAGCTTCTTGCTGGCATGGAGGGTTCGAGCAGTAAGTAGAATGGCTGAAGGTTGAAGGCTAACGTATGAAGGCTAAAGCATGTAGCTTGATTCTTTGATGTAGTCGGTTAAGCAATTTTTATCCTTTAGCTTTTATCCTTTAGCTTTCACCTTTTCCAGTTCCATCGTCTGTTACTTATGAATGTTGAACTACACGATATTTGCAAGCGGTTCGGCACAGTTCAAGCAAACGATCATGTTTCGCTGACGGTGAAGGCGGGCAGCATTCACGGACTGTTGGGCGAGAATGGGGCAGGCAAAAGTACGCTGGTGAAAGTGCTGAGTGGTTTTATCACTCGCGATCGCGGCACGCTCCTGCTCGATGGTCAATCGGTGGAGGTAAAAACACCGGCAGACGCGATCGCGGTGGGAATTGGGATGCTGCATCAGGATCCGCTGGATTTTCCGCCGCTGTCGGTGCTGGACAACTTTCTGGTGGGTAAGTCAGGGAGCCTGTTTACTAATCGACGACAGGCGTTTCGAGAATTTCGCCAACTGGCCGTGCAGTTTAACTTTGCCCTCAACCCGAACGACAAGGTCAGCAACCTCACGGTGGGTGAACGTCAGCAGCTTGAGATTCTACGGTTGCTGTCGCTGGGGGTGAAGACGCTCATTCTGGATGAGCCGACGACCGGCATTTCAGCCTCCCAGAAAGATGAACTAT
>JAJPKC010000024.1 GCA_021323955.1 Oscillatoriales cyanobacterium Centralia_MAG_596 | reverse complement strand
TACCTCACCAAAGAACGCTTGGGCGGTCCGTCGCACGGCTGCCTCCAACCTTATGAGTTTTGTGCAAAACTCAAACCAGTTGAAACGGGAGATCGTCGCCAAACGGCAGGCAGCAGCAGCTTCGGTAAGCCTGCAGCGTACGGATCTGTCACCCCCAAGCGTACTCAGCGCGTCCTTGTCGTCCGCGGCTGCACCAACAGCGCCGGCTCGCCCCTGCCCAAAGCGTCCAGCCGCACCCTCAAAGCAGACCGTTAGCGGCGATTGGGGCTAAGGGGGTGCGCTGGTATCCGACTCAAGACCAAGGCCATGGCTCAGCGGTTTCAGCCGCCGTGGCTCGACCTCAAGCCAAGAACTTGAGGTCGACCAAACAGCAAGCAAAGGTCTGTAAAGCACTTGCAGCCGTGATTTCGTCGTTTCCGCTGACTTCGAGCTCGAACGTCGTCCGCTTGAGTTTTAGATAAGATATTGACCACCGCTTTCCTATCCAAGTAAAGGTGCATCTAATACGTCTGGCGACGTGTGCGGAAGCCGTCTTTAAACTTCACCGAGACTTCACGACAAGCGTAGGGGTTTTCCCTCAGGGCTAAGAATTTGGGAGATAAGTCCCTATCGGGTGAGTGAAGTCATGAGAAAGCTACACGGCGCGATCGCTGTCTTAGTTACGGTTGCCTCAGTCATGCTGCCTACTGTTCAAACGTCAGCGCATCCAATTGAACCTGACTACCCTTGCTATATGCGGACGATGGCGGGGAAGCTTGTCGATTTAACGGCTTCTCTGTGTGCTGTTCGTCCATTCGTGGCGACACAAGCTTCAGGCCGTATTGTGCCCAACACTGGCGATGCCACCGTACCGGATAACGCCAACCGTTATGATCCGCGCTATCGTTCTGTCCGGATAGAGACTCGGGGTGGGCTCACCAGAACCATTTCTGGCGGCGCTGGCGATGACCTTTCGGATGCGCGCGATCGCGCGACTGTCATTAGTCCCGGTATTGGCTCATATGGCCCCACTTACCGCAGGAACGGAAACTGCATCGATGCTAACGATCGGGCAGCAGATGGGAGCCTCTGTGGTGGACGCGCTGCCAATGAAAGACCTGGTGGACAGTACTAAACCCGGCCGCCTTCACGCAGCATTACTCAACAAACGGCCACGCGGAAATAGATTTCAAGCGACTTTTGTCGAATCAATGGTACGACCCCACGCGGCAAGCCGCAGCCGATGTTTCGCCTCAAGGGGCGGGGAATGAGCCCAAAGAGATTCAAACTATAAAGAAGGAAATCATGCGTAAGCTTGTGTTTGTCGGGGTGAGTGGCTCAATCGCTTTAACAGTGGCTAGCTGCTCATCGCATTCGAGCATCGATGTTGCAACAGCACCATCGCCAGATGCGTCTAGTTCACCAGGAACAGCCACAGCACAACAACCTTTTGATACCAAGTCAGCACCACCCTTAGTCCCGCAAGTGGCTACTCCTGAAAATATGCCAGGACTGATGCAAGCCACAAACAGTGATGAGCGGGCAAGGCAAATCCAAAAAGTCATCGACAGCGATAAACGACAAGACCCGTTTGCAGCGGTGCCAGTCGTTTTACAACCGTCCAGCCCACTCCCAGATCGCTCAGTAATCCCGGTTAACAGACTGCCGTTTTCCGCTCCGATGCCACAACCAACAAAGATTAGAAGAACGCCTGCGCGGCAAGTTGCCTATTACCCTTACGTTCCGCCTGTGAAGACCCGACCCATGAGGAACACATCCAACATCGCACAGCAAAACGCACCCACACTGGGAAGGCCCAAAAGTCCAGTCATTACGGCATTGCCGCCATTGCCATCGGCGGCATTAGCAAATGCGGTTGAAGTCAGTGGTGTTGTCGTCGTCGGCAAAGTGACGCAGGTGATTGTCAAGGCACCGAATGAAGCCTCAAGCCGTCACGTTCAAACGGGGCAACGTCTCGCCAACGGCCAAATACTGGTCAAACGCGTTGAGCTGAATGATGGTGTCGAACCAGTCGTCATTCTTGAAGAGAATGGTATTGAAGTGGCCAAAACGATCGGAGTCACGAGTTCTGTTTAGTTTACCTTCTTCAGGCATTGCAGTTTAAGCCCCATGTATAAGCTGGGCTAACCAGGCAATGTTCACGTGTCGGTGGTTAGTGACTCTATCGGTGTTAGTTGGCGGTGTTAGTTTTGGGTCAAAACAGGCGTCTTAAAGCCGTTCAAGCACAGCAACTGTCGCAGCGTCACAAAAAACCCCACAGCCTCGCTGCGGGGTGTGGTCGTTATGCTCTTTAGCGAAAGCAGATAACGCTGCAAGATGGTTGCTGCACGGAGCAGCAGCTCTTTTCAACGTTTTACCCAGCGTTAATTCGGCCGCAAGCTAGACTGCTGTTAGTGTGGGTTAGTTGGTAAACTCCAGGTGTGGCTCCTTGCAAAAGTCAAAGGTGGCGGGAGCCGAAACACCGTCCGCATACACGGCCCGCACTTGCCACTCACAGTTAGAATTGTCGGTAGCAGGTGCCCATTCCATCGTCTCTGTCGCACCGGGTTCAATCGCACTGCCGGTAAACTCGCCCCAGGTCTGACCGTCTTCGGAGGCTTCGACGCGTTCAATCGTCGATTTTCCATTGTTGGTCACCTTAAACGTCCACGCCGCTTGCGCCGGTAGGTTGAGTGCGGCCAGGGAGAGCACCGTGAACAAGCCCAAGCAGGGTTGCCAAACATATTTCAGCATAGGGTCAGCCAGTTGTAGAGGTTAGGTTATCACTACTCCTAAGAGTGCCCACTTATACCAATACCAGCACAGCGATGACTCGAGACCTGAGCTCCCCTCGGTAAACCGGTGCCGGCAGCTGCGCCTTGGTAGCGCAAACCCCTCCAGTGTTGAATGCGTGAACTTTCTGGTGGGTTATCGCCTTTATTGAGCGAACGTTTGCAATTTTTACTGTTGTCGTGACGACGGGTAGTCGAAAAGGTGGTCTTGACTACCCGAAACCACGTTTATATGACTGAATAGAATGAAGGACGCTCCTGATCGCACTCACTTCAACAGCAAGACAACCCCAAATGGCCAATCGCACTGGAACTGGGAAAAAGGTAACGAGCCTGTGGTTCAGCAAACTCACTCTGGAACAGCGCGTCTTTTTGCTCAGCCTGCGGCAGCGACAACGGCGACGCCAATCCTAACGGCAATGCAGGCGCAACAAAAAACCTCGCCAGTGAGTACGAGGTTGTGTGAGATATGCGAAGGTGCATAGAGATTTATTTGATTTTACTCCCAGGGCAGCCGCAGCGGAAACGGTCTCCTTTCCGACGGCTCTATTGGCGGTGCAGCAGGACGAACGGCTGGCGTCAGCGCGGCGTTCAGCGTCGGACTCAACCCGGCTCACAGCCGGAATTTCAAGAGGTCGTTGGTCGCCAACTCGTCGATCGTTTGGTCGGTCAGTTGGTACTCCAAAATCGAGACGACTTCCTCTACCCACTCATCGGGTAGCTGGCCCCTCAACTCACGCCGAATTTGAACGATCACAGGATTCGATTGACTAAACATAGTGTGAGCGAAAGCCTCGACAAAAGTGACGGGTACGTGACGGGTAAAGCGTTGTCTAACTGACGGGTAAAGTGAAAGCCGTCACTTGTGGGTTGCAGGGACGCCCACTGCGCCTACATTTCCAGCAACCGCACCCATTCCGCATGGGAAGTGACGGGTAAGAAGGTTTCGATGAGGTTGAGTTTGCGCAGTTCAAGCAAAAGTTCGTCCACCTGCTCCGAGTTCAAGCCTTTGCTCTGACCCCAGTTTTGCTTGACCGCTCGCACAGCAATCTCCTGCTTCTTACGCAGGTAAATGCCCAGGTCTTTGAGGTCACTGCCCGGTAACGCGTCGAGGCGGCTACGGGTCGGCTGTGGTGCATCTGGCGGCGGGTCATCTTGCCAGCAATCTTGTAGCCAGCGCCGCACTTGAGCGTGAAAAGCGGGTGTCTGACCTGGCTGGCTACGGTTTTTCCACTCCCGTCCGATCCCTAAAGGGTATACCGTGCGAACGGTCACAGTCAGACGCAAAGCTGACGGGTGGTATATGTCAGTAAGGCTGGAAAACAAAGGTGTACCCACAATCCCAACCCTGCAACCGAGCGAAGTTAAAACCGTCTTGGGAGTCGATGTTGGCATCCGCAAATTAGCAGCACTTAGCACGGGTGAGATGATTGCTAATCCTCGCTTTGCTCAACAAGTAGAGCGACGTAAACGCATCCGGCAACGTCGCGCTAGCCTGTATTACTCATGAGCTGTAATACCGGCAGGTTGGTCGTAGAGGATTTCAATCTATGACTGCTCGCGCTCCTGGGTTTTCTGCCAAGCTTTGACAGCTTCCTCAATCAACTCAGCAGCGACGAAGCTTTTAGAGCGCTTCTGTTGACGTGCCCATTCTTTGAGAGCCTCGTGAAGCTCTGGGTCTAGATAAACCGTAATTGAGTCTTTAGAAGTCGGCACATTGGTAGTTTCAGACAACTGCATTGATAGTACTCCACACTCTGGTAAGGTTGGGTAAGGTACTTTACTCTACCTTATTTCTGTGTTTTGATTCGGGAAGTACGAGAAGTAATAGAGAAGAAGACGATGAGACGCTTCATGGTGCTTTTGTTGGTAGCGCTGGCAGGCATCCCAGCAGTTGCCCGTCCCGGCGCGGCGCATACCGAGACCATACCAGCTGGGACGAGTCTGCGACAGACGTTGCTCGCCGATAACGAAGAAGCCAACATCGGTTGGACAAAAAAGCAGGTCGAGCGCCGTAACGGTGAGCCGACCTTTAAGTCAAAGGACGGCAGCACCTGGTACTACCGCAGTAGTACGGGTGAGTACTTTGTCGTCCATTTCAACAAAGCAGGCAAAGTTGATCGGCTTCCAGGCGCAGGCTAGGCCCATTTCACGGCTTCGGGGGGAGTGTCAACGACTCCCCGGGTTCAACTGCTAAGCGAGGTGCCTTTACGATGAATCGAACACAGACGCTACTCCTTTCGGTTGTGGCGATCGCGACCACCACAACCGTCACTGTCTGGCTGCCCACTATCGGCCACTCCAACGACCTGACCCCGTTCTCTCAGGGAACTGGGGTGACACAGAGCCAGATCAACCGCCTCCGCTGGTATGCCACAGGTGAGTCCTGTACTCCCGAAGGCTGCATGCTGACTGTTAACCAGTCCTCGGGAGCAATCCTGAGCCTGTTGGGCGGGGCGTCTGAGTTCGATCAACTCAGGAATGTTTATCCAATCCTGGACTCCAGTGACGGAGTGTCGGAACCTGCGAAGCTCGTGGTCTATTTCCAATTGGACGGGGATGCGCCCGCGCGGGCCGACGAGATCTGGATCCCGGTCTTTAGCCGGGTCAGTCGGACGGCTACAGGCGTTGCGCCCATCAACGGCACGATGACACAAGCGACAGCGCCGACAGCCGCGATCCAACCGACACAGCCACCAGAACCGGTACAGCCGCCAGAACTGGTACAGCCGCCAGAGTCGACCTCAAGCCTGCTTCCACCTGGGATGAGTCAGGACGAGTACCAGCGCTTACGGCGCGGGTCGGCTGCAGGCACAAACGCCGCCTGGCGGGGTTCCAATTGACCAGCAGGGCCAGAGTCGTCTGGCTCTGGATCCAGGGAGCACGATGAAAAGCCTGGTTTTATTCCTGACTATTGCGGCTCTGCTGTTCGGTTGCGAGTCACCGAACCAGTCAGCCCATCCCGACCCACGGGTGGATACCGTCGGACGGTTAACGTCGACGGCTGTGGTTGACACATCAGCATCAGCATCAATCGAACTATCAGGGGGTGCGAGATGAGACGAACAATCGTAACGACAGCAATCGCCCTGGGGTTGGGCCTCTCGAGCTGCTTTGCTGAGCAGGGAGAATCACCAGTAACCATCCCCATTGGTGGGGGTGACGACGGCCAGAGCTTCACAGACTGGTGGCAGGGTAAAACACCAAGCGATCCGCCGCTGGGAGCCACAGGCTTAGCGAAGAGTCAGGCGTCACCATCCCCGTCACCGACTGAACCAGCACCCGCCGAAACACAATCGGCTGAGGTGCCGCAGGCCGTACCACCCCCACCCTTGGAGACAATCGAAGGCGTTCAGGAGGTGTACTATAGAAAACTAGCGTAAGAACGTCAGTAGGGGGACATTGACCTCCCCGCAGAGAATCTTTCTCTGGCAATTGGCAGGGAAACGCGAAGCGGTACGGCTTTAGCCTACCGCGTAGCATCCTTGTAGAATCCCCGCTCATTTATGACGGGGAGAGTCAACCCTACTACCCACTTGCATTGAACAGTGAGCGGGTCGCGCTGGCGATTATCCACCCGACAGATGAGCCTCTGCTTGTCAAAGAAGCGTGGTACTGCTGGCAGGTGAACCATTACAGAACAACCGCGTTGCATATCCTGAAATACGGTGATGAAACCATCCGAGTGGAAGAGCGCGATGATGGCGATATGCCTGAAATTGGGAAGCAGATCTTCGAGTACTGCATCGACGGCCTGATCCACGAACCGCCCAATCTCGACTGGCAAAGCCTGACACGATTTATGGAAGGCCAAAGTCCGCGCGCGTCCGACCGGTCTGGCGGTCCATTCCTACCTGGTTGAACTTGCCCAAGCAGCGATCGGTGCTGCCTGAATCTGACAGCCATTCACAGCAAGTCAAAGCACCTGATGTCTAGCATTTGAGTCATGGCCATGAGCGAGGCAGACGACCCACTAACTTAAGGCTTCTTGTTGGCATAAAATAGCCCACTTGTCCCCAAAACAGTCCATGTGGGGACTCAGAGCTTTTGAGTCTGAATTTTAATGATTGCATTCCTTAGACACAGCCGTTCATATTGAAGGAATCCGAATAGAATAGTTTCAAATTGATAGTATTTTGATACTATGCAGACAACAACCATTCGGCTCTCCAACGAGGAGTATGAAGCATTAGTTGTGACTTCAGAACAGACTGAACGGTCTCAAAATGACATTCTCCGAGAAGCCGTCCGCAATCATCCCGATATTTAGGACTATCTCAAGAACAAGAAGGCGAAACAGACACAAAGTGAAGCGTGATTTTG
>JAJPKC010000217.1 GCA_021323955.1 Oscillatoriales cyanobacterium Centralia_MAG_596 | reverse complement strand
TCTGTGCCTTCTCTTGGCTCTGTCTCATTTTGGCGCTGCGACCCTTTAGGTCACAGCCCAAGGGATTGAAGTTGTCGCAACTAGCAAACGTCCGTGGATCGATACCTATTGGTTTCGTGGTCACAGCTATTTTCGCATCGTTGGGAGCGGGTCAAAACATCCCTAGACAGCGGGTGGTAACTCATGCACCAAGTCCGCTTTGTCAGCAACTATGATTCCTCACTCAACAATGGCTTCTCGCAAACAACGCGACACACGACGCTATCACCTAGAATTTACAATACCAGCCCAGAACCGCACCCTCGATTAGCTTTGTTGGTCAACCAGAGTTACGACTTAGCAACAGCACATACCGACACTTATTGGGAGACTGTGGTGGATAACAATCGAAGCATAACGGATACTCCCGCGAACGAAATGGTGATGAAGGCCTATCATCATGACGCGCTGACCACGCCAGCAGGGGGGCAATGCATCCCCTTCAACCAGGTCTATACGACCACGCAAGAACTCAACTATATCGCGCAAGCCATCGCGCAAGGGCAAATTGCAGGCGACGGCGCGTTTACCGAACAGTGTCAAACATGGCTAGAACAAGCGTTTAAGAGCTCCAAAGCCTTACTCACGCACTCCTGTACCGCTGCACTCGAAATGGCCATCATCCTAGCCGATATTCAGCCTGGGGACGAGGTGATCATGCCCTCCTATACGTTCGTCTCTACAGCCAATGCGGTTGTTTTACGGGGGGGGATTCCCGTCTTTGTGGATATTCGCCCGGATACCTTGAATTTAGATGAAACCCTGATTGAGGCGGCCATTACCCCTCGCACTAAGGCGATTATACCCGTGCATTATGCTGGGGTGAGTGCCGACATGACAGCGATTAATGCGCTTGCGCAGCAGTATGGTTTGCTGGTCATTGAGGATGCTGCACAGGGGTTTCAGGCTCAGTATAAAGGTCAGCCTGTCGGATCCTGGGGAGATATGGCCGCCTTTAGTTTTCATGCCACGAAAAATATCGTCTCCGGCGAAGGGGGAGCGCTCCTCCTCAATCATCCTGAATTGATTCAGCGCGCCGAAATTATTTGGGAGAAGGGCACTAACCGCAAGCAGTTTTTTCGGGGAGAAGTCGACAAGTATACCTGGGTTGATGTGGGGTCCTCTTACTTGCCCAGCGAACTCGTGGCGGCGTTTCTGTGGGCCCAACTGGAGCAAGCGGCAGAGATTACAAGGCGGCGGCGGAAGCTGTGGCAACGCTATCACCAAACGTTTGCGGCACTAGAACTGCAGCGGCAGGTGTGTCGGCCTTCGATCCCGGCAGAGTGTGAGCCGAATGCTCATATTTACTACTTGCTGGTCGATGGTCCGCAAACCCGTATGCGGGTCTTAGCAGACCTGAAGCAGCAGGGTGTACAAGCCACTTTTCACTATGTGCCGTTACACACCGCGCCAGCGGGACGCAAGTATGGGCGGACACACGGCACGCTGCGGGTGACGGAAGACATTTGTGATCGCATCGTGCGCCTGCCACTTTCCGCCGCGTTGACGACCGCCGATGTCGATTATGTGATTGGGCAGGTATTACAGGCGCTCCGGCCTTAAGCCCCAGTACGTTTAGGTTCCCTGAAATCAACCAGCGGTGATCCAGATGCGTGTCTTAATTTTGCAATATAGTGGCGATTATCGAGCGGCGGTGCGCTCCCTTGCAAAGGGGGGGAGTGATACATACTATGCCCAAAAGTACTCCGTTGATGCAGTAGCAGCCCTTGTCCCTCAAGTTGAAGCGGTGACCGTCTTATGCTGTACGATGTCAGAGCCCTACAACGAAGTGCTGGAAAATGGTGTTTGCGCGATTGGGGGTGGGTTTAGCGGACAAATTCCAGCCGATGCTCTTATTGCCTTGATTGCAGCGCAAAATCCGACTCATCTGATCGTGCAATTTCCCATGCGTCCTGTTTTTAAGTGGGCAATAAAGCACAAGGTGAAAACGATCGCAGTTTTAGCAGAATCCATCGTTACTAAAAGTCTGCGAGCTAAGCTACGGGGTTACCGATTGGTTGGTTTGTTGAATCACAAACAGATTGAGTGGGTTGGCAGTTATGGCGTTACTGCCTCTCTAGCGCTTCAATCACTCGGCGTTAAAGCAGACAAGATTATTCCGTGGGATTTCCTCATCACCACTGAACCCAGTTCTCTACCCCCCAAATTGCTCCGCCAAGATTTGGATAGCTGGAACCTGATTTATGTCGGTTCAATGATACTGGAGAAGGGAGTCAGTGACATTTTGGAGGCAGTCGCGATGATGCGCTCGCTCAACCAACCGGTCACGCTGACGGTGATTGGCAACGATACCACAGGCTTTTTTGCCGAGCAAGCGAAGCAGTTGGCGATCGCGGATCACGTTAAGTTTTACGGTATTGTGGCCACTAGTATGATTGAACCCCTCATGCGGGAAGCGGATGTTGTTTTAGTTCCCAGTCACCATGAATATCCAGAAGGCTTTCCCCTGGTCATTCACCATGCACTTTGTGCCCGCACACCTTTGATTGCATCTGACCATCCTATGTTTAGGCTACACCTTCAGCATGGCGTCAATGCACTGATTGTGCCTGCTAAGAATCCTGGCGCTTTAGCTGCAAGTGTTGAACGTTTGATGACAGATCCGAGCTTGTACCTGAAGCTGTCCCAAGCGGCTCATAGTACATGGCATCGCCTACGTCTACCTGTGAAGTGGGCAGATGTAATTTACAATTGGCTCTTTGACTCAGAGCGCAATCGACAATGGTTTATGCAGCATTGCTTGTCTTCAGAGCGCTACAGCTCAACTAAGGAGCTACTTCTTTAGGCGTAGCGTCCTGCAAACAAGGTTTCGAAGGCTCAACTTGATGGGCACATTCGACCAATCGCAGAAGCGTTTCAAGTCGCCAATACGGAAGCCGGTATTGCCGCTTTGGGGCAACGCTTACAGCAACTGCCACCAAAGCTGGTTGTGATCGAAGCGACTGCGCCCTCGCTCCTGCTTCAATCCTCATCTGATGCCCCAAACACTCCTACCGACTCACTTATGGTTTGAACCCACCTAAATCCCACAGTTGGCAAGCTTGTTGGACGTTTCACAAATGAACTCCAAAACGGCTTTGAGAGAGTCTTTGGGTTCAAGCAATACAGGCTGGCAGCCGAACAAATGTATTATCTCCTGGAGTCATTAAATCATGAATTGCTGGCAGGCTAAAGCCTGCGGCGGTGTTTCATCCCCGGCATGAATGACCGGGGTTTTCACACGAGATTTCTATAAACCGTGGGTGCAACATGACGACTTCCCTCTGCTTTGTAAACGGCAGTTAGGCGGCAGTTGCTAAACAGTGTTCTTGAGACGCAGCATACACCGAGCCACTAAAGATCAATAATCCCCCAACAAAGATCCATGGTTCAGGTGTTTCAGAGAACAATAACAAGCCCAGTCCACTGGCCCATAAGAGCTGCACAAATTCCACCGGCAAAACGGTTGTCATATCTGCTTCAACAAAGGCTTGCGTCATAGCGAGATGTCCACCCACCATCAAGGCGGCAACGAAGCCTAAGCAGATGAGATCAATGATAGTTGGAGTTTGCCAGACAAGAAGCGCCGGACCCAGTAGCAGCGGTGTTAGCAGCAGCACCGTGTAAGCATTAATCGTAAGGGCCGAATCTGTTTTCGACAGGAGCTTAATGATGAGTAGCACACTGCCTAGAGTTGCTGATCCTGCCAGCATGAGTAGTGTACCCAGGCTAATGATTTCGAAGCCAGGACGGAGAATGAGCAGCATGCCAACGGCTCCTAAGAGCAAGGCAATCCAGGTGTGAGGTTGTGCTTGTTCACCCAGGAAGATGATCGCTCCAAGTAAGGCAAATAAGGGGGCTGTAAAGCCGATCGCATTTGCCTGAGCCAGTGGAATTAAACTTAGACTGGTAAACATGAGCAGCGTTGCACCTGTATCGATCGCAGCTCGCAACAGATGGAGGGGAAATTGCTCTGTTTGCAGTACGGCTGGTGATATCCAGGGAGCTAGCAATACTGCGCCGATGAGATGGCTGAAAAAAGCAATTTGGAAGGGATGGATCGCGCTGGAGACAAATTGAATGGAGGCTTGCATGCCTGCAAAACATCCCGTTGCCAGTAGCATCCAGCCAACTCCACGCAAATTTGCCCAGTCGACCGACTTAGCTGTAATCGGCGCTTGGGATAGCGAAACAGTTGCGGCTGTTTGAATGGTTGTGCGCACCTGATCGAAAACTTGTTGAACTGGTAGATGGACTGGATAATGAACAATCAGCGATCTGGCCGCACTGTTGATCCGAACCTCTGTTACCTCTTCCAGTAGCTTCACTAACGATAAAAGCGTGGCTGCATAAGCGGAGTCATAGGAAAGTCGATCGATGTAAAGGCGCATGCGTCCCGCTGTTGTATGCAGCAGGCGACAGGGCACTGTTCTAGCCGTAAGCACGAGCGCTTGACTACTCATTTCTTTTTCCTGCTTGATTTTGGATTTGGAGCGTGTGGCGGATCTGGCGGTAGCTTGTGCGTATGTTCAGCTTCAAGGCTCCGTTCCACATCCTCGCTGATGGCCTCTCCTACTTCTCCGCCCAGGACAGCACCCAGTTCAGCCCCGATCACCATGCCAATTGGTCCCATCAGCAGTCCGCCGACCGCTTCACCCACCACTTCACCAATGAGTTCGCCCGTGCCAACGCCAGCAATTTTAACCGCCATTGCTTCCACTTCTTTGCCCAGATCCAATTCCCGCGCTTCAGATGCCGCTTCACGGCTCGCTTCACTTTCATGGGCGGCAACATCACCAAGCTTTTCGCCGATCACCTCACCGATTACGGCACCCACTTCACCACCTAGCCACACGCCTTCGACGCCAAGCAACGCACCAATGCTTTCGCCCACCACTTCGCCAATGGTTTCGCCAAAGTCCCCACCCACCGCTTCCCCAATTTCTTCTTTCAGGTGCTGTCGGTGTGCTTGCTTCTGAGCCACGGTTGCTGGTGCGGCAGCAGCCGGGGGTGCAACCGGATAAAACGCATTCACAGTTGGGTTATAGTGCCACCCAATGTCTTCTGGATCTTGGGCACGACTCCAGGTCAGAAAATCAGGCTCAACACAGCGTGAGGCCAGGATTTGGGACGAAACCGCTAAGCGTTGCGCCAGCGCTGAAGGCGTCATTGCCGTGGATAGTGGCACCTCGGGTTGAGGGATGGCGATGCCCAGGTGCTGGAGGAGTGCCTGCTCCGTAAGAGCCTCAATGTTGTAGTTAATGATGATGGAACTGGCGGGTGGATTGACTCGCACCTCTGTCACCCCCACTACGGCTGTGATCGCGTGATTCAAGTCTCTGGCATACACCGGGTCGTAGCGCAGCGGAGCGAAACGTACTCGTAGTCGTCCTGGTAAGCGGTGGACAATCGCACCAACCGGCGGCGTGATTTGGGTTGACATGCGATCACCTAAAGGGCGGCTGCCCAGCTAAAACATAGGGCTGAGACGATCAAGAAGGGGGTACCTGGCAAAACTGGTAGCAACACACCAAGAATGCCTACAACCAGGCTTGCTATACCAATCGCGATCAACGTAGCTTTTTGAATTCCTTTGAGAACATTGTCCATCGATTGAGTCTCCTTCATGGCATCTGCAATTTAAACTGAACAAGGGGCTATCACAAAGCTAGACAACGGTTTCAACGCCTAACAAGTTGTGGCTCGAGACCAGCCGTAGGAGCAACAACATAAAAAACCCGCATGCTTGCCTGATAGCTCCAGGCAAAGCCATCAGGATCTCTAGCCTTGCTCCACTGCACGAAATCGGACTTAGAGCGACGGCGAGAAAGGGTTTGAGACGTGACATTCAAACGCTTAGCCAGTTCCTTCTGGCTCACCCCCTTTAGATAGGGGGTGTCTTCAGCAGCGTCTTCTGGTTTTGTTTGATTGGCTTCAGTATTAATTGACTGATGGGACTGAGGTGATAAATTTACTGATGACTCAGCTTGTATGTTTGTTGTGGTGAGAGTACGTTCTTGCCAGCGAGAAAGCTCTTGGAGCAGCGCGTTTGCATCCAGTGAGTGCTCCAACGCTGGCAGTGCGCCCGGTCCAAGTAAAGGGCGTAAGCCATTGAGCTCAGCCAAAATTGCGGAACCATTATTGATCACGATCGCCAGAACGGGATCAAGGGCAAAGAGGACACCTGCCCCAACGGCGCTCAAGTTAGGAATAGCGACGAGGGCAGTATTTTGCCAGACGATATCCATCGCCTGGCGCGCAATCCGAACAGCATTAATCAGACCCCGCAGATCATTTTCCATCAGCACAACATCCGCCGTCTCGCGGGCAATATCTGTTGCCCCTGCAAACGAGATGGACACATCGGCATAGGCAAGGGCTGCTGAATCATTAATGCCATCGCCGCAAAAGGCCACCATTTTGCCACGCTCATGCAGGGTTTGTACCACTTCTACTTTGCGCTCTGGGAAAGCTTCTGCATAAACACAGTCGGGAGCAATTCCCAACTCATGCGCTACAGCCGTTGCTACCCGCGTGACATCGCCGCTCAGCATATAAGCATTAATACCCAGTTCGCGAAGTTCACCGATCACTGCTTGACTTTCGGATCGCACCGGGTCGCTATAGAGAATTACTCCTAATAATTCGGCATTACCAGCCAGATAAACCGGGGCATGGCTGCCAGACTGAATCTCTGGGTACTGCTTGAATAGCTTCTCTAGACTGATGCCCTCCTGGAGCATGAGCCGGTGACCACCCACCAGCAACCGCAGATCGTTCACCGTTGCTACGACGCCCAGTCCAACCCGGTATTCCCAGGAATCACATTGGGAGAGGGATACCACAATCGCGGGCATGGCGGACGATCGCCTCCGCAATGGGATGCGTCAACCCCTGTTCTGCTGTGGCGGCTAAAGACAAAATTTCTGACTCTGATAGCTGCGCATGGAGGGATTTAATCGCTGTCACACCAGCATGTCCTTGAGTCAAAGTACCTGTTTTGTCAAAGACGACCGTGTCAATTTTGGCAAGCACCTCGATCGCGCGACCACTACG
This sequence comes from Oscillatoriales cyanobacterium Centralia_MAG_596, assembly GCA_021323955.1. Taxonomy (GTDB): domain Bacteria; phylum Cyanobacteriota; class Cyanobacteriia; order Leptolyngbyales; family Leptolyngbyaceae; genus Stenomitos. The sequence goes on along the minus strand of JAJPKC010000217.1, from coordinate 1,221 downwards.
AATAAAAACGCCATTACGAGCGGCGTATGTCAAGGCAGACAAAATCGTGGTGGGGACAGAAATCCGAATACCAGTACCCAGATCTAACGTCAGTAGGGCAATCGTCCGACTCAAATCACCGCTTAAGATCCCGACAATACCGGCTGTTACTAGCGTCGGCACGACCAGACGATTGGCAAAAGCAGCCGCGTAGTTTTCCACCCGTGTATCGTGTACGGGCGCTGATTCCACCAGAGTCAGAATGACCCCTGCCCGCGTGTTGCCACCCAGACGTTCGGCGAGCACAGAAATCTGTCCATCGACCAGCAAGGTGGACGCAAATACCTCATCGCCTTCCGTGCGTGTGACTGGCACTGACTCACCCGTTAACTTGCACTGATCAATCAAAGCTGTACCTTTCACGATGTAACCATCGACTGGAATCTGGTCGCCCGGATACAGAAAGACTCGATCGCCCAATGCAATTTCTTTCGCCAAAATGCGCCGTTGCTGTCCTTGACGTTCAACCAGAACCTCGCCATTCAAGCAGTCGAGTAAATCCAAAGACGCTCGCTCACTGCCACGTGCTGTCAGATCCCGAATGACTTCACCACCCTCAATCAAGCCCAGCATTAATGCGGCGGGAAAGTAACCGCCCTGAGACGTATGCAATGTGATTGCTAAACCATCAAGAAAATCGATATTCAGCTGCTGCTCATCCCGGATAGCATTCCACGCACGTTGAAACACAGGAATAGTGGCGGCCAACATGATACCTGCGGTGAAAAGCCCCGGAATGGGTAGCCCTGCCAGGGTACCCAGCCCCAGGCAAAATCCTAGGGCAGGAAGGCCCAACCGCTGCCAATAGTCAAGCTCATGAGCATTGGCAGACTGTGGTTTCTCCAGGGTTGCCACTGGAGCTGTATCAATGTCGAGCGCTTCCTCCAGTACTTCAAACACGCGGAACCGAGCGCTCCCCACTTGTTCTAACGACAGGTGCGCGTCAAACTCAATCGCGATCGACTGCGCCTTTTGATTCAGCCTGACATCCAGTACACCTCTGATACTGTTCGCCAATGCCATGAGTCTGCTGGCATAATCAGCATCTTCTGTTAACCGAGGCAACCGTAACCGGAGCCGCCAGGGCGTTTGATGAACGACCTGATAACCAACGGTTTGCCGTGTCTGAATGATACAAATTGGTTCGCCTGGCGGGGGGCTGGTCAGGTTTTGGGTGAGAAC
>JAJPKC010000661.1 GCA_021323955.1 Oscillatoriales cyanobacterium Centralia_MAG_596 | reverse complement strand
TTAGAGCAGGTGAAGGCGATCGGGGGCAAGTGTTATTTAGCCGAATGCCCCCACGCCCATGCTCACACCATCCAGGCTGATTTGGGCAGTGTGGCCATGATCCGCGAACTGATTGCCGAAAGTATTGGACATTTTGGCAAGCTAGATATTTTGGTCAATAACGCGGGCATTGAAAAACATGCTCCTTTCTGGGAAGTGACGGAAGCGGATTATGATGCCGTGCTCAATGTCAATTTGAAGGGTGTATTTTTTGCCACGCAAACCTTTGTACAGCACTTGCTGGAGACCAAACGCCCCGGCAAGATTATCAACATTAGCTCAGTGCATGAGGATCTCCCGTTTCCTAATTTCGCCGCTTATTGCATTAGCAAAGGCGGCATGAAGATGTTTACCCGTAATTTGGCAGTGGAACTCGGTGCGCTGGGAATCACCATTAATAACGTGGCACCAGGGGCGATCGAAACACCCATTAACACCAAATTATTGAATGACCCTGCAAAGCTCGGTGCGTTGCTCAAAAACATCCCACTGGGTCGCCTGGGACAACCGCAGGATGTGGCTTCTCTGGTCGCATTCCTGGCGTCATCCGATGCCGATTACATCACAGGTAGTACGTTCTTTGTGGACGGTGGCTTGCTGTGGAACTACCAGGAACAATGAGGACAGGCTGAAGGGTGGATGTAGCGTGCCGAAGATGAAAGAGGAGTTAAGTATGTTGTTTGAAAGTCTGGGCAGAATTCAGAATCCTGTTGTGAGAAGTTTAACGGCTGCGTTGACGACACTCTCAGTGATTACTCTTGCGTCTGCGATCGCCATTGGAGTGACAAAACCAAAAGACGAATCTGCCTACAAGACAGCCATCTACGCGTCCTTAATTGGAGCAGGCGGCGGTGCCTTATTTGGCTGGACATTCAAAGGTAAGGGGAATCAGTTAAAAGCAACGCAAGCTCTTCAGGATGAACAACCGACTCAAGCAACTGAACGCTCGACCTGGAAAGACTGGCGCAACTTTGTAGTTGTTCGCAAAGTGAAAGAAAGTGAGGAAATCACGTCATTCTATCTACAACCCGAAGATCAGGGCAAGCTTCCATCTTTTCAACCAGGGCAGTTTTTAACCATTAAGCTGGAGATTCCTGGACAGGCAAGACCCGTCATTCGCACCTATTCCCTATCTGATTATGCAGAGCCGCACACATACTACCGCTTATCCATCAAGCGAGAACCGAAGCCGTCAGGGTTAGACGTGATGCCAGGGCTTGCCTCAAATTTCATGCACGATCTGATCCATGAAGGTGCAGTGATTCCAGCAAAGCCACCGAGCGGCAAGTTTGTTCTCGATGTGGAGAAGACCCTACCCGCAGTGCTCATCAGCAATGGGGTTGGTATTACACCCATGATCAGTATGGCAAAAGCGGTGACTCGTCTCAATCCAGAACGACCGCTTTGGTTTATACATGGTGCGCGGGATGGTAGCTTTCATGCCTTTCGAGAAGAGGTGAGCGCGATCGCCGCACAAAATCCCAACTTGACGATCCATTATGCCTACAGTCGTCCCAGACAAGACGATGCCGGTTATTATCACAGCACAGGTTATGTGGATACGGCTTTAATTCAATCGCTAGTGATGCAAGACGCAGAATATTTTCTGTGTGGCTCTCCACCGTTTATGGAGGGACTCCGTTCAGGCTTAAAAGAGGCAGGTGTACCGGAAAGTCGCGTCTTTTTTGAGATGTTTACAAAAGCAAGTAAGGTAACTGGCGATCGATCCTTGACTAAAGCTTCTAACGGTGACGTTGAGGCAATGGCAGTTGTCTTTGCCCAAGCGAATCAAACTATAGCCTGGAGTGCAGATTCAGATAATCTGCTGGAATTTGCCGAAGCCAATGGATTGAATCCTCCTTATAGTTGTCGTCAAGGAATTTGTGGCACCTGCGAGTGCAAGCTTTTAGAGGGTGAAGTGGAGTATCAAACAGCGCCCACAGCAAGCGTTGAGGACGGTTCCGTACTGCTTTGTATCGCTAAACCCAAAACTTCAAACGTTATTCTTGACTTGTAGAGTCAGAGGTGAGTAGGGAGGCGGCATCTATTCCTTGCATATAGAAATTGGAGACTCGATATTACTTCAAACGGCCTGAGCGCAGGATGCTGACCACCAGCCAAAGCCCGAGGAAACTGGCCGAGAAAAACAGGGTACTACTGGCCCAAAACAGTTGTCCGGTGCGATCGTTGGCGAGAATGATAGCTGCCCCGATAATCAGGGCACCGACGACGACGCTGAATGAGAGCCGATTGGCGGAGTCATCCATGCTACGGCGCAGTGGATCGAGGTCACGCAGGGTCAAATTCCACTGGAGCGTCTCGGCGGTAAAGCGTTCGAGCAGCAGTTCAAGTTGGCGCGGCGATTGCAGGGAGAGCGTCTTGAGATCAAGCGCCGTACGTAGGAGCGCTGGAATGGGCGCTTCACCCACAAGCTGTCGCCGAAAGAGATCGGTCATCAACGGCTTGATCTGGTCAGATAAATTAAATTCGGGGTCAAGTTTGCGGGCAACACTTTCCAGGTTGGCCAGCGTTTTGGCATAGAGGCCCATATTGCCGGGAACACGGAGGTAGTTTGCGCGCGCGCGCTGCAGGATTTCGTAGAATAGCTGGCTAAAGTTGACCTGGCCGAGGCTGAGGTTATAGTAACGGCGCAGCAGGCGATCGTAGTCTCCCTCTAGCTGTGCCATGTTAACCGGGCGTACAGACTCAGCTAGCTGTAGGGTAAGTTGGGTGCAGCGCTGAGCGTCCAGATTCACGATCGCCAGCAGCATTTCGGTCAACACTTGCTGGGTACGTGGGTCAAGGCGGCCAACCATGCCGCAGTCCAGCAAAGCCACGCGGCCATCGTGCAGATAGAAGAGGTTGCCGGGGTGCGGATCGGCATGAAAGAAGCCATCAATGTAAATTTGCTGGAAGAAGGCATTGACCAGCAAGCTGACGATCGCACGCCCCTCTGCCGCAGCGTTTCCCTCATAGCCCACCCCGGAGAACTTCGCTGAGAGCAACGGCACACCATTGAGCCATTCCATCACCAGCAGTTTTTCGGTCGTGACATCCCAATAAATAGCAGGCACGACTAACTTTTTCGGGTCAAACCAGCGGCTATCTGATAGGTTGGTGCGGAGTTGGTCAGTGTGGGCAGCTTCCTGCATAAAATCCAGCTCACCCAGCAGCGCCGTTGCGAATTCTTCGGCCAGGGATTTGAGGTCGTAATACTTGCCAAAGTTTGTGCGCGAGACAAGGTCTGCCAAGCTGCGGAGGAGGGCGATATCCTGATCAACGACCGCCTCAATGCCGGGACGCTGAATTTTGAGCGCTACCTCACGGCCATCGGCTAAGGTCGCTCGATGGGTTTGGGCGATCGACCCTGCCGCCACTGGTTGGGGATTGATGGTCGTGAAGACATCCTCCATGGGGCGGCGCAACTGCTGGCGAATGACCACCTCCACTTCCTCCCACGCCACTGGTGGCACTTCGGCCTGTAATGCGGTGAGTTCGGTAATGTATTCGGGGGGTAACAGATCAGGACGTGTGCTCAAAAGCTGTCCCAACTTGACATAAACGGGACCCAGTTCGACCAGAATATTGCGGAGGACGGCAGGGGGCGGTAGTTGCGGCTCTTCGGCTCTGGTGCCAGTCAACAGCCGCCGCATGTATCCCCACCCGTTGCGGAGAACGACTTCAGCAATTTCGCGTTGACGAGCGCTGGCTTGGGCAAGACGAGAGAACATTTAGGGTTATGGGTTGTGGGTGTATTCGCTGTTAGGTGTTAAGAAGGAACCCCTAACCACTAACACCTAAAACCTAACAACTAAAGCAGATCTTTGAACTGCGGATCGGCTTGAATTTCTTTGAGAACCTGCTTGATCTCTTGAGTCCGGTCTTTTTTGACAATCAGCGTCACTTTGCCATCGCGCACAATCACCGTATCTTCAAGACCAATGGTGACGATGAGATCATCCTGCTCAGTGGCGTAAAAGAGTGCACCGTGGGTGTCCAGGCCAACGTGTCTGGCAAGTTCCACATTCGCGCTTTCGCCTTTGAGCAGACGCTCGATCGCGTTCCAGTCACCCAGATCGTCCCAACCGAAGGCAACGGGCAGCACGTAGGCCTGCTGGGTCTTTTCCATCAGGGCATAGTCAATACTCTTCTTAGGCAAGGTGGGATACGCGTCTACTCCTTGTTCTTCGAGGGGACTCAGGATTTCGGGAGCGTAGATCAGCAGTTCGTCCAGCGCGACACCAGCACGGAAGACGAACATGCCGCTATTCCAGCTAAAGGTGCCCGTGGCAAGGAACTGCTCAGCCGTTTCGCGATCGGGCTTTTCGGTAAAGCGGGTGACGCGGTAGGCAGGAAAGCCCGTCTTTTCAGCGTGAGTGCCAAAGGTGCCAATGGTTTCACCAGCCTGGATATAGCCGTAGCCTGTGGAGGGAAAAGTCGGCGTAATGCCGAGGGTGACGATCGCCGCTGCTTTGGCTGCAAGTTCCACCGCTGCCGTTAACGTCGCTTCAAACGTTGCTTTGTCCGCAATCCAATGA
>JAJPKC010000421.1 GCA_021323955.1 Oscillatoriales cyanobacterium Centralia_MAG_596 | reverse complement strand
CGGTGGTTGCAGCCGCCTTTCAGGAATACCGTACCCAAATACTGCGCTTCAAACAGGAAGCGATCGCGTATCAAATGCAGCCCTGGCATCAACTCGCGTTGCACTTACAGGGAGAGGCTACAGACCCAACTCGGTTGATTGGCACTGCCTATAACGAAGACGTAATGCTCCCGGCATTGCTTGAGAACCGGCTAGGCATTCCCATCTTCTATACCTACATTGCTAGAGCCATCTGGCTCTACTACGCTGGGGATTATGCCGGATCGCTCCAGGCGGCCAGACTGGCAAAACCCCTGGAAGAGTCGGCTCCGGCAACACCGGGGTATGCCAATCGCTATTTCTACGAATCTCTGGCGTGTTTGGCCCTGTGTTCGACGGCTACCGCCGCAGACCGCCGCAAGTACTTACGCTGGGTTTCACGCAACCAGCGCAAGGCCAAGTACTGGGCGCAGCATTGCCCTGAAAACTATCAGCACCGCTATTACCTGGTGGAAGCCGAACGATTCCGGGTAAAGGGGAAGTATGCCGAAGCCGTGGATTTCTATGATCGCGCCATTGAGGGCGCAAAAGCCCACGAATATATCCATGAAGCTGCACTGGCAAATGAATTGACGGCTAAATTTTTCCTCAGCCTGGGCAAGGAAAAACTGGCTCAGGCTTACTTGCTAGAGGCACGCCATAGCTATTTGCGCTGGGGAGCCACGTTCAAAGTCGAACAGCTGGATGCGAGCTATCCGCAACTGCGCGATCGTGTCGTTGAACGCAGCAGCCTTGATTCCAAGGTAAGCGCCAGCAGTAGTTCTGGCAAAACGACCAGCCGCTCTTTTGGTCAGGCACTTGACCTGGATACGGTGATTCAAGCCGCGCAAGCTATTTCGGGTGAGATTGTGCTTGATCGCCTGCTCGAAAAACTGCTGCAGCTGGCGATCGAAAATGCCGGTGCCCAGAAAGGGTATTTGCTGCTGGTGCACAGTGGCGAACTGCGGATTGAAGCGGATGGGCAGGTCGATCGAGACCCACCGATTTTAGTGCAAACGCGATCGCTGAGCGCCACCGAACTCCCCCTTTCCATCACTCACTATGTGCAGCGTACCCGCGAAAATGTGGTTTTGCGCGATGCCGTCATGGAGGGACTGTTTACGGCCGACCCGTATATCCTCCAGACGCAGCCCCGCTCGATCCTCTGTTCACCGATTCTGAACCAGGGCAACCTCACCGGAATGCTCTATCTAGAAAATACGCTGGCAACCGATGCGTTCACTCCCGAACGTCTGACGGTGCTGAATGTACTCTCCGCTCAAGCGGCGATCGCGCTAGAAAATGCTTCTTTCTACCGCACGTTAGAGCAAAAGGTTGATGAACGCACCGCGCAGCTAGCGCAGGCCAACCAGGAAATTACGCTGTTGAATGAACGCCTGCAGTCAGAGAACCTCCGGATGAGTGCTGAGTTGGATGTCACTCGCCAACTACAGCAGATGATTTTGCCCAAGGAAGCCGAACTGAATCAGATTCCGGGACTGGAGATTGCCGGGTTTATGGAGCCCGCCGATGAGGTAGGCGGCGATTACTACGACGTTTTGCACAACAATGGTTGGGTCAAAATTGGGATTGGCGACGTGACTGGGCACGGATTGGAAAGCGGTGTGCTCATGCTGATGGTGCAGACTGCCGTTCGTACCCTTTTAATTAATCAGGAAACCGATTCTGCCCGCTTCTTAAATACACTGAATCAAGTCATCTATGAAAATATTCAACGCATGAATTCCGATCGCAACCTGACCCTGACCCTGATGGACTATCAGGCGGGTCGGCTGCGTCTCAGTGGACAACATGAAGACGTGCTGGTTGTACGTGCGGATGGAGCGATCGATCGTATCAAGACTAACGATCTGGGCTTCCCCATCGGACTGGTCGAAGACATTGCAGCCTTCGTGGCTCACATGGACATCGAACTCCAGCCAGGAGATGGCATTGTCCTTTACACCGATGGCATTACCGAAGCGGCTAGCATGTCCGATACGTTGTATGGCTTAGAGCGGCTGTGCCAGATCGTCAGCCAGCATTGGCATCAATCGGCCCATGACATCAGACAGGCAGTAATTGCCGATGTTCGTCGTCATATCAGTCAGCAAAAAATATTCGACGATATCACGCTGCTGGTGATCAAGCAGAAACCAACGGCATCACCTGAATCAGCCAAGCAGTCCTGACCGCAAGGGGGCATACAGAATTGAGCAGGGGTGGTCATTTAGCCAAAATTGGGTTCTTTGCCTGTGCACTTTCCGAAGACCACGCCACGGAATGGGTCACATTTCTAGCCCTGCCTGACACAGTTGCCCCCCCGCTGGAAGCTTCGAAGCGATCGCCCCAGTCCCCAAACTGAGAGACTCAAAGCTCTCAAGCCTTGCTGTCACCAAAGAAATGGGGCAAACAAATATGAATTGTGACGTGGAATACAATTAAATTTCTTGGGGGTAGCTTTACTGTGGGAGTGGCGATACACTGATTCGGTTGGAGAGTGGTCGCAAGAGTGTTGCGGCTCTATCAGCGCTCGTAATCAGAGAGTTCTTCACTATGGTACAGAACGGCTACGGGTATGACATTCAGGACAAGGAGATGTCTCCTGAAAGTGGTGCGGTTGAGCCGCAATTAGCCACCCTTGAACAACTGCGTCAAGAAATTAGTCACTTAAAGCAGGAAAACGCTGACTTAGAAATTCTGCTGGAAAACACCACGGAACATTCAACCCAAATTGAGACAGAGCTACACGACAAGAATGAGGCGATGCAAGAATACCTCCGTCACGTGCACTGCGTCACCGCCTCGGCTGCCGCAGTTGAAAATGGCAGCTTTCAACTGTGCATGCTAGACGACGTTGCGCTGCGGGATGATGAATTGGGGCAACTGGCACGAGTCTTTCAAAGCATGATCACTCAGGTGAAGCAGCGGGAAGAAAAGCTGAAGCAGCAAGTAGAAGACCTGAAAATTGAAATTGATCAGGCCAGACGTGTGCAGCAAGTGTCTCAGATTACGCAGACTGACTACTTTAAAGAGTTGAAGCAGAAAGTTAAACAAATTCGAGGCTCGTGACGCGTTATTCGTGAAGACTCAGATACGCAAAATGTTGGTTCGCAGGAGTTCCCTGGTTTTCATTGATCTGAATCCAATCATCGATTAACCCCAATTACCTATGAGTGGCAACAACGACTTAAAGGCGTTCACAAATCGATTCAAGGCAGCCGCGTCTCCCTTTCGTGTTTTCTTGAATGACCTTTATGAAAAGTATTTGCCCCTGCGCGAAGGAACTGTTGCGGACTACATTCCCGAACTCGCCAAGGCTAACCCGGACTGGTTTAGCATTTGTGTTGTGACAGTGGATGGGCAGGTCTATGAAGTTGGCGATTCCAGCCAGACCTTCACCATTCAATCAATTTCTAAAGCGATGGTCTATGGTCTGGCGTTGGAAGACCACGGACGCGATTATGTATTAACGAAAGTCGGGGTCGAGCCGACGGGTGAGGCGTTTAATTCGATCGTGCTGGATGAATCATCAAAGCGACCTTACAATCCAATGG
>JAJPKC010000494.1 GCA_021323955.1 Oscillatoriales cyanobacterium Centralia_MAG_596 | reverse complement strand
TCGTCCCGACACGCTAAATCTGGATGAAACTCAAGTGGAGCGGGCAATTACAGCAAAAACAAAAGCGATTATTCCCGTTCATTACGCCGGGGTGAGCTGTGCAATGGACACGTTGATTGAACTGGCGGCGAAGCATGGTCTGGTCTTAATCGAAGATGCCGCGCAGGGATTAGGCTCTGCTTATAAAGAGCAGCCCGTAGGCAGAATGGGCCATCTGGCCGCGTTAAGCTTTCATGCTACCAAAAATGTTGTCTCGGGTGAAGGTGGTGCTCTGCTGATCAACGATGCTGCGTTTGTTGAGCGGGCTGAAGTCATCTGGGAAAAGGGCACCAATCGCAGACAATTCTTTCGGGGTGAAGTGGACAAATACACCTGGATTGATGTGGGTTCGTCCTATTTGCCCAGTGAGTTAATTGCAGCATTTCTCTGGGCACAGCTAGAGCAGACGCACGATATCACGCAGCGTCGTCTGAAGCTGTGGCGGCGATATCATCGGGCGTTTGCCGAATTAGAGCTGCAGTGCAAAGTTGTGCGGCCATCGATCCCTTCCGACTGCCAGCACAATGCGCATATTTACTACCTGCTGATGAATGACGTTGCAACGCAGGTGAGGCTATTGGCATTGCTTAAACAGCACGGTGTCCAGGCAACGTTCCACTATGTGCCATTGCATAGCGCCCCCGCGGGTCTGAAATATGGTCGCACACATGGCAGGCTGCGGGTCACAGAAGACATCTGCGATCGCATTGTGAGATTGCCTCTCAGCGCAGCACTGACAGCGGAAGACGTGGATCACGTTATTTCCTTAGTTTTACAGGCGTTCGCTGCCTAAAGCCTTGAGTTCATTAGCATTTACCTTAATCGACACTGTTATGAAGCCACTACGAATCGTGATTACGGCTGAGAATGTTTCACAGCGCATGAGTGGTGAGACTGTTCTGCCGCTGTATTATTTCAGGCGTTTGCGCGCTCGTGGCGTACGTGTTTGGGTGGTTTGTCACGCTCGCTGTCGCGATGAACTGCGTGAGCTATTTCCCAGTGATGATTTTCATCAGTTTTCTTTTGTTGAAGATACCTGGCTGCAAGCCCTTTTGTACTGGATTGGGTGTTTGTTTCCGTACCGCATTCAAGACTTAATTTTTGGGCAATTAGTGCACTTGCTCACGCAACTGAAGGCGAGAGCGATCGTGAAACGGCTGATTAATGAGCACGCGATCGATTTAGTGTTTGAACCGGCACCCATTACGCCTAAAGGTCTGAGTTTTATGTACGGATTAGGCGTTCCTGTGGTGATTGGTCCCATGTGTGGTGGGTTGGAGTTTCCGCCAGCATTCCGTTATATGGATGCTCCCCTTACCCGACTTTCGATCAGTGTTAGCCGTGCCCTGGCTCAGGTCGGAAACTGGCTGATACCCGGTAAACTGCAGGCCGATGCGCTGATTGTTGGTAATGACTTAACGGCGACAGCGTTGCCCAGAGGCTACCGTGGCAAGGTTTATCGGGTTGAGGAAAGCGGTGTCGATTTATCACTCTGCAAACCGATTGAGTCCGGTGCACTGTCCCCTGGTCAGGCGGTACGGTTTGTATTTTTTGCTCGTTTTGTGGACTGGAAAGGGGTGCAATTTTTGGTTGAAGCCTTTAAGCAGGTAGCGCCCAAAACTCATGCGGTGCTGGAGCTAATCGGCGATGGGCTGCTGTTTGATACGACGAAAGCGCAGGTCGAAGCACTGGGTCTCGAAGACCGCGTAAATTTTCACGGTCGGCTCTCGCTTGAAGACAGTATCGCGCTGATTCGACGCTGCCACGTCTATGTTGTCCCTTCATTACGAGAGTGTGGCGGCAACGCGATTTTAGAGGTGATGGCAATGGGACTGCCGCTCATTGCGACCAACTGGGCAGGGCCAGGACTATTTGTCAATTCCAGCTGCGGCATTCTGGTTGAACCGAGTTCTCGTCAGGGGTTTATTGATGGTCTGGCGATCGCAATGCTTCGATTGGCTGAGTCACCAGAACTCCGTCGTCGGTTGGGTGCTGGTAGTGCAAAACGGGTCACGGAGAACTATTTTGATTGGGAGTCTAAAACCAATCGCATTCTCGAAATCATGTACGAAACCCTTCATAACCGTGAGCAAGGTGCCATTGCTGTTGGCGATCTGGAGCATAGTGGCACTTGACGAGCATCAAGACGGCAGTTATCTAGCATCTATGTAGGGAGGTGGAATCAAATGTAGGATGGGTTAGCGATAGCGTAACCCATGCGGGCGTTGGGTTTCGTGCCTCAACCCAACCTACACAGGTCTTATATCTAATTAGACCCACCTAACTCATCGTCCAACACTCAATGTTCAAACACTCAATGTTCAAACAGAGCGTCACTCTTTGATGTGTAGCAAGGGCGAGTCAGAAGCCGACCCAGAGCAAACGCCTGACCAGTTAACTGCGGCCTCAGCGTTCCGCCCATTCCGCCCAAAACTCTAGTTGCGCTACAGTTCGCTGATAAAGGGTTAACTCTACCAGCAAACTGCGGCTACCAGCGCTGCGATCGATCGTGATGGGATCGATCGTTATGTGATCGATCGAAAATGCAGAAAGTCTCTAAATAGCTCGATATTGGTCAAGAGCGCATAGGCAAAGATCGCGCCACCTGCCCCGCCGATGAAGAATCCTGTTGCATACTCGTTCCATCCTTCCGCTGTACCCAGGTCTTGCGGCGGATTGGGGGTTGTTACGGTTGGTGTTGGCTGTGGTGGGTCGCTGGCGGCATACAGCGAAATCGTGATGGTCGCAATCAGAATTGTACCGATCGCGGCCAACAGTCCGGTGATCGACCCTACGGATGAATCGCGTAATGGGTTAAAGGTGATGAATGGGCCAAGAAGCCAGTAGCCATGGGCTAGACCAACCTCAACGCCCCGTCGCAGCGGCGATAGCCCTTTACGATAAGCAGGCAGGTTGTTGATAAAGGCACGTGTGATGCCGGAGGCATTGATTGGCGTTTCCAGGTTGCCGATTTGGGAGTCACCCCAGGCAGCATAAACGACCTCCCGATTTCT
>JAJPKC010000292.1 GCA_021323955.1 Oscillatoriales cyanobacterium Centralia_MAG_596 | reverse complement strand
GTCACGTCGCAGTTGGTGCATTTTTAGCGCCGCGCCACGATCGCACTGTTGCTGTCAAGCAACACGTAGTAGGGCTTCCGTTCATACATAGGTTCTATAATCAGGCTTAGGAACAACGATTAAAGTCGGTTGCATTTCAGGTCTGGCTTCGCTTCGTGCAACTGCGCTGTGAGCTATTTCCCGTCCCGGTAGATAGGTTGACGAGCCATTTAATTGACGTTCCTTGCTCGGCTGAGCGGTAGCTGCTGCTAAATTGTGGTGATGGACAGGCGAGCGGGTCGCGTAGCCAGGAAGCGCCCTTGATGCCTCTCCTGGGGAATATGGCTACCCTGAGGCCGGTGCAAAGAAAGACGCTTCGGGCACGATCGCAGGCTAGGATCTCTATGAATAATTTTCATCAACTGGATGCCGATCAGGTGTTGCAGCAGTTCAATACTAATGCCACCTGCGGGTTAAGCAGTGAAGAAGCGAACCGTCGTCTCGCGCAGCACGGGGGCAATGAATTCCCAGAGCAACCCCCAAAAAGCATCTGGTTAATGCTTTGGGAACAGCTCATTGCCACAACGGTTGTGATCCTCATTGTGGCCGCTATTATCTCCGCCTTTCTGGGGGATTACAAAGACATGCTCGCCATTCTGGCGATCGTGGTCTTTAACGCCATCCTGGGCGTCAATCAGGAGTATCGCGCCGGGAAGGCGTTTGCGGCCCTGAAAAAGCTTGCCGTCCCAATCGTGACGGTTTGCCGCGAAGCGCACTGGCAAAAAATCTCAGCGAGTCAGCTTGTACCAGGGGATATTGTGCGGCTGGAAGCGGGCGATCGCGTTCCGGCTGATGGACGTCTGTTTAAGAGCACGAATCTCTGTGTCCAGGAGGCGGCATTTACTGGCGAGTCGGAACCCGTTGAAAAGGCCACGGCAGCGATCGCTCAAGCCAATTTGCCGCTGGGCGATCGTACCAATATGGTCTATATGGGCACGGTGATCACCTACGGTCACGGGTGCGCTGTGATCACTGCAACCGGGATGCAGACTGAACTGGGCAAAATCGCCCAGATGATGCAAACCGTCGAGCAAGAGCCAACCCCGTTGCAGCGCCGACTGGAGCATCTGGGGCAGCGGTTGGCGATCGCCGCACTGGCGCTGGTCGCGGTCATTTTTGGGCTGGGGTTGCTGCGAGGGGAATCGATCCACCTGCTGATTTTGACGGCTGTGAGTATGGGGGTCGCAATTGTACCCGAAGGGCTACCAGCCGTGGTCACGATTGCGCTGGCGCTGGGCGCACGACGGATGTTGCAACGCAACGCCCTGATCCGCAAACTGCCTGCGGTGGAAACACTGGGTTCAGTGACCGTCATCTGCTCCGATAAGACCGGTACGCTGACAGAAAACCGGATGACCGTCACCGTGATTGACCTGGCCGGGCAGCACATCGACCTGATGGAAGATCCCCTGTCGGGACAGACGACGATCGCGCCCGCTGCTGCGATCGGCCCACCGCTGCAACCCGCTCTGGCCATGGTCTTGACCGGCAGCACCCTTTGCAGTAATGTCCTGCGCGCCAATCAGGCAGCCACTGAGTCCGAAAAACAACTGCTGGGTGATCCGACCGAAGTGGCGCTGGTCGTTGCCGCCGCACAGTTAGGGTTGGAGAAAGCGGATCTGGAGCAGGAGTTTCCGCGGGTTGCCGAAGTCCCCTTTGACTCCGATCGCAAGCGCATGACAACAATCCATCAATTTCCCATGGATCGCTGCATCTCACCGGGCGGCGCTAGTATCTGGCAGTGGATCTGCCAGCAGGGACAGCTATCCTATATCGCCTTCACCAAAGGAGCCGTGGGTAAACTCCTGGATGTGTGCACGCAAATTTGGGTCAACGATCGACTGGAGCCACTGCAAGCAGAATGGCGTGAAACCATTACTGCGACCAATGACCAGTTAGCTAAAACAGGTATGCGCGTTCTGGGGGTGGCCTTTCAGCTACTTGAGACGCTCCCAACAACGACAACCGCTGCAACGCTGGAGCAAAACTTGACGTTTGTTGGTATGGTCGGGATGCTTGACCCGGCGCGGCGGGAGGTGAAAGCCGCCGTCCAGGATTGTCAGACAGCCGGGATTCGTCCCATCATGATTACGGGTGATCACCCGCTGATGGCCCAGCACATTGCCGAGGAACTGGGCATTTCAACCAACGGTCGCGTGTTGACGGGGGTAGAACTGGAGCAGCATTCCCTCGACGATCTGGAGCAACACACAAAGTCGGTATCGGTGTACGCGCGGGTGTCACCGCAGCAAAAATTGAAAATTGTCCAGCTATTTCAGGCGCAGGGCCATATTGTGGCGATGACTGGGGATGGTGTGAATGATGCCCCCGCTCTGCGGAAAGCCGATATTGGAGTTGCAATGGGAATTACCGGCACCGATGTGGCTAAAGAAGCTGCTGATATGGTGCTGCTGGACGATAACTTCGCCACGATCGTGGCGGCGGTGCAAGAGGGGCGCGTCATCTATGACAATATTCGGAAATTTCTGAAATACAGCATGACAGGGAATGCCAGTGGCGTTTGGATTATGCTGTTGTCGCCACTGCTGGTGATGCCGTTACCCCTGCTGCCGCTGCAAATTCTCTGGATTAACCTGCTGGCAGACGGGCTGCTGGCCGTTGCGCTGAGTGTCGAGCCTGCCGAATCGAATATTATGCGGCGTCCGCCTTATCGGCCTGGGGAAAGCGTTTTTGGGCGCGGCGTTGGGCGGGATATTATCTGGGTGGGAATGCTGATGGGGGTCGCCATTCTGCTGCTGGGCTATAGCTATTGGATCAATCAGGCAACGACCTGGCAAACCATGATCTTCACGACCCTTGCCTGTTCTCGCATGAGTCTGGCGCTGGCCATGCGCTCTGAGCGTGATTCCCTGGTGCATATTGGACTGTTGACTAATAAGCCGATCCTGGGGGCGGTGGCGCTCACGTTCATCCTGCAGCTAGCGATTATTTACACGCCTTGGCTGCAAACGTTTTTTCAAACCATGTCGCTGTCGATCGCTGATTTAACGATTAGCTTAGCGGTGAGCACGATCGGATTTTGGGCGATCGAGGTGGAAAAGTGGATACTGCGGCAGCGCAAATCCAAATAGGCTCCACTGGTCATTAAGTGCCTAATTAAGTGCGTAATTAACGCGACTAGACGTGCAATGGCAATTGCAGTGTAAACGTTGTCCAGTCCTGATCGCTGGTTAAATCGATCGTGCCCTGCAAACAGGTTACCAGCTTTTTCACAAGGGCCAGCCCCAGCCCGGTGCCGCCCTGATTCCGGAGGTCACCATGCGGAATGCGGTAGAAGGGGTCAAAGAGGCGCATTTGTTGCTCGGCTGAAATTTCGGCCCCTGAGTTGCGAATGATAATTTGGACTGAGGCACTGGGGGAGTCGAGCCGGATCCCCGCCATGACCTCGATCGTGCCACCAGCAGGCGTGTACTTGCAGGCGTTGTTGAGTAGCTCTGTCACAATTCGGGTCAGCCCCGACAAGTCAGCCGTAATGGCCGGCAGTTCAGTGGGAATGCTCATTCGCAGCGTTTGCTGCTGTGCGTTGACCCGTTCCTGAAACGTTTGCCCAATTTGCGGGAGCCAGTCTTGGAGCTGGATCGCTGTTAAAGCTAAGGGACAGATACCAGCATCGAGCGCTCGCATTTCCAGCAAGTCATTCACCAGATTTAACTGTTGGTCACACTGGTCTTGCAGCACCGAGAGGTAGCGGTTGACGGCCTGTGCTTGCTCGGCAGGGACGGACTGTAGCGCACCCTGTCGATTCAAGACCATTTCAAGCAGGCTAATGACCAGCTTGATGTTTGAGAGGGGCGTTCGCAGCTCGTGGGATGTGGTTGTCAAAAATTCGTCTTTGAGCTGGTTCAACCGCGCCTGTTCGGCAAGCTGAGTTTCAGCAAACTGAATGCGTTCATGCGCGCGATCGCGTTCCGCCAGCAGCCGCCGCTGGGTATCATCCCGAAATACCAGGACGGCTCCTGTGACAGCGCCTTCATTATTTTTGAGCAACGCCACACTGTCCGCGACAGGCAGGGTTGAGCCATCTTTGCGGACGAGCAGTGCATTCTCATTGAGATAAACTGTGGCCTGTTTCTGTAGTGCCGTCAGCATGGGGTGCTCAATGGGGCTGTGGTCGTGTTCATCTAGAAATGACAGGACTTCGTTGACAGGGTGCTCTTTGGCGTCGCTCAGCGCCCACCCTGTCAAGTCTTCGGCAGCGGCGTTGAGGTATTTGAGATGCATCTGGGCATCAGCGACCACAACGGCATCGCCCATGCCCTGTAAAACTGTTGTAAAGAACTGCTCATGCCCATAGCGGCTGAGAGCGGTTTGAATCGCGACATAGAGCTCTTGCTCGCGAATCGGCTTCAGAATGTAGCCAAAGGGCAGGGTCAATGTGGCCCGT
Organism: Oscillatoriales cyanobacterium Centralia_MAG_596; assembly: GCA_021323955.1. Classification (GTDB taxonomy): domain Bacteria; phylum Cyanobacteriota; class Cyanobacteriia; order Leptolyngbyales; family Leptolyngbyaceae; genus Stenomitos. Next base: position 3,489 of record JAJPKC010000292.1, on the reverse strand, counting down.
TCAACCGTGGTTTGATCAGAGTGTCCCGTCACATAGATCACGGGAATCTGGAGCTGTTGCCAGATGTATTCTGCCGCCTCGATTCCATCGACCTCGCCCCGAATCCGAATATCCATGAGAACGATGGTCGGACGCAGACGCAGCGCGCACTCGATCGCCGTCTCCCCCGAATCGGCGATATCGACCACTGTGTAGCCAAACGTCTCCAGGCTTTCCTTCAGGTTTCTCGCCAGGATGTATTCATCCTCAACGACCAGCACATTCACCGTCTTAGGCGGACTAAGCGTGGACGCAATATTGACTCTCATACGTTGGTGCCTGCTAATGTCACTCTAAACTCGGTGCCCTGCGTACCGTTGATTTCTATCGTTCCCCGAATTTGTGCCACCAGCCCATGCACCAGCGATAGCCCCAGGGTTCTGGTGTGGGCGAGATCAAAGTCTGGGGGCAACCCAATTCCATTATCGCGAACAACCAGCGTGAATCGGTGTGGCGATTCGCCTGCAACAGCATCGATCGCTGGACTGAGCCTGACTTCAATGTTTCCGGTTCGATCGCCTGGAAACGCATATTTCAACGCATTCGACACCAGTTCGTTGACAATTAAACCGCATGGAATCGCTGTCTCAATATCCAGGAGCACCGGATCAACTTGAATATCCAGGTTAACCTGGCGGGAACTGATGTTGTAGGAATCAAACAAATAGGTCGTTAAATCGTGGATGTATTGAGAGAAGTCAATACTGGCAAGGTCTTCAGAGCGGTACAGCTTCTCATGGACGAGCGCGATCGAGCCGATCCGGTTCTGGCTCTCTCGCAAAATTGCATTGGACTGTGGGTCTTGCGTACGGCGAGACTGCATCTGCAGCAAGCCACTGACAATGCCAAGATTATTTTTAACCCGATGGTGAATTTCCTTCAGCAGAACCTCTTTTTCTTTTAGCGAGGCTGCAATGTGTTCTTCAGCGTGTTTGCGATCGGTAATGTCTTCCACAATGTACGAGAATCTGGGGTAGCCAGTGGGGCTGGCCGCGATCGAACAAACGCTGCCCGCTAGCCAGCGCTGCCCCTGGGGCGAAGGGTGGCAATACTCAAACCGAACGGCAGCCTGGGTTGCCTCCGCCTGACGGTAGTAGGCGATCCATTGCTTGATGATCTCTGGGGATACCCCCAATGCGCTGGCATACTGCTGCCGCATCGCCTCCAGCGTCGTGCCGAGGAACTGCGCGGCGGCCCAATTATCGGAAATATGCAGAATATCGTCGTCATGAAGTTCCACAATTCCCATGGGCACGCTGGCGCTGTTGAAGAAACTGCGGAGGGTGGACTCACTTTGCTGCAACTCGGTGTTGATCTGGCGCAGTTCAGCCGTCCGCTCCGCCACCCGGAACTCAAGCTCATTTTTGGCCTGCCGTAATTCTGCCTCAGCACGTTTACGCTCTGCTTCAAGGCGCTTGCGTTCGGTAATTTCCTCACAAACGGTATTGATACCAATAATTTGATCGCCATTTTTCAAGGGCAAGAAATGCTCTAACCAGGTGCGCGTCACGCCTGGTTGGGCGGGCGTTTCGCCAACCAGCTCAATATTTAACAGCGGCTCCCCCGTTTCCAGGATGGGGCGCAGCAGTTGCTCAGCCGCATCGGCTAGGTCAGGCAAAACCTCACGCACTGTCCGCCCGATATGGGCTTCCACCGAGCAGCCGTTAATCTCCGCCAGCCGTTGGTTGATCCGCACAAACCGGAGATCAGTGTCCAGCACGTTTAGCCCAATCGGCGCTGACTGGTAAATGGCTTCAATTTCGGCGAGTTGTTGCTGTAGCTGCCGCTGGCTGTCCTGTAGCGCAGTCTCAGTCTGCTTGAGGTCAGTAATATCGGTTAAAACGCCTGTATAGCCCACGATCGCGCCATCGCCATCAACTTCAGCGAGTGCCTGGATATAAAACCAGACCACTGTGCCATCCGGACGAAGGCACCGTCCCTCATTCTTATAGAGTCCCCGCGACTCAGAATGCTGGCACCACTGCTGCCATGCTTTAGCCAGACGATCGCGATCGTCCGGGTGCAGTGAGTCTACCCAGCCCATACCCAGGGCGGTTCGAATGGGCCGTCCGGTCAAATCCCCCCAGCGATCGTTCAAATAGATACAGTTGTTTGCCGCATCAAACCGAAAAATGGCGACGGGTGAGGCTTCTGCCAGCGTGGAAAACAACCGTTCGCGTTCGCGCAACGCCACCTCAAACCGCCGTCGCTCGGCAAGCTCATTCTGCGCCTGCTGGTAAAGCTCGGCCTTTTGCACGGCAATGCCCACCTGCGTTGCCAACTCCTGGAGCAGGTCAACTTCTAAGGGTTGCCACTGGCGCGGCGCAGTGCAGTGGTGGGCAATCAGCATTCCCCACAGTCGATCCTTTTGGAGAATGGGCACGACCAGGTTTGCCCGCACCTGCAGGTTTGCCAGTAGCGCCGCATGGCATGGATCAATACTGCCATCGTGAATGTCGGATTTAGCCGTGACCAGTCCCTGGCGGAACGGTTCAATATACTGTTCGTTGAAGCATGGATCGTGGTGGGTCGTGGACAGGAGGGATTGCCACAGGGTGCCAACGGATTCCGTTGTGACCAGACCCCAGCCATCTGACTGCAGCCGAAAAATCAGGACGCGATCGGTCTGGAGAAACCGCCGCACCTCGGTCACGGTTGTTTGCAGAATCTCATCCAGATCCAGGGTTTGATAGATCTTCTGGGTAATCTGAGCGACCAGGCGCTCGCGCTCAATCCGCTGGTCGAGCTGGTTATGAAGCTCTACGGTTGAAATGGCGCTGTTGATCGCTAGCTGTAGCTCTGCCGGGGTAATACGCCCTTTGATGAGATAGTCCTGTGCGCCCGCTTTCATCGCCTGTACCGCGATCGCCTCATTGCCCTGCCCCGTTACCACGATCACTGCCAATCGCGGTGGTTGGTTGGGAGATTGCAACTGATTCAGAAACTCCAGTCCATTCAGGTCAGGTAAATGATAATCAAGCAACACTGCATCGGGTCGGTGCTGTCGCCATAGCTCCAGTCCCTGTTGACCCATTGAAGCTTCCAGAATGGTGTAAGAATGCTTGCGATCGCTCAGCACACAGCGCCGATAAAGCTCTCTGTCCTCAGGGGAGTCATCGATGATTAGAAGGGTGCGTAAGGTCTGAACCATGACTCATTCTCTGGTTAATCAATCGCGCGATCACGCCACCCTCAACGTCTATACCCCGTGAACAAATCCCCGAATTTCCAGCCCCAGATCTCGAATGTACAGTGTCCAGGAGTCCAACGCTGTGACCGCTCCCACCAAGTGATCGCGATTGCTGTGAGTCTTAGCTAAAACATGATCCAGAACGGTTACAGGAGCAGTTGCATCAGGAAATCGATGTCGGTCGCGGCTTCGCAATGACGCCCTCTGAACCAAAGGGCGGTATTCTTCGTAGTTTTTCGATTAAACCATGCTATGGCATT
>JAJPKC010000567.1 GCA_021323955.1 Oscillatoriales cyanobacterium Centralia_MAG_596 | reverse complement strand
TGCACTGGCGGTTGCACCGGGGTTTGCAGACGGTGGGAGATGAGTTGGTCTCCTTTTTTTTTTGGTCCGATGAGGCTGCATCTGGGCTGTCAGCAGTTGGAGTCGCGTCGTCATCAAACAATCCCAGAAGACTCACAAAGGCCTGATCGAGCGTCGGTTCAGCCGTTTCCTGGAGCGGCGGCGTTGCTGAAGGGACAGGGTTGTCTGCTGCTGTAACTGCTCCCGCAGGCGCTGCTCCCGTCGGTGTTTCAATGAAAACATCCCCCATTTGCTCCAGAGTAAATGGGGCGATCGCGTCGGAATTCGACGGTAGGCTGGAATCGATGGGCGGCGCGATCGTCTGATCAGATGTAGGGGCTGCAGATCCTGCCGGAACCTCCACAAACAGATTGCCCATTTGCTCCAGCGTAAATGGCGGCGGGGCGGCGGTGGATGGCTCAGATGGTGCAGCCGGTGCAACGGCTTCGGCCGCCGCGTCTGGGGCCGACAGTCCGCCCGCTGGCACTTCGACGAACAAATCACCGACCTGCTCCAGCGTGAAGTCAGCGGTAGGGGGAGACTGTTCTACGGGCGCGGTTGACTCTGCCGTCGGAGCATTGGGTGATCCACTAGAGACGGGCGGTATGTCGCTGAACAGATCGTCCATGCCTTCTAGCGTGAACGGTAAAGGCTGGTCGATCGCAGATGGGGGTGGCGAGGCAAGGGGCGGTACATCGCTGAACAAATCATCCACACCGTCTAATGTGAACGGTGATTGATCAGTCGCTGGTGGAACAGATGGCGAGCTGACGGGAGGGAGGTTGCCAAATAAGTCACCCGTTCCTTCCAGGGTGAACGCCTGCGGCGATTCGGGCACAGACGGGGCCGGTTCGGCGGCAGGGGGTGAGCTGGCAGGTGATGCCTCACTCTCACTGAACAGATCGTCCATGCCTTCCAGGGTGAAGGGTTGCGACTGGTCGATCGCGGGTGCAGATGCTGCGGGGGCCTCGCTAGCCGAAGGGGCATCGCCAAACAAATCATTCATCCCCTCAAGCGTGAAGGTACCACTGGGTTCACTGCTACCAGGGGCGACTGGTGGCGGTACGGACGTGACCGGTGGCGCGATCGGGGTATCGGCAAATAAGTCGTCCATGCCTTCCAGCGTAAACGCCCCGGGCGACTCCGCCATGATCGTTGGGGTTTCGTCTGTGCCAGAACCAGGGACGAAATTGGTCGGAGAGGGGGTTGTTGCAGCCTCATCCAGTGATGAAAGGAGGCTCGTATCGTCCATCAGCGCGGGGTCGCTAGTGCTCGCGGCTGGGGCATCCGGAATAAGTGAGTCCAACTGAAAGAGCGACTCATCTAGCGCAGGCTCGGTACTATCAGAAGCGTCTGGTTCAACGATCGCTTCCTCCAGATTAAACAAGTCCTCGCTGAGACGGTTTAATGTGGTTTCGTCCAGCCACAGCTCCGATTCTGGTTCCGCAGCCAATTCTGTAGTGGGCAGTAGATCTTCTTCGGGTAAAGCCGGGGTAAAGCGATCGTCTTCGATCGGTGGTTGCTGACTGTTGATGGTCTGTGCTGCCGCACTGGGGGGAACCGTCGTCGAGCGATCGGGGATAGGCAGTGGTGGCACATCAGCGAGCGGCTGTAGAGACGCCTCCGTGGCGATTGATGACTCCGCACTGTCGGATGCACCCGTCGCAGTAGAAGCCTCGTCAAATAAATCAGTCAAGGCCGCAATTTCGTCGTGTACCGTTGTGGGTGTTGTCGGTGTTGCGGTGGCGCTGTCATTAGCGACGGTCGCTGGCAACGGATCAACGGCTGCTGTTGGGCTGTCGAAAGGTATGGATGGGGTGTCCGTCGGTATGGGCGAAGCATCATCAACCACGGGTGCTGAATGCTCGATCGGCGCAATATCCCAACCGCCCAGCAAATCTTCGCTAGTAGCGGGAGTTTCAGGAGCTTCCGCGACACCAGCCTCGGTGTCGGCCAGATCCCATACCCCCAGCAGCTCATCCTCCAGAAGTGCCTCTGGAATGTCGGATTCGATTGTCGCTGGTGACGCGGTGTCCGATTCGGGCGTACTGACTGACATGGCTGTTGAGTCGTTGCTGAGATCCCAGCCGAGCGTGGGGTCTACGTCCGTGGCATTAACTGGCGGTGCCCCCGTGACGGAGGCCAGATGGCCACCCTCAGGCGTCTGGATCTCTGCCGGTAGGGTGTCAATGGGTTGAGCAACGGTTGACGACACGACCGATTCCGGCCCGGTGGTTGGCAGCGCGATCGGTGCGGCGGCAGGCGAAGCGGCAGCGACAGCATCGGAGCTTGCCACTGTGGGAGACGGCTCCGCGGCTGGCGGGATAGAATCCAGGGAGGCTGGCGTTTCGGTCGGCGTTTCGGGTGGCGTTTCGGCAGGGGCCGCATTGCTGCCAAATAAACTTTCGTAAAAGTCGTCCAGCTCATCACGAGCATCGTCAGGCGTACCATCGGTCACGTCCGAACCACTCGTCAGCGATGCGGGACTATTCAACATGCGATCGATCTGAGCGTCCGCATCCGCTACGGATACTGGCTGGTCTTGCAATTCCGAACTGAGCTGCTCCAGGAGTTTAAGCGCCGCATCAATATCAGCGGTATCTTCCATCGTCGCTGGACTATCGCCAGCCGAGGGTGGGGTGCCTGGGATGGCGGCTTCGGGCGCGATCGGCGGCAAAATGGGCTGGGGTGGCAGATTGTTGCCCAACAAATTCGCGTCCAGTTCCAGCAAGCTATTTACATCCTGCGCCGCCAGCTGGTTGAGATCAAAGCCCTCCAGATCCAGAGCGGCAATCTCCAAATCGACATCTGATGGCGCGTCTGTTTTGCCAGCCGATCGCAACCAGTAGTCGATCGCGGTGTCTACAGACGGTGGTGGAGCATCAACCGCCGCTGGATTGACCGGCGGACTGGAAATCTCCGTCCCCGGAAACGGAAGGGTCAAATTGGGGATGGCTGGATCCAGATTGGACTGGCCCACCAGGGATGGATCAACAGACCCGATGCCGGGTGATGGTGTTCGGCCAGCACTGGTCGCTGGCGTACCAGTCAAACCCTGTGTTCGTGATGGCTCTAGCCCCGTTGGGATCGAAGACTGCAAGTAGGAGGACGCTTCCCGCCCTAGCTGTTGCGCCAGATGGGTGATGAGTGCGGTGAACATCATTTCACCTTGCTGCCCCATGCTGTGCATCTTATCCAACCCCTGAGACAGGGACTCTTGATAAGCCTGGACATTGCGCTGCAGTGACTCAAAGACGACACTCAGGGTCGAATCCAGCTTGATCAGCAGCGCGTCTGACTGCGATTGTGGCACCTGGATGCTGCCCAGACCTTGATAAGGAGCGTCGGATGCGGTAGTGACGCTGGGAGCCGTTCCTGCCAATGCGGACGGTGCGGCATAGGGCAACGCTGGTTGGGTGCTTGTCCCTGCTAACGTCTGCGCTACCTGCTGCGGCAGCGTCTCTTGCAGCCGACTCATGAGCGCCTGTAAAAACTCAGCAATGACCTGCTGTTGCCCGGGGATCTGCCCCCCATAGCCCTGACGCTGCGCCTCTAATTGACGGATCTCTTGCACAAGCTGTTCTCGCTGCTGCCGGAGGATCTCCAGATCCGACTGGAGCGGCTGCATCACCGTTGCCCGCAGCGCCCCCATTTCCTGGGCGATCGCCTGCAACATCTGCTGCGCAGACACATCTGCCTGTCCATAGGACGGGGACTGATCCTCTGGCTCAAACTCTGTTGGGGCGGGTGGATAAGGCGCTTGCTGCGGTTGATAGTAGATGTCGTGAGCCAGGAGGTCTGGTCTGGCTCCCGGTTGCCTGAATCCTTCGCTGGCAATCTGACGCCGCTGAAACGCCACCAGGTAGTTCCGCACACGCTCCAGTACCTGGCGTTGCTGGGTCACTTCCCCAGACACAACCCACGGCAGGCGCGGGGTTGTCTTCTGCAGTACGCCATCAATATCGGTGATTAATGCTTGAATTTGATCCTTCTGAGAAGTCACAATGTAACCCCTGACTAATACTGAGCGGGAGCGGACAGAATATAACTGCTATCCCTACTATAGTTAGGCTTCCCAGAGTAGCCCAAATGCGCCCTGTTGAAACCCAAAAATTTTGTGCCGAAGCGATCCGCTAATGACCCTGGAAAGCTGCCTGAATGAGCATTTAACCAGAATGAGTTGATTGACCCAGGAGCGACAAGCAATCTTAAAGATAAGTAACCATTACGCAAGGTTCGCTATCGGATGTTCACCAATAGCGAACCCAACCAGTTTCTTAAGCGCAGCAACACCAGGCCCGATCTCAATTTGTGAATTTATCCAGGGTAAACATATCGCAGACTGAGCATCATGGCATCCAGAGAAGAAATTCAGGCCGGAACCATCATGTCTGGACAAAGTGTACGTCAGGAACGTGAAAACGTGACAAATTTATCAATAAATCATTGGGTGGCCGGAGGCGTGCTGCTTGGCCCCAGAACAGCGCTTCAAAGGTTGCGGAAATATGCAGAATTCAGCGGTATCCACTAAAGTCAGAAGTGCTTTAGGTTATTATTACTTAAGATTTCCAATCTTCTGATTTCAGTGTGTGACCGTTAGAGGTAAGACTGAGTCAGCCTTGTACGAGTGGCTCCCGGGTCAACAGTAATGTTGCAATGAGACGGCACGAATTTGGTTGGCAGAGGCTTAATCCATCAGAAGCGCGACTGATTTTGGTGATTGAGGCGAATGCCTGTGGTGCTTCTTGATGAGATTGTGATTCAACTTCGGTTTTGTCATCCAGATCTCTGCCCTTGCACTATCATTTAACCCTGATCTGAGAATTACGATACGGCAGCCACATGGAAGATCGGTATAGTCCTCGCGATGCTCAAGCAAATATATCGATTCGCTCAGCTCCTTTTTTTGAAGGACTACCAGAAGCTGCAGTCGAAAAAGCAACTGCCCATGTTGTAATGCGGAGCCATCCAGCTAATCAGGTGATTCTCCTGGAAAATGACTGGGGCAGCTCGGTGTATTTTATCTTAAACGGCTGGGTGAAGATTCGCACCTATAACCTGGATGGGAAAGAGGTCACGCTCAACATTCTGGGCAAAGGGGAGCTGTTTGGTGAGATGGCCCCGCTGGATGAGGTGCCGCGATCGACCGACGTGATCACGCTTGCGCCTACGGTCATTGGCAATATGCCTGCCCAGGACTTTGTTAATCTGCTGCACACAGAGCCGCAGTCAGGGATTCGGTTGGCCCAGCTCATGGCGCGTCGCCTGCGTCAGGTCAATCGTCGTCTGCGGTTGCGGGAGTCTGACAGTACGTCACGCGTGGCTGATATTCTGCTGTTTCTGGCGGATGGACAGGGTAAAAAGGTGGTGACAGGCACCGAAATTCCGAACCTGCCCCATCGTGAATTGAGCAGCCTGAGCGGACTGGCGCGGGAAACGGTGACACGGGTGTTGAGCAAACTGGAGAAGAAGGGACTGATTGTGCGCGATCGCGATACCCTCACGATTCCTGATCCGCATGCGCTTGAACGGCTGATGATTTAAGTCGCCAGCGCTACGCTCTCCACTGACCATGATGAACCCCGGCTTCGACAAAGCACTTGCTGCCGCGAGCCGCGAATTTCCCTGCCCCGGCTTTATGAGTGGACGGTTGCTGGTGCTGTCTCCAGTACAGTCACCAGCTTCAAGCCAAATTCAGTCTCAAAGCTGGCTTTTTTGTAGTTCAAACTCCAGAGTTCCAGGGCGCAATCGTCCTCTGGCTTTGTCGGCTGCAGAATAAGGTGAAACGCCTGAGTCTCTGGATGCGGCTGGCAGATAATGCGCTTGATGGCACCAATCTGGCGACGATCGAGCGCCACAGCAAGACGCAACAGGGCGCTGAGTTGATCGACTACCCGACGATGACGTTTGCTGGTGAGATTGCGGTAGCTCTCGTGCTTTTTTTTCGGCGCACTTTTGCGGTGGTAACGGGCGAGGTTGGCGATCGTTTCGATTTCGGTTTCGGTGTAGCCGAGCAGGTCGCTATTCCGAATCAGATAGTACGAGTGCTTGTGGTGGGCGGAGTGGCTAATATGGTGCCCACAGTTGTGCAGAATGGCGGCAGCCCACAGCAGTTCGCGTTCTTCTTCGCCCCATGTATGCAAAACCCCTTGCGTTTGATCAAACAGGCTCAGGGCAAAGTTGGCAACATGTTCGCTGTAGTCAAGCTTTACCTGATACTTATCGGCTGTTTTGAGGACGCTACGTTCGCGGACTGACCCCTGAAAACGCAGATGGTCTTCAATTAGCCCGTGGGTCAGCATCCAATCAACAATGACGCCTTCACGCAGGGAACGCTCGCAGATCACGATCGACTCCATCCCTAGCAGCGTCATCGCTTCCTGCAAAATGAGTGCGCCTGCCAGAATGATTTCGGCACGGCGATCGTTGATCCCTGGAATCTGCATACGCTCAACCACCGACAGCCGCCGCAAGCGGTTCACGGTTTCGCGTAAATCTTTGAGGCTAAATTCATACCCATTGAGCGGGGATGGGACGGCCCCGGTTTTAGCGCGAGCATGGATAATAGCCAAAGTTTCGATCGTGCCCGATGTGCCGACCAGTCGGAGCGTTTCGCCTGGTTGTAACTGCGCTTGAAGTTCTTCCACCGGGCGTTCTAACATGCCCCGGATGTAAGCCTGGAGGGTTTGAAATTCGGTGTTGCTGATTGGATCAGTGGTGATTTGTTCGGCTGTGAGCCGGACAGCCCCTACTTTCGTACTGCTGAGTGTACGGGGTTCACGCCCATCGCCCAAAATCAGCTCAGTCGAGCCACCGCCAATGTCGATAATAATGTGGGGCTGCTCGTTGAAGTTCATGCCCGACAGGACGCCCAGGTAAATGCGGCGGGCTTCTTCGGGGCCGGAAATGAGATTGATCCAGAGTCCCAGTTCGGCTTCAACGCGTTGCAAAAAATCGCGCCCGTTCGGGGCTTCGCGTGTCGCGCTGGTGGCAACGGCGATCGTCTGTTCAACATTCAGGCTTTTAGCGATGTCCTGGCAGCGCTTTAGCGCATCCATAGCGCGCTCCATCGCTTCGTCGGTGAGGTTGCCAGTTTGTCGATCGCGATCGCCGAGCCGAACCGTTGTTTTCTCGCGAGCCACGATCGTAAATGCGGGTAAATCTGGCTGGATGCGGACAACTACCATATGGATGGAATTTGTCCCCACATCGATCGCCGCCAGAATGCGCTCACCCTCTGTAGTCATCGCAGGGATGTTCACCAACTTCCTTCTGATTTTACGAATTGAGCCGACCATCTCGGTATACCTAAGGTCACAACTAAGCCAAGTCAGGGGGCGAGGTCGTGGTTTGAACCGTTGCCTCACGGCGCTGCTGAAGGCGACTGCCCCTTTTCTGATGCCCGTTTGTTTGATGCCAGCAAGGCTTTCGGGCTAAAACCCCCAATTTTGGGGACTGGAGCGATGGCTTTGCAACTCCCCGGATCAGGGGTGAAGACTCGCGAGGGTTTGAAAGCACGCCCTCGGTACTCACGATCTTTTCACGATCTTTTCACGCTCTAATGGAGCCGATCAGGATTTTGGGCGGTGCTAAACGCTTGGCAAAGACTGATATCCGGGTTCATTTAATCACCTTTTCAGTGCATTCTGGTGGGCACATTAAGACTCTTTAAACTTCACGCTGGTGGCCGTCATCATTAGTAAAGTTAACCTCATAGCCCTGCTTTGCCGTTGGCTCAGATAGGTGGTGGCGCGATCGCCGTTGACGCGCCCGCGGAACGAATACTTTTGGTCTTGGGTCACTCCTTGGAGTCTTGAGTCACAATGGTTAGACGCATGAATAGCGCGGTTCGTTCAGCCATATTTTGGGCGTCCGGTGCGGCGCAGATGCACGATATGTAACATAATGTTAAGAGAAGGGCGATCTGGCTTTGTGGCTGGCACGTCTTTGCATCGTTAACGGTTGCTCCTTGCACTTCAGGCTGTCTCATGTCTTCATTCTCAAACAATGAGTCACGTCTTACGCCGTTCGGGCACGCCTCGACTGGACTGCCTGATCCTGGCGATGCGAGCGTGATGCAGGCGCATTTGGAGAACCAGTCGCTCAAGGCGCAGATCGTGACGCAAACGCAGCTCACGCACCTGTTGACGCACCAGCTCGCAACACCATTGACAGCGTTGGGGGGGTCTGTTGATTTGTTGGCGGATCCCGATCTGGCGGTTGCCCATCGCCAGGAGTTTCTGGTCGTGGTGCAGCAACAAGTCCAGCGTTTACAGAACCTTTTGCAGGATTTGAAATCGCTCCGTAATTTAGAAACGGGTACGCTGGAAACCAATCCAGTCAGCTTCTGTCTCAAAGGACTGGTTGAAGAAGTGGTCGGGACGCTTCCAGGTTCGCAGGTGGGATATAACCTGAGTGCTGATCTGCCGCTGGTGCGGGGCGATCGCTGGCAAATTTCGCAGGTGTTGATCAATCTACTCTCGAATGCGGTGAAGTACTCACCGGACGATGGCTTGATCGAGGTGGGCGCGGCGCGGCAGCCGTCTGGCTGGGTAGAAGTTTGGGTGCGTGACCACGGGTTAGGTATTCCGGCCAGCGATCAGCCCCATTTGTTTGAGCGGTTTTACCGAGTGCAGCATCGCGATCGCCACACTATTCAGGGCACCGGACTGGGGCTATCGCTCTGCAAATTGCTCGTGGAAAACCAGGGCGGGCAGATCGGCTTTGAATCGACTCATGGGGAAGGTAGTCGATTTTACTTTACGCTGCCAGCGTCAGACCGCTGACTCATCGAACGTCCAGGCCAATCGCTACTCCCTGTCGCGGCCTCAAGTGGTCGCCCCACTCTATCTGATTTCTGCATCCTCTTTCTTATGGGATCGATCAAACGTAAGATCGATCAAATGTACTCTATTGCCACTCTAAGCGATGGCAAAATCACGCAAGCTAGACGATACGATCGCGGCCCTGAACGGAATTGCCGATCACCCTACAACCGATGCGGCCATTGCGCTGTTGCAGCAGGTATTGCAGGGCAAACAGGGGATGGCGATCGCGCAGGCTAGCCGGATCATCCACAAGGCCGCGATTCACAGCTTGATTCCTGATCTGGTCGCCGCCTTTGATCGTAGTCTGGTCAATCCCACCGCCACCGATCCTAATTGCCACGCAAAGCGGGCGATCGCGGATGCCCTGTACCATCTCGACTATGGCGAGGAAGGTCTGTTTCTCAAAGGGATTCGGCATGTTCAGATGGAGGCTGTGTGGGGCGGTAAACAGGATACGGCAGCGGGGCTGCGGGGCGTGTGTGCCCTGGGTCTTGTACGCATGAATTACCCCCACGTGATGAGTGAGCTGGCCGATTTGCTCGCCGATCCAGAGGTCGAGGCCCGGATTGGCGCGGTGCGGGCGATCGCCTATCACAATCACCCTGATGCCGCGCCACTGTTGCGCTTGCGGATTTTGGTGGGGGATGAAACAGAGGTGCTCTCGGAATGCCTGCTGGCATTGCTCAAACTAGCGCCCGCACCATCCTTGCCACTGGTAACGCGATTTCTCAACCCCCCGCATGATCCGTTACGGCCAAATCAGGCACGCGATGTGGCCGCAGTAACCGCACTGGCCTTGGGTGAATCACGGTTGCCAGAAGCGTTTGAGCCACTGCGGCGCTGGTGGGAGCGATCGCGCGATGTCGAGCAAGGTCAGACGGCACTGCTGGCGATCGCGATGCTGCGGCAGGATCCAGCACTGGACTTTTT
>JAJPKC010000135.1 GCA_021323955.1 Oscillatoriales cyanobacterium Centralia_MAG_596 | reverse complement strand
TAGACTTCCTGCTGACGCTGGCATCACCTGAAGTGACGCTCTACAGTCTGCAAAAGGAGCCTTCCCTGGCCGATCAGGAGCGACTGCGATCGCACCCCCACGTCCAGGACTTACGCAGCGAACTCCATGACTTTGTGGATACGGCTGCCATCATCAATCAACTCGATTTAGTGATTGCCGTTGATACTGCCGTGGCCCATCTCGCAGGCGCGTTAGGCAAACCCATCTGGCTATTGCTGCCCTTTGCTCCCGACTGGCGCTGGATGCAGCAGCGTGAGGATAGCCCCTGGTATCCTACCATGCGTCTATTTCGTCAACCTGCGTACGGTGATTGGGCTGGCGTGTTGAAGCAGGTACAAGCGGCCTTGAGCGAGAGAACAGACGGGAGTCGGGAGTCGGGAGTCAGGGAACCAGGGGCACCAGCGGATCCGCAACGTACAATTTTTTCAACTCACAACTCGGAACTCGCAACTCAGAGCGCCTCTCCCCGTCCCCCGATCGCCCCATCGCCCCTTCCGTCTGCCCTCAGGGAGGCTGTACGCCATCACCAGGCAGGGCGCTATCGGGAAGCAGAAGCGCTGTGTCGGCAGGTATTGCGGCAGCAAGAAGACCAATCGGATGCGTGGCATCTGCTGGGCATGATTGCTCACCAGGCGCAGCAGTTTCCAGCAGCGATCGCAGCCTACAACCGTGCGTTAGCGACGAATCCAGACAACCACGACACTCATAACAACTTGGCCGTTGCCCTACAGGAGGAGAACCGAATTGATGAGGCGATCGCCCATTACGAACGGGCGATCGCGCTCAAGCCCGACTTTGCCGATGCTCACAATAATTTTGCCAATGCGCTGCGTCAGAAAGGGCAGGAAGAGGTGGCGATCGCGCACTATCAGCGGGCCATTGCTCTCCGACCCAGCTATGCCGATGCCCACAATAACCTCGGCTTGGTCTATTTCGCGCAGGGCAAGTTTGAGCAGGCAGCCGCAAGCTACCGGCAGGCGATCGCGCTCAAGCCAACTTTCCCGCAGGCGCACAACCATCTGGGGAACGCGCTGAAGGAACTGGGCGACTTTGAGCAAGCAGCGCATCACTACGCCCAGGCGATCGCGCTTAAACCAGACTATGCCAAAGCGTATAACAACTGGGGCAATATCTTTCGCGATCGCGGCGATCTGACCAACGCCATCCAGTACTACAACCAGGCAACTGCGATCGAACCAGAATTTGCTGAAGCGCACTGGAACAAAGCCCTCACACTGTTGCTCAATGGCGATCTTCAGTCCGGCTTTGCCGAATACGAGTGGCGCTGGCAGGTCAAGTTGCCCACCTTCCAGCCCATGCGATCCTTTGCCCAACCCCTCTGGGACGGGTCGCCACTGGCCGGAAAAACCATCTTCCTGCACGCGGAACAGGGCATGGGCGACATGATCCAGTTTGTTCGCTATGTGGCGATCGTCGCGCAACAGGGTGGATCGATCATTGTTGAGTGTCACGCGCCGCTGATCCCGCTCTTTCAACACCTGCCGCACGTGCAAGCAGTAGTAGCCTACGGCAGCCATCCGCCCCAATTTGATGTCCATGCGCCGCTCATGAGCCTGCCCCACATCCTGGGCACAACCCTGTCCACCATTCCGGCGACCGTCCCCTACCTCCCCACGACAAACTGCCCCGCTCTCCCCCTCCCCCCTCCCCACCCCCGACGCCCCTCACTCAAAATCGGCATCGTCTGGGAAGGCAACCCGCAAAATCCCTATAACCTCACACGGGCCTGTCCCCTCGATCGCCTCCTGCCGCTGGCAGATGTGCCTGGGGTGACGCTCTACAGTCTGCAAAAAGAGGTGGCCCCTGAGGATCGGGAGCGGTTACAGGCTCATCCCAGAGTGTTCGACATGCGGCACCAGCTGCATGACTTTGGTGATACGGCACGGGTCATCAACCAGCTTGATCTCATCATCGCTGTCGATACATCTGTCGCGCATCTGGCAGGTGCGCTAGGCAAACCCGTCTGGCTGCTGTTGCCCTTTGCTCCCGACTGGCGCTGGATGCTCAAGCGAGACGATAGCCCGTGGTATCCGACCATGCGCCTATTTCGTCAGCCTGCGTACGGTGATTGGGCCAGTGTGCTGGAGCAAGTGGTGGCAGGCTTGCAGCACATGGTGACGACAACGGGCGATGGGCCGACCGGCACTGCAACGAGGCCCCACGGAGGCAGCGAAACCCAGAAACAGAGACACACGGAAACACGCCGATCAGTCGCTCAGCCGCCATCACGGCTTTCCCCTCTGCCCTCGCTTCCGGCTGCCCTCCAATGCTTTCAGCAGGGAAACTTCCCGGAGGCCGAACGGCTGTGTCGTCAGATCTTGCACCAACAGCCTGACCAGGTCGATGCGCTGCAAATTTTGAGTGTGGCTCTTTGCCGTATGGGTCAGTCAGCCGCTGCCGTGCCCTATCTGGAGCAGATTCTACAGATCCAGCCGGATACCGTTGAAGCCTGGGGGAACCTGGGAACGGCACTGAACGAGCAGGGCAAGGTGCAAGACGCGATCGCCTGTTTCCACCGCGCGATCGCGCTCAAGCCAGACTATGCCGATGCTCACTACAATCTGGCGCTGATCCTACAAGCACAGGATCGTCTGGAAGATGCGTTGTTTCACAGCCAGCGGGTAATTGCACTGAACCCGTTTGCCGACGCTTATTACAATCAGGGATTCATTTTGCGGCGGTTGGGGCAGTTAGACGCGGCGATCGCTCACTATCGCAAGGCAATTCAGCTGGATCCCAATTCTGCGGGAGCACATAAGAACTTAGGCCACGCGTTGCTGCTGAGCGGCGACCTCCAGAATGGTTTCCAGGAGTACGAGTGGCGCTGGCGGCAGCCTAACTGGACACCGCGATCGTGTCCACAGCCACAATGGGACGGTTCACCGCTGAACGGCCAGACTATTTTGCTCCATGCCGAACAGGGGTTTGGCGATACGATCCAGTTCATTCGCTATGCCGCCCTTGTGCGCGATCGCGGTGGACGCGTCATCGTCGAGTGTCAACCAGCCCTACTGCCTCTGCTGGAAAGCGTTGCAGGGGTTGACCAGTTCGTAGCTCACGGTGCGACGTTACCGGCATTCAACGTCCATGCCCCCTTGCTCAGCGTGCCGTACCTTTTGCAGACAACGCTGGCAACCATTCCGGCACCCATCCCTTACATCACGCCACCAGCCGATCATCCGCTGCGGTTGGTCGCGTCACCAGACACACGCCTCAAAGTGGGCATTGTCTGGACAGGGAATCCTGACCACAAAAATAATCACCACCGTTCCTGTCGGGTGGATGACTTTCGTGCGTTGTGTCAGGTATCAGGCGTTCAGTTTTACAGCCTGCAGAAAGGGAACGCGGCGGCTGAGTTACAGACTATCTCTGATTTGCCCATTCAGGACGTGAGTGCAGACCTGCAAAACTTCAGCGATACCGCCGCCGCGATCGCACAGCTCGATCTCGTGATCACGGTCGATACATCTGTCGCCCATCTGGCTGGCGCAATGGGTAAACCCGTCTGGCTGGTGCTGTCCTTTGCTCCCGATTGGCGATGGCTGCTAGAGCGTGAGGACAGCCCCTGGTATCCAACCATGCGACTGTTTCGGCAACGCCAACGCGGAAACTGGCAGGACGTGTTTGAGCGTATGGCAGCCGCGTTGTGGCAGTGGGCCACATTACGGCCCTCAGCCCCCACGCCCTTCGCCCCCCATGGGTAAGAAGAACATGAGAACCGCACCGTTCGTCCAGGATGCGGCCAGAGCAATGGCAGTGCGGGCAGATTGGTGGAGACGGCACCAGAAATCGCAGGGCGTTGTCGCTTCGCTCCACAGCCAGAATTCAACCTTTAGCGGGGCACTCCCAGGCTAATCGGCGAGCTTCTCTAGCAGCACTTCGCTGCCCTGGTGCAGACGTTTGAGCTTGCTGCCAAACAGCGTAGTGAAGGCGTCGATCGCGGTCTTCGGCGAGGGTTGAGTGGCCACATCGCCATCACCACCGGCAAACACAACAACGCCACCCACCGCCAGCACACTCCAACTGAGGACAGCCAGTTCGAGCAGTTCACTCGCTGCCGACACGCCGCTGATCATAATTAGCTGATAGCTGTGGTAGGGCTGCGATCGCAGGTAATCACGCGGTTGTCCAGCCACCGTCTGCACCTTCTCAGCCGCACCAGAGCGGGCGATATTAGCCGCAAAGCGATCGGCGATCGGCTGCCCCGACAGCAGTCCCTCAAATCGATCAAGACAGGTCAGGCTGGCGGTTGCCTGCGTCAGAATATTGTCGAGCAGCCAGCAGGTCAACCGACCTTCACGACTCCCAATTTCCAGCGCCTTGAGATTGGGACGCTGAGCAAAAGGCTCCAGATGTTTGGCGAACAGAGCAAAATTGGGTTCTGTGAATCCCCTGGCAAACTGATAGCCTTTGGTGAGCAATTGCGCGCGATAGGTGGTTTGCGCCAGTTCGGCGATCGCTTCTGAAAAATCCGGTTGCAGTGTCAACGCCTGCTGCAGATGGGGAATTGCTTGCTCAAACTGCCCCTGTTCATTGCATGCAGTCGCCACGTTGAAATGCACTCGCGCCAGATCAGTCGCGGAAAGTGTTGGATTCAGGTCGATGGCTTTCTGAAAATAGGTGCGTGCCTGTTCAGGCTGGCCCTGTTTGTGAAAGGTTGAACCAAAATTGTTATAGATAGCAGCCAAAACATTCTTCACCGTCTCACGCGCATCAGGCTCCACGGCAAGCCCCTGCTCGTACAGCGCGATCGCCTCGGCATAGCAGTTTTGGGATAGGTAATCGTTGGCGAGCTGCTGCCAGTTTAGAACAGCAAAGAATGCTGGCGTTAGCTCAAATTTCTTGAACTTTTCCACAAGGTAATTAAACCGATCTTGCTCTAATTGGTGACGCAGCGCATGTAATGCTTTTTCTGCCAGTGGCGTAGCATCTTGATACTGTTCGGGTGCCGTTTGAAACTTTTTGAGCTGGCGATCGAAATTGTTGCCCGGATAGCGAATATACTCTACCGTTTCAATCTCAACTTTGAGTACTTTAAAGAACTTCGCCATCCACAGGTCGTAGGACACATCTTCACAACCACCAATTTGTTTGTACACTGGTGCTTCTGGAAATCCTTCAATAAATTCATGGCAATCGCGGCGAATGCACAGATTCAGCGCCAGGGTGTTTTCGATCGCCGCTTTCCAGTATGGATGAAGGGGATCCTGCATCCGTACGCCTGTCCGCACAACTCCCACGGTGGTGGATGGCAACGTGAGCGGATACACGGTGTCGCCAACTGAAAATTGCAGCGTTTTGGGACTGTTTTCTGCAACATTGGGCTGATGATTTAACAGCGTGAAGCACAGGAGAATATGTTCTTTAAAGAACAGATCATCGCCATCGCAAAAAAAGAGAATATCTCCCTGAGCGAACTTCACTCCCGTATTTCTAGCAGGGCCAATACCTAAACTTCGAAAGTGATGCAGAACTTTGAAATTCGGTTTGTGCTGACCAAATTCTGCCAGTAAAGCAGGGGTGCGATCGGTCGATCCCTCATCGACAACAATCAATTCAGACTGAATATTGTGATCATCGCCATACTGTTCGTAAAAATACGCCATGCTGGCGTCGATGCTTTCCAGGGTGCGAATGATCTCGTTCTCTTTGTTCAAAACCGGGACAATCACAGAAAACGAGCGGAGCATACCTCTAGACCTCAAGGAATAGGTGGGCTTATTTAGGGGTGTTCAGCAGCGGTGATCCGATCGGAAGTACCCGGATCGAGTCCCCTGCTTTAACCTGAGTTTGCCCAACCGACAGCACCGCTAACCCACTCGTCCCCGCCAGATTGATTAAGTTGCCAGAACTGTGACTGCCGCCAGCCAAATCAAATGCATATAGCCCATCGTGGAGATACAGATGACCCCAGAGATAGGACTCCCGCTTGCCGTCCGATCGCAAGTCCGCACGGGCAGTCGCCTGTACAAACATTGGCCCCCAGGCCGATGGCGGCAATCCCGACAATTTCTGCAGGGCGGGCTGCACAAACCGCCAGAATGTCACCAGCGCTGAGACTGGATTACCGGGCAGACCAAAATAGAGCATGGGGGAGGCGTGGTTCGCCTGTCCTGTCCCCGCCTGACTGCTGACGTCTGATGTCTTCTCAAACGTGGCTACCGTCAGCGGCTTCCCTGGCTTTACCGCTACAGCACGAATGTGGATGCGGCCACCCAAATCGGCCAGCACATCTTCTACATAGTCGTAGTCGCCAACAGAAACGCCCCCAGACGACAGCACCATGTCTGCCTGCTCGATCGCGGTGGCAATCGACTGCCGCAGGGCCTCTGGGTTGTCCGGCACGACGCCCATCCGGACGGGAACGGCCCCGGCTTGAGCCACCAGACTCGCCAATGCGTACTGATTGGAGTCCACAATTTGACCAGGCTGAAGGGGTTGATCGATCCCGACCAACTCATCCCCGGTCGATAAAATGGCGACGCGTGGCCGTCGGTACACCCTGACCTGAGCGCACTGAGCCGCCGCTAACACTGCAATTTCTGGGGCTTGCAGTCTCAGACCCGCCGACAACAGCGGTGCTCCGGCCTGGTAAAAAGCCGCACGATGTCGTACGAAGGCCTGCGGTTGCGGTGCAGCCAGAATGGTAACAGTAGCCCCCTCTCGCTGTGTGTTTTCCTGCATGACGATCGTGTCGGCTCCCGCAGGCATCACAGAACCAGTGAGAATCCTGGCGGCCTGCCCCGCTTGAACCGTGCACTGCGGCTGGTAGCCTGCCGGAATGTCTTCCACGATCGTCAACGTTACAGGCGATGCGGTGGTTGCGGTCTGCACGTCTTCGTAGCGCACCGCATACCCATCCATGGCTGAGTTATCCCAGTGGGGGAAGTCAAGCTGACTGGTGACTGATGCTGCCAGCACTCGATCGCCAGCCTCCCATAGGGGCAGTCGTTCACAATCGCGCGTCGCGTCTAACGGCTGCACATGGTCAAGAATGATTTTTTCTGCCGCTTCTACCGGAATCATGGCCTGTGTCCTGCCTTCCGCGTTCCCACTCTATTTAGGGTACGCCATTAAAATGTCATTACGAGCACACTGCAATTTTATGGTTACGTTATGCTTGATCATGTGCAAGTCTGGTTCATCGCATTGTGGCTCAGGCGATCGCTACCTGGTAGCTTTGATGCATACTGAAGTCTCCCCTCCGTGAGGTACACATGGCTAGCTCTCATTCTCAACCCTCTTTTGAGAACGATCCCCACTTTGAACGGACGTCGAGAGAACGCATCAGTCATTTGCCGGACGACTCCGAGATTTGGCAGAACCTGAAACAGGCGATCGCGGCAAGCTCTGGTTTTGAGCGCTGGCGGTTAGAGCGTAGCACGGATGGCCGGTTGAGCGGACTAAATCTAGACCATTTGGTGCGTTACTACCTGCGTGAGACGTTGGAAACGCTGGCTTACTGACCACTCCAGCGATTTGGCGCGTGGATTGAGGGCAACTGCAAGATGGACAGCGCCGTATCATCGCTATTTCCCAAATGTCTAAACGGACGCCTTGTGTGAGTGACGCAGACGCAGTGCAGCAAGCACAGCACCAATGCTTCCGCTTCCCTTTAAGGCATTATTATTGCGTTAATTTGTTCAGGCTGGAGCCGTATTCTTACGTCTTCGGCCCTTGCTCATTGACAGATGCTAGAGCCGATCGAATACACCTAAGATCTTGCGGATCCCTCCCTCTAGCTCACTGAGTTTGAGAGCCGTATTGACGAGGCGATCGCCCTCCACTTCGACCGCTGGCGTGGGGTATTTTTGAATTGCTTCAATGAGCGAAATTTTGCCGTCATCGCTGGCAGACAGCACCAGCGCCGATCGCAACGCCTGACGATTGGCGGTGTCCGTAGCAGTGTGCACTGTTTTACCCATTTCATCAAGGATAGCCTCGCCGACTGGACTGTTCAGCGCCTGGTCGAGTACCACCGGGCTGACCTTGACCTGTTTGTTGAGCGCATCACGCACCTCATCCGGTTTCTTGCCCGCAAGCTTGATGTAAGACGCCAGTGCAGGGGATGCCTCACCCGTTTCAGCAAACGTCGATAGCTCAGCCACAGAGAGTGATTCCTGCAAAATGCCGTACTTTAAGACGACTTTTTCAGCCGCGTGCGCCGATGTGCTGCACACGACAGTACTGATGCTGGCCAGCAGTAGGTAGATCGGAAAACGTGGAAAGCGCATGGTGGCAATCAGGAAACATCAAGACCAATGACGATACTACGACGATATTCGGTTCCCTTCGGTCGATACATCTAGCATGAGGTATACTCAACTACTGGTTTGCACCTGGTATTCTGCTCCTGCATCTCACCGTCTTATAATTCATTCATCGTTCGTGAGAGATGGTTAGAAGATCTAATAACTAGTAGACTCGCAACCCGGCGCACCAGCCATCCCACTGGCAGGACACTGTTTGACCAAACCTGTGTGTGCGCAGGGAACCTCAACTGCTCAAAATTGGTCACAAGCACCAGCTTTAGCTCACTAGTCAGTCTTTTCAATCCATCGCCGCAGACTGCACTATCAACCGCTACGGTCGTCTTAATCCAATCCACCAGATTGATCCACCATAACTTGCTGAGTGACTGCTGAATGCTTGACAACCTGTTTTATCCTTCAACTATCCAGCGCAGACGCTATGTCACATCAGGGCTTTAGGTTTCATTGGCTCCAGTTGCCGACAAACAAACCCTTTCAACCACAGGCGAAACAGCCGCGATCGGCAAACCGCATTCGCTCTCCACGAATCGCTTTGCTGACGCTGGTGCTTTGTGCCGCTGGCAGTGGGCTTTGGGCAGGCACGCCAGTTGCAGCTTCTCAAGAAAATGCTCCGACCCCAGAACAGGCTCCCACAACCGTTGCGCAGACCCCTCTCTCGGCCAACCTGATCTACGTTAATCCGGCCTCTGGGACTGATGCGGCGGGTGCGGGGACAGAAGCCAGTCCCTACCGCACCATTACGTATGCGCTGCGTCAGGCCACACCCGGAACCTACGTGCAGTTAGCGCGCGGCAGCTACACGCAGGACTCTGGCGAAGTTTTTCCACTGGTCGTACCCCCTGGAGTCACCATTCGCGGTGAGGAGTCCGAGAAGGGGCAGACGGTTGCGCTCATTGGGGGCGGCAATCTGATTAGTCCCACTTTTGCGCGCCAAAATGCCACCATTCAGGCAGGCAAAGATACCGAGTTTCGTGGCATCGCCGTCACCAATCCCAACGTACGCGGCACAGGTATCTGGGTGGAGTCTGTAAATGCCAAAATTCAAAACTGTACGTTCAGCAATAACAACCGTGAAGGGATTTTTGTCACGGGTACAGCCAATCCTGTAATTTCAGACAGCGTGTTTGTCAAAAATGGTGGGAATGGCGTTTCGGTTGCCAACAACGCTAAAGGCGAGATTAGCAGCAATCTCTTCCAAAACACAGGATTCGGTCTGGCAATTAGCGAAAACGCGGCACCGCTTGTGTCAGACAATCGCATTATCGAGAACACAGACGGACTTTATATCAATGACTCGGCTCGTCCCGTGCTGCGGAACAACGTCATCGAGAACAATAACCGCGATGGGATTGTCGCGACAATCAACGCCCAGCCCGACCTGGGCACAGCAGACGCCGCTGGCAACAATGTAATTCGCAACAATCGCCAGTACGACGTACACAACACAACGAATGGCACTTTGTATTCTGTCGGCAATACCCTCGACACCAAAAAGATCTCTGGGCGAGTGGAGTTTGTCGCACCGCCGATCGCATCAGGGCCAGGGCAATTCCCCGATGTCCAGGGGCATTGGGCACAGGCGTACATCACCGCTCTTGCCCAGCGAAACATTATCAGCGGCTTTCCTGGTGGCGTATTTCGTCCCAACGACCCCGTAACGCGGGTGCAGTTTGCCGCCATTATCGATAAAGCCTTTGCGCCTCCAGCGAGACAGGCGATCGCGCAGTTCAAAGACATTAATAGCAGTTTCTGGGGCTATCCGGCCATCCAGTCAGCGGCAAAAGGCGGCTTTATGCGTGGTTATCCCGATGGCGATTTCAGGCCCAATCAGGCCATTCCTCGCGTTGAAGTCCTGGTGGCACTCTCTAGCGGTTTGGGCTTTGGGGCTGGTAACAGTAGCGTTCTATCAAAGTATCAGGACGCGGCTCAGATTCCGTCTTGGGCCACGCAGGCAGTCGCGGCGGCGACTCAGCGGCAGATTGTGGTGAATTATCCTGTCCTCGTGCAGCTCAACCCAACCCAGAATGCCACCCGCGCCGAGGTTGCGGCTTTTGTCTATCAAGCACTCGTCAACGCAGGCAAAGCACAGGCAATCCCTTCGCCCTATGTAGTCATGACGCCCTGAAACAGTACCCACCAGCCCCCAGCGTCAAGAGTTGGACTTACGGTTAGTGCCACCGTCGCGGCGGAAAAGCCAGACCATCAGCGCCACAACCCCAACCTGTAGTGCAAAGTTTGGCAGCGCATCACTAACGTCTCGACCAGCAATCAGTTGAACTAAAAAAATAAATGCCCCGATCGCTCCCGATGCCGCAAACGCAATGTAGACAAATTGCCTCAATTCACGGTAAGGCGCTACTGCTTTCGCTTTTAGCCACGCATACTTTTCTGGGTCTGTCTCTTGTAACGTCCCAGGTGTGGCTTTGCGTAATGGATTGTTTGCCATTCGTCCCCTTTTTTTTGAATCCTCGACCATATACCCTACACCTAGTATCCCCTCAAAACACCAAGCCTGTTATACTGATGAATTGTTAGTGCCGATGTGGCTCAGTGGTAGAGCACTCGATTCGTAATCGAGCGGTCGCGGGTTCAAATCCCGCCATCGGCTTCAAAGCAGATGTATGTTTGCACATGTACAGTCGCACATTAAAGAAGCTGGCTGGAACCGCTGTCAAGGTTCTGAAGGACACGATCGCCGCCCTTCCCAGCACCGCCACGATCGTCAAAGCCGTTAGCGATCTGCTACCCGCGATCGTAAGCTTCTGGGGCTGTAGCATAGTGAAAGATGTATGAGGGGTTCTGGAGTGACGATCGAAGGATTATTGATTGGGGGCGATCGCGGCTCCACGACGGCCACCACCACACTGATTGATCCCGCCACTGGAGAAGCGTGGGCAGAAGTGGCGGCAGCGAGTGTCGAAGATGTGGATCGCGCTGTACAGATTGCCGAAAAGGCGCGGGCAGGTTGGCGCAAGGTGAATTCGCGCGATCGCGCCCGCATTCTGTTCACCCTGGCGAATTTGATTCGAGCCAACCTGGAACCGCTGGCACAGATGGAAAGCCGCAATG
>JAJPKC010000410.1 GCA_021323955.1 Oscillatoriales cyanobacterium Centralia_MAG_596 | reverse complement strand
TTTGCTTCTTCAATGCCAGCGACATCATCGAACATGACGCCCGTTTTGGCCTCCATCTGGAAGCGAGCGCGGGATTTGCCAAAACTCATGGCCTGTCCAGGGCCACCAGGCGCATTGCTGGAGCGACGCAAAATCATCAGCAACCCGCCAATCAGCAGGAAAAACAGCAGCAAATTCGCCAGGATACCCAGGATCGCGCTGTTGTCCTGAGTTGGCTGAACCGCCAGTTCAACTTTGTTGGCTAAAGCTTTCTTGGTGACTTCACCATACGTGTCGAACAGGGCGACATCGCGCGGCGGTTCACCCTTCTTCTGGTCTTCCAGGGTCACATGCGCAACCCGCTGGGTGGGATCAATTTCAATCCGAGACACCTGACCCGCATCAATTTTGGTCAGCAGCTCACTGTAACTCATCGGTTCACGCGTGCTTTGGGCGGCGGCGGGTAAACTGAGCGTGACGCCCTGGGCCATCATCCACAGAGCTGTCACCAATCCCATCGTCTTCGAGCCTTGCTGCCGTCGCTTTGCGAGGCCGTTTGTCCGAGAACCTTTCATACGAAGCGCCTTTACCTTACCAAATCGTGCTGTTTCGAGTCGTGCTGTTTTCTAACATCGCGTGGCTGCGATCGCGTGAATCACTCAGCTACGGGATCTACGGGAATTCACTTCAGTCTAGCTCACTCCTCCCAATCCTAACGACCGTATCGGTGCTGGCGGCCAAGTTTTGTGACCAGGGCCGCTTCGTCCACGGGCATCGCCGTTTCAAGGGGATTCAACGATGACCATTGGCAAGATCGGAGCGCGATCGTTATGATTAAATCATATTCGTTACGACTTCGTTTTAAGAAAATGCAGCGTGACGAGCCGCAAAATCATAGACGCACGCCAGCCAGCTTCAACTATGCCGCAGGCAGCCGCGACCAGTATGCGACTCGCACGCAACTGCTCCATTCTTACGCTGTAGTACTTTACAAACCAGGATGTCCTCACTATGGTCAGATTCGTCGGCATTGCCGGTAGCCTCCGGTCACATTCCTACAGTCAGCAGGCGCTAACCATCGCGGCTCAGCGGCTAGAAGCGCTGGGCGCAACGGTTGAAATTCTGGATCTGCGCACCCTCAATTTACCGTTCTGTGACGGCGGTAAGGACTATCCAGACTATCCCGATGTTGAGCGGCTGCGAACGGCGTTTCACCGAGCGGACGGCATGATTCTAGCGACGCCGGAATATCACGGCAGCGTCAGTGGTGTGATTAAGAATGCACTGGATCTAATGAGCTTTGACCAGCTCTCTGGTAAAGTTGCCGGACTGATCAGCGTCCTGGGCGGACAGGCCAATAGCAATGCACTGAATGATATGCGGACGATTTTACGCTGGGTTCACGCCTGGGTGATCCCTGAGCAAATCGCGATCGCGCAGGCGTGGCAGGCATTCGGTGCCGATGGAAAATTGCAGGACGCAAAATTATCCGAACGCTTGGATGAGTTTGCTCAGAGTCTGGTTGAGAACACGCAAAAGCTACGCGACGGGGCTTGAGGAACGATCCGCGATGGCGCGGGCACGCGGTGATGTCGAAAGGCTGCCCTCAGGTTTCCAGTCGCTATCCATTCTAGAGCTGATTCACGTCACCTGCCCACGACACTCCCCCAGTCCAATTCGGGTATAGCCCTCCTGCTCACAGTATCCCCGCAAAATGACCTCATCCCCTGCTTCCAGGAACGATCGCGATTCTCCGGTTGGTAAAAGAATGGGCTGCGTCCCGCGTTGCGTCCGTTCGAGCAAACAGCCAGCACTCCCTGGTTCCATGCCAGAGACGGTGCCACTGGCAAACAGATCGCCGGGACGGAGGTTACAGCCGTTGCTGGTGTGATGCGTGAGCATTTGTGCCAGCGTCCAATACATCTGCTGAAAGGTACTCTGACTGATGTGGAGTGGGGGACTGTTCTGCTGACGCATTTGCGTAGACGTCAGAAGCACCTCTAGGGTCAGCGCAATGCCGCCATATTCCTGATTAGACAAGGCGGTGAGATAGGGCAGGGGTGATGGATCGGCGGCGGGTCTTGTAAAGGCAGGGCAACGAAACGGCGCAAGGGCTTCCATCGTTACCACCCAGGGAGATAGCGTGGTGGCAAAGCTTTTGGCGAGGAAGGGGCCAAGGGGCTGATATTCCCAGGCCTGCAGGTCGCGCGCTGACCAGTCATTCACCAAACAAAGGCCAAACAGGTGGTCTTCTGCCTGGTCGATCGCGATGGGTTGCCCCAGTTCATTGCCCCTGCCCACAAAGCAACCCACTTCCAGTTCATAATCCAATGATTGGGATCGCGTAAATGTGGGAACTGCCTCATCTGGACGTTTCCATTGACCAGAGGGACGCTGAATGGGTGTGCCGCTGGGAACGATCGACGAAGCGCGTCCATGGTAAGCGATCGGCACATATTTATAGTTGGGCAACAGCGGATTGTCGGGACGAAACAGTTTCCCTACATTGGTGGCATGAAAAATGGAAGCATAGAAATCGGTGTAATCCCCAATCTGCGCTGGCAATAGCAATTGCGCCTGTGACATGGGCACCAGCGCTTGACTAATGGCGACAGTGTCGTGTCCCATCCGTAGCAGTTGGCTCAAATGATGGCGTAAGGGCAAGGAAGCCGCGCGACCCAGCGCCATGAGGTCATTTAAGGCTGAAGCAACACAGGCCGCTTGCACAGGCTCAGACAACGTATCAAGCAATCCCAGAGCGTGACACGCCGCTAAGTCCAGGATCTGGTTTCCGATCGCCACTCCAACACGAGGCGTTTCAGCACGATCCAAACGTTGAAAAACGCCAAACGGCAGGTTTTGAATGGGAAAGTCAGCATCAACTTCATTCGCTGATTCAACCCAACTGGATAAGTTTGGGTCGTGAGTGGCATCAGGGGTACACATCATAGGAGCCTCAGAGAATGGAGATCATCAATCGGCTCCTGAATCGAACAAGAGCCAAATGAGTGGAAGAACTGCTGACGAGAACGCTCAAGTGCCGCGAGTGAAAGGGCGTAGTTTCGCCAGTGGATGCTCGTTTCGATGAATCCAAACGCATGAATGGATTGTTCTTCAAGCAGGGCGATCGCGTCATCTAAGGACACGCTCTGCTGATAGGCAGCCGCCGCCAGCATCGCCACATTCAGAAAGCCATGCATTGTGGTAAAAGCGCTATCAGGGTTGTACGTTAGACGGCGATCGCCCCGCAAGGGATGATGTAATCCAGCCGTTGCCTTAAAGGGAATGTTTGCCTTTGCCAACGACAAAATGGCTTGAGCAAGCTGGGCGCTGTCTGGAAAAGCATCGCTGGTGATACCGCCGGTACGGAGCTTGGCCGCAATGTGTGGTTGTTGCAAAACCGTCAGGTATGGGTCTAAATCAGCGTTGAGTGGAATTTCAAAGAAAGCGGTCGTACCCATCGGTAAATGAAGGCCGATCTGCCGTACTGTATCTGGCGGCAGGGGCGGCATTTCCAGGGCACTGATGTGCACCGAGTGCGTTGTAGCGTGTTCGCGGATCTGCGCTAATTCGATGGCCCAATTGTGAGACAGAATGATGCTCAACGGCCAGCGTTCAGCCCGCTCTGGCTTCAGGCCGGTTGGGCGGAGTGTCAGGAAGGCGGGTAAGCAGGCGGCGGGCAGAACAAACCGACCAATGAGCCACTGTTCGGGAGCACATTGGGCCTGGTTGTACAGCGCAATTGCTTCGGGCAAACTGCGCTGAGCGGGTGGAAAGAGTCCGGCATAGTCCACGATCGAGGAGAGCAATTGTTTGAGTGCTAGTGACACGTGGTTTCATTTCCTCCTTTTGACCATCAGAGCGTCGATCGCAGCCAGCACAAGCCATCAGTAAGTCTGTTTTTGTCGGGCTGTCAGCGCTGAGCCGCATGCTTTTCGTTACAAATGAATATCTTTACAAATGAAAATATTGACGTTAGCTGAACCATGATTTTGCGTACGTGATTGATCAGGACAACTTCTACCTGCAAGGGAGATTACGGAATTAACAGATTGTAGAAAGACAGGCCTCTATCCAACGAAATCTTTTCTGCCCAAATTCTCCCTATCGACGTAGATAAAACGGATACCTGTCATTAGCGATTGGGCTAAAAGGATCGATAAATCTATCTTCATGGTTACTTACCTTTGTGGACGAACCTAAAGGTTAAATCTATAATCTAATTATGGCTTCTCAGCTTGGTTCTCTGACCAATTCTGAGAAGCCTTAGGGCTTCCAAAACCCCGCTGACGCTTCAAATTCAGTGTTGCCTCAACCACGATTTAATTTGCAATACTCAACATTACTGCGCGGCTATCGTTAGCGATCGCTTCATTACAGCCCTTCATTAACGACTACGATCTGAGCGATCCGTTGGGATAGTTCAGGGCATTTTAATTGCGTATATTCATAATTTTTCCTCTATTTCAGGAGGAAGCTAATGTCTGACTTTTTCCCGATTCTCTGCTTCGATCATCTTGAATTCTATGTTGGAAATGCTAAACAAGCCGCCAGCTTTTATGAAACATTGTTTGGTTTTACCAACACTGCCTATCGAGGATTAGCAACCGGAAGTCGTAAAGTTGCCTCCTACGTGATGGAACAAGGTGCCATTCGCTTTGTTTTAAGTACGCCATTGAGTCCCGATCATCCGATCGCCCACAGGATCCTGAAACATGGTGATCATATTGCAGTGATCGCGTTAGCTGTACCTGATGCCGTCCAGGCTTACAAACAGGTGACCGCACGAGGGGCGATCGGCGCGATCCCGCCCACGATTGCCGAGGATGAGTCTGGATTAATGCACTATGCAGCGATTCATGCGTTTGGGGATGTCCTGATCAAGTTTGTTGATCGCCATGCGTATGAAGGTGTTTTTGCGCCTGAGTTTCGTCCCCAGCCTATTGCCCGTAATGGCGGCGTCGGACTACAGACGATTGACCATGTTGTAAGCAACTTGGAGTTGGGCGCAATGGAGCGTTGGGTGAAGTTTTTTGCGGAGACGATGGGGTTTCAATTGCTCGTTCAATTTGATGACAAAGCCATCTCAACGGAATATTCAGCGTTGATGTCTAAAGTCATGCAGAATGGTTCTGGCATGATTAAATTACCGATTAACGAACCAGCGATCGGCAAGCGTACATCACAGATTCAAGAATACCTGGACTATCATCAAGGCCCCGGTATTCAGCATGTTGCGTTATCAACTAAGAACATGATTGAAACGGTCATGCAACTGCATGAAGCTGGAGTGAACTTTTTGCATGTGCCCATGACCTATTACGACGATTTGGACGCGCGTATTGGCAAGATTGATGAGCCGATCGACCAGCTTGCAGACCTTGGAATACTCGTCGATCGCGATCAGGAGGGGTATTTACTGCAAATCTTTACCCAACCCGTGGAAGATCGTCCCACGTTGTTTTTTGAAATCATTGAACGCCGCGGTGCGCAAAGCTTTGGTGAAGGTAATTTCAAGTCATTGTTTGAGGCGATCGAGCGCGAACAAGCACTGCGAGGCAATCTTTAACGTCGGTCTTGATGAGGTAAGGCCATGCCCTATTACTATCACCTCGGTACAATTCCCAAAAAGCGACATACGCAATTTCGTCAACCGGATGGCTCGCTCTATCACGAAGAGTTGATGGGAATGCATGGCTTTACAGGTATTCAATCGTTGCTCTATCACCTGCATCCACCGACCGAGGTTTACCAGGTTTTGCTAGAGCGGTCTATTGTTTTAGAGTTTGAGGAACCGGGCGCGTTACGGCATCGCCATTTGCGTACTGCAATCGCATTCAGTAAGGGGGATGCGATCGCGTCTCGAATTCCGCTGATGGCAAATGCCGATGTGTGTTTGTCTGTGGCGCAACCAACCGAGGCCATGTCCTATTGGTATCGCTTTGCTCACGGGGATGAAGTGATCTTTATTCACGATGGCAGCGGCGTTTTGGAAAGCCAATTTGGTACGTTGTCTTATCGACCAGGGGATTACCTGGTCATTCCTACAGGGGTACTGTGGCGCATTGTGCCGGATGTTGGGGTTGATCAACGCATGTTAGTGATTGAAGCACAGGGACATATCGAACCGCCGACTCGCTATCGTAACCACTACGGACAATTGCTGGAACATGCGCCTTACAGTGAGCGGGATTTGCGGCCACCAGAGGCCTTAACGCCCCATGATGCGGTCGGTGAATTTGAGGTGCGGGTGAAAGCCCACGATCGCATCACGGCCTATTTCTATCACCACCATCCCCTGGATGTGGTTGGGTGGGATGGTTATCTCTACCCGTATGCGTTCAATATCGCTGATTTTGAACCAATTACGGGACGTATTCACCAGCCACCCCCGGTTCATCAAACGTTTGAAGCGCCCGGCTTTGTCATTTGCTCTTTTGTGCCCCGGCTGTTTGATTATCATCCCCAGGCGATTCCGGCTCCCTACAACCACTCCAACGTCGATTCAGACGAAGTTCTCTACTACGTTGAAGGGAATTTTATGTCGCGGAAAGGGATTGGGCGATCGTCCATCACGGTGCATCCCAGAGGCGTTCCCCACGGCCCGCATCCAGGGCTGTATGAGGGGTCGATTGGCAAGGAGCGCACCAATGAACTGGCCGTCATGATTGATACGTTCCGTCCGCTGCAATTGACCCGGCACGCGCTGGATTTAGAAGACGGCCACTATCCCTACAGTTGGGTGTCTTAATTTGACTTGTTTCGCTCTTTCGGAGGGTTCTCCTCATGACCTCAGTTCTCACCGCTATCACGCCTCACTTGACCGTGTCTCCTCGCATTCAAGAACGGTTGCAACGGGGAATTCTCACCCGATCGCAGGTCGATGACTTTGAGATGTTTCTGCATCAGGTCGATCGTGATTTTTTGCAGCATCCCATCATTACCCAGAATGCCTACACGCAATGGTTTCAGCACGGCGACGCCACGGATGAAGAATTGCGCCATTTCATTCAGCAGTTTTCCGTGTTCTCTAATCAATTTTTGGTTGCTGCGTTGCTGAAGGTGATTAATTCACCCACCCTGCAACAGTCACGGGCAAGCCGCGAGATTTTACTGAATGAGTTAGGCGTTATTTATCGCAGGTTGGAAGGCGTGATCGCCGCTCAGTCCTCTCAAACCGATGAAGAAAAAGATCAGCAGGGCGACCCGGAAGTGGTTAGCACAGAAGGAACGGTGGACGGCGGGATCTGTCGCTTTCGGGCGGCTCATTTTGAGTGGTTGATCGCCGTTGCAGAAGGGTTGGGATTGCACTACGAAGACCTGGGGCAACGCAAACACGGCACTGCCACAACGCTTCATTTTTGCGATGAGCTACAGCGTCTATACGGCAGTGATGAACCCAATATTGCCGAGGGCGCTAGTTTTGCGGTGGAAAATTGGGCTGCTGCTGGATTTTGGCAAGAATTGGAAGATGGCTTGAACCACATTAAGCAAACCCGTCATCCGCAGCTCAAGTTGGCATTTTTCACCTGGCATAACCGTGTGGAAGCACAGCACGCTGGACACACGTTAGAAGAACTGGAAACCGTTTATTTCAATCCCACGTTCGATCGCACTCAGTTTATCCAGGGCGGACACGCCATTCTAGACGCAATCACGGTCTTCTGGAATGGATTGGAGTGCGATCGCATCAACCACATTTATGTCTGAGTGAGGCAGCGACAATGGGTAAGCGCGTGTTGCTAGAGCAGATCATGCAGTGTGGTGTCGATCAGGGAACCGCCCGCTCCTTACTGCCAAACATTAATCAGTGTCTTGCCACGTTGCCAGCGATCGCCTGCTGGCAACAGATCACGCAACACGTACTGCAACCCAGCCATCCGTTTTCGCTCCATCAACGGCTGTACGAGATGGCCTTTGCTGATTGGGATTTTGCCCAAGGATTTCCACCTGCCTGGGTTCCATCTGCGGCACAAATTGAGGAAACGAATATCGCCGCACTCATGTGCGAGATGAATTTTTCCTCTTATGGGGAACTGCATCAGTGGTCAACATGCCTTCCTTGGGCATTAGAGGAAACCGATCACGCGTCCTTTTGGGATGTGATGATTCGGCGTTTGGGGATTCGGTTTCACCAACCCTACACGCAACTGATGGATTTATCGCAGGGGGCAGAACAGCCTGAGTGGTTAGTCAATGCCAATTTCAACATTGTGGAAAGTTGTTTCCAGGCACCAGAAGATAGCCCCGCGATCGTCTTTCAACGCTCAGGCGAGCAACTTGAAACCTGGAGCTATGGAGAACTCCATGCGCTTGCCAATCGTGTTTCCAACGGCTTACTCCAGTTGGGCTTTCAACCCGGAGCGGCGATCGCGATTGATATGCCGATGACTCCAGAAGCGGTGGCGATTTACCTGGGCATTATCCAGGCCGGTGGTGTGGTGGTGTCGATCGCTGATAGTTTTGCTGCCGCTGAAATTGCTGTCCGGTTGCGCTTAGCGAAGGCGGTCGCCATTTTTACTCAAGACTCCATCCAGCGGGGTGACAAGCAAATACCGCTATATCAACGGATCGTGGATGCCAATGCACCACGGGCGATCGTGCTTTCTCAACATGGAACATCCAAACTTAAATGGCGATTAGGGGATATAGTCTGGGATGATTTTCTCAGCCCAAACAACATTTTTGAAGCGGTTCCCGCCGTTCCCAACGCCCACACTAATATTCTCTTTTCTTCAGGAACCACGGGCGACCCCAAAGCGATTCCCTGGACTCAAACCACACCCTTAAAATGTGCTGTAGATGCCCATTTACATCACGATATCCATCCTGGTGATGTGCTTGCCTGGTTCACCAATTTAGGCTGGATGATGGGGCCGTGGCTGATCTATGCCAGTTTGATCAATCAGGCGACGATCGCGCTGTTTGATGGGTTACCCACCACACGAAACTATGGGCAATTTATTCAAGCAGCGCATGTCACGATGTTAGGGGTCGTGCCAAGCTTGGTGAGCGCCTGGAAAACAACTCAATGTATGGAAGGGCTAAACTGGAGCGCCATTAAAGCCTTCAGTTCCACAGGAGAGTGCTCCAATCCTCAGGACATGCTGTTTCTCATGTCGCTGGCAGGTTACAAACCCATCATTGAGTATTGCGGCGGCACCGAAATTGGCGGTGCTTACATTACGGGCACGCTGCTTCAACCCTGTGTTCCAGGCACGTTTACAACGCCTGCGTTGGGGTTAGATTTTGTGATTCTTGATGCCGACGATCGCCCTACCCATAAAGGGGAAGGCTTTCTCATTTCACCTTCGATCGGGCTTTCCACGGAGTTATTAAATCAAGACCATCATCAGATTTATTTTGCCGACACGCCCCAGGTTGATCAAACTCCGTTACGTCGTCACGGGGATTATTTAGAACGCTTGCCCAATAGCTACTATCGTGTTTGTGGTCGGGTCGATGACACGATGAATCTGGGTGGCATTAAAGTCAGTTCCGCTGACCTGGAACAGGTGCTCAATACGGTTGATGGGATTACCGAAACGGCGGCGATCGCAATTTCTCCACCCGACGGTGGCCCCAGTCAACTGATTGTCTATGCCGTGACTGCGCCTCATCAACATTTAAAGCCAGCAGAATTAACCACGCAGCTACAGGCGGCGATCGCTCAGCAACTCAATCCCCTATTCAAAATTCGCGATGTGGTAATGGTGGAAGCCTTACCCCGCACAGCATCTAACAAAGTCATGCGGCGAGTATTGCGGGATCAATACCGAGCGATTGCCGCCGCAACGCCAGCCAGCCTCATTTGCGATCGCTCCTTACAACCTGTTTTCAAAGGTTAACCAAATGATGCACGATGTCTACATCATTGCCGCTGTCCGAACACCCATTGGTCGTCTGGGTGGAGCGCTGGCTAGCCTTTCTCCCGTTGATCTGGGGGCACAGGCGATGCGTGCAGCATTGGAGCGATCGCGTGTTCCGGGTGAGGCACTCGACCTTTACGTCATGGGAAATGTGCTGCGATCCGGTCATGGGCAATTATTACCGCGTCAGGCTGCTCTGAAAGCGGGCATTCCGGCTGGTGTCAATGGGTTTGCGATCGATATGGTTTGCGCTTCTGGCATGATGAGTCTGCTCAATGCCATGACTGCCATTCGAGCGGAGGAGGCTGATCTGGTGCTGGCGGGTGGGATGGAATCGATGTCGCAAACCGGCTTTTTCCTGAGTCACCGGGCGCGGTGGGGCTATAAACTGCTGGCAGGCGCACCCGAACCGTTGACCGATCTGATTCTTCAGGATGGTTTAACCGATGGCACGACTGGAGAGAGCATGGGCGAACAAGCCGAGCGATTAGCGGCAACCCACAACTTTAGTCGCCAGGATCTCGATGAAATTGCCCTGGAATCTCATCGACGAGCCAGTGCGGCCAGCGATCGCGGTTTGTTTCAGGCGGAAGTAGTGCCGCTTGAGGTGAAACCCAAACACGCGACTCAAACGATCGATCGGGATGAAGGCATCCGCTCCGGCACTACGGCTGAGAAACTGGCAAAACTTCGTCCAGCATTTAAACCTGATGGCCTTTTGACCGCAGGCAATAGCAGCCAACTGTCTGATGGGGCAGCGGCGCTTGTGCTGGCCAGTGCCACTGCTGTGAAGCGGTATCAGCTCACGCCGATCGCCAAACTTCTGGGTGGCACCTGGACTGGGGGCGAAACCTGGCGTTTTCCGGAACTGTCGATCCTTGCCGTCAAGCAACTTCTAGAAAAACTGAGTCTGACGCCATCACACATTGATCTCTTTGAAAATAACGAAGCCTTTGCGGTCAACAATCTGCTGTTTCAAGACAGACTGAACGTGCCTGCCACCCAGCTCAATATTCATGGCGGTGCGATCGCGCTGGGGCATCCCCTGGGGGCATCGGGTGCCCGTATTGTCGTCACGCTGCTCCATGCGCTCAAGCAACGGCAGCAAACGCTCGGTATTGCTTCCATTTGTCATGGGACGGGCGGCGGCACCGCGATCGCCCTGGAACAGGTTTAATGGTTTAGTCGTTCTTTCAGGCTTGTTATCATCATGTCCCAACCCAACGTCTTTATTACGCGTCAGCTACCCGCCAGTTTAGAAGTGCTCAAAGCACTGGCTTCTGTTGAAGTCTGGACAGAACGACAACCACCGCCTTATGCGGTCTTACTGGACAAAATCCGACATGTGGATGGCGTACTCTGTTTGCTCACGGATCCCATCGATCGCCGCTTGATCGAGGCAGGCACTCAGCTACGCGTGATCAGCCAGATGGCCGTGGGTTACGACAATATTGA
>JAJPKC010000500.1 GCA_021323955.1 Oscillatoriales cyanobacterium Centralia_MAG_596 | reverse complement strand
TTTGCTTCTTCAATGCCAGCGACATCATCGAACATGACGCCCGTTTTGGCCTCCATCTGGAAGCGAGCGCGGGATTTGCCAAAACTCATGGCCTGTCCAGGGCCACCGGGGACATTGCCAGAGCGCCGGAAGAGGAAAAATAAACCTCCCAGCAGCAATACAGGAAAGATTAAATTCCCCAAAAGCCCCCAGATAGCACCATCGTTACGGGCAGGATGCGAATCAAAACTGATTTTGTCGGTTCTCAGCCGGCTAATGACTTCGGGGGCGTTACCGGGTAGATCGACACGCAGCCGCTGAACGCGATTGTCGAGTTCAGGATCCACCGCTTCGACGATCGCGGTTCGTCCGCCATCATAAAAATCAACGCTAGTCACTCGATGTGCATCCAGATATTCTAGAAAGCGACCATAGGTCATCCGAGTACTGGCGGCGTTTTTGCCCATATTGGCCGGGGCGTTCATAAACGAACCCTGCCATAGAAAAAACCCGATTACTAATGCTGGCAACGTCCATAGTAAAACGGTTCGCCAAGAAAACTTCATATGTTAGCGCCCTCTAAATACAGTTAAAACAACTTGGTGCTGATGCAACAGGCCTGGAGTGACTCAAAGAATCGCGTCGATTGATCAGAACCGATACGTTTTCTGAATGCTAGCGGAACGGGATGCGATCGTTAGTGAGAAGACACCACCGACACAACGCCAGCTACAGAACCACGATAACGTTTGTCTGAGAACAATTGTTAATTAAATTTAACGTATTTGTCAGGTTCAGAGCAACTGAGTTTGCTGGCAATTGAGAGTTAATGCGGCTCACGCCTGGATCAGCCGCCAGCAACCCGCGATCGTGGTAGGTCTGGTATGGCCGCTTTAAGCGGTCAATTCGTTAAGGTTTTTAAGTATTCAGACAGCATCGACTGTCCTGACCGGAGCAATGCTTTTAGGATGGCTTGTCATTGATGGAGTTGGAAATCAAATGGGGGTCGGAAATCAAATGTCATTAGTTGCTGGTCATTAGTCACTGGTCAGTGATGGGGAAAGCATCTAAGCATGTGGGGTCTGGACGTCCAAGTCCAAGCGTGACGTGTACTTAGAGTGGTTATTGATTTGGTCAGCCGCCGTACGATGAGGCTGGGTATCGGGTGGGGCGAGTGCAAATGAAAATAGTGTGATGCCGAAACGCGTGCGCCATCACATGAACTAGCGAGAACGGCACGACGATCGCCAACGTAGACGTTCGACGTGGCGGGGATGTATTCCAGAGGGACATCGAGTAAGGGGACAAGTCCCGGCAGCCAGAGCAGTTTTAAATACCGGTGCGGTTGGGAAAGGAAACCTCAAGTACCACACACCCTATATCGGTTTTGAATGGGCCGTGGACTTCGCCGGCGGGCCGACTGGCGTAATGTCCACTCTCTAGCCAAACGTCAAATGCCTGGTCATACAAGCGACCACTCACCACAAAAATCTCTTCGGGATAGCAATGGCTCTTGCCACCAGCAGACGTTGTATCAGCACCGGCACGAAACCGAGTGAGCCGAGTATACTCACCCGTTGCTTCATCGATGCTGAGGGTCAACGCTTCCGCCATGTGCTCCAGCCCTTCGACGGGTTGCCATTGTCCTTCGTTTTCTGGGCTCAGCGGGTTCCAGTAAGTGATGGTGGATTTTGGCATGATGGTTTAATGCTGGCGTCAGAACTGCCCGTCTAATGCCGGAATGCAGCGCTCGCACAGCAGGGGATGGTCAACGGATGTCCCAACATGGGTGGAGTAGTTCCAGCAGCGATCGCATTTTTTACCATCGGCATCGGCGACACCAATGCTGAGAGTGTCGGATTGAGCGCTGTACTTTAATCCACTCAGGCGATCGTCCGAGTCTAACAGTTCGACCTGGGAGGTCAGGAACAGGTAGCGCAGTTCATCGACCCCATTGCCGCTCAGACTATCAGTGGGGTTGAGCATGGCCAGAGTCTGTCTGAGTTGAGCATCGGCGATGTACAGCAGCAATTTGGCTTCCAGGGAGGAACCGATCGCTTTGTCTGCCCGTGCTTTCTCCAGCACTTTGTTGACCTCATCGCGAATATGGGCGATGGCCTGCCATTTGGCTGCCAGGTCGGGGGCATACCACTGGTCATGGAGCGTGACCCATCCGGCCTGAAACACTGATTTGTGGGGAGTGGGGTAAGGGAGAAACTGCCAGATATCTTCTGCCATGTGGGAGAGCACGGGGGCGATCGCTGTTGCCAGGTTCTCAAGCGCAATCGTCAGGACGGTTTGACAACTGCGACGATGGGGAGAATTGACGGCACTGATATACAGCCGATCCTTGGCGCTGTCGAGATAGAAGTTAGACAGGTCAACGACACAGAAATTCAGCACTGTCTGGAAGAACCGGAAAAACTGGAAGCTATCAAAGGCGTCGGTCACTTCGCGAAACACTTCGGTGATGCGATGCAGGAGGTAGCGATCGAGTTCGGGCAGTTGCTCATACGGTACGGCGTGCTGCGCGGGATCAAAGTCATGCAGGTTGCCGAGCAAAAACCGTGCGGTGTTGCGGATCTTGCGGTACACGTCCGCCATCTGTTTCAGGATCGTCTTGCCCAAACGCACATCAGCAGAGTAGTCCACTGATGACACCCACAACCGCAGCACATCGGCACCGTAGGGCGGCTCTTCTTTCTGATTTTTGCCGCCGTTGATCACCGTCAGCGGGTCAACCACATTGCCAAGGGACTTACTCATCTTGTAGCCCTGCTCATCCAGCACAAACCCATGGGTCAACACCGTTTTGTAGGGTGCATGCCCATTCACCGCAACGCTGGTTAACAAACTGGACTGGAACCAACCACGATGTTGATCAGAACCCTCTAAATACAGATCAGCGGGATAGTGAAGCGACTCGCGATCGCCCGCCGTTCCCTGTAACACGGCAGCCCAGGAGGAACCGGAGTCGAACCACACGTCCATCGTGTCGGTGCCTTTGCGGTAACGATGACTGTCGTGGCGGTGTGTCTCTGGCAGAAGTTCCTCGACGGATAGCTCCCACCATGCATCAGAACCTTTGTCAGCGATGATCGTCTGGACGTGGGCAATGGTTTCCTGGGTGAGCAATGGTTTACCGGCTTCGTCGTAGAACACGGGAATGGGCACCCCCCAACTTCGCTGTCGAGAGATACACCAGTCCGATCGCTCAGCCACCATTGCGGTGATGCGATTTTCACCCTGCGCGGGTATCCAGCGCACATCGGCGATCGCCTGGAGTGCCTGATCCCGGAAGCCTTCAACAGACGCAAACCACTGTTCGGTAGCGCGAAAGATGGTTGGTTTTTTGGTACGCCAGTCGTAAGGATACTTATGGACGTAGGGTTCTTCTTTCAACAGTGCGCTGGCGTCCTGGAGCGCTTTGATCACGGCGGTATTGCCGTCACCAAGCACATTCAGCCCCGCGAAGGGGCCAGCTTCATCGGTGAAGTTGCCGTCATCATCTACCGGCGCAAGGATGGGCAAGCCGTAGCGCTGACCCACGAGGTAGTCGTCCTGACCGTGGCCGGGAGCGGTGTGCACCAGACCTGTACCTGATTCAGTGGTAACGTAATCGCCGCCGATCACGATCGGGCTGGTGCGATCGTACAGTGGATGGCGGTACGTAGTGTGCTCCAGCGTTTTGCCCACCATCGTGGCCTGAACCGTCAGGGTCGTACCGAGGACAGTGGCGAGGCGATCGACAAGATCCTGGGCCACTATCAGGTACTTGAACCGACCGGGCGCATTTTCACCCACTTCTACGACTGCGTAGATCAATTCCGGGTTCACACTGACAGCCAGGTTTGCCGGAATGGTCCAGGGAGTGGTTGTCCAGATCGCCACACCCAGATCGCCCATGAACGGGTCGAGGGGCATGGTGAGTGCGGGTGAAAGGCTCTTGATCTCAAATGCGGCATAGAGGCTGCGAGAGGTGTGTCCTTCAGGGTATTCCAGTTCGGCTTCTGCCAGCGCCGTTTTGGAACTG
>JAJPKC010000525.1 GCA_021323955.1 Oscillatoriales cyanobacterium Centralia_MAG_596 | reverse complement strand
TTACAAAAGCTAACCTCGGTTCCCGAATCCCCACCGCCGCCTGTAGTTGTTACACCGCTTACGTCTAATCAAATAGCATCAGGAACCGTGCTGGCTGACACTGCAGGTATGGGGTTTGAGCGATGTTTGCCCGTCCCACCGACTGCAGACGCGACAGGCGATCGCGCTAACCGTTCGTCCTCCAGACAGCTATTTCAGGTGAAGGTGAAGAACTACATCGTTAGTTCTGCCCTCGGTCGCAAGCAGGCAACGCGAATTGCCCGTCAGCTTGAGCAAGTGCTCAGGACGGCAAAACCCAAGCTTGATCAGATCCAACCGGCTCTGGTGAAAAATGTCCCAGTCGGCAAACTGGGCGATCGGGTGCTGTTTAGCGTTGATCAACAGACGGCTGAGCAGTGGGACTGCAACCCTGAGATACTGGCTATCCAGTGGGTTAATGACC
This sequence comes from Oscillatoriales cyanobacterium Centralia_MAG_596, assembly GCA_021323955.1. GTDB lineage: Bacteria > Cyanobacteriota > Cyanobacteriia > Leptolyngbyales > Leptolyngbyaceae > Stenomitos. Next base: position 13,926 of record JAJPKC010000525.1, on the reverse strand, counting down.
TGCGGGTAGCCCTGTCACAGGCTCCCCTCTCATTTGCTGAAGCCCAGACAAAACTGTATGACTTGCAAGGGACAGGAGAGCGCATTGATGGGACTGCATCCTGGTATGGGCCTGATTTCCACGGTCGTCAAACAGCGACAGGGGAGACGTTTAACCAGTATGACTTTACTGCCGCGCACCCCTCGCTGCCGTTCAATACGTATCTTAAGGTCACCAATCTGGCGAATGGCAAATCGGTGATTGTGCGTGTGAACGATCGCGGCCCCTACTTTGAAGACCGAACCCTCGACCTATCGCGGGAAGCGGCTCGCTGCCTGGGTAGTGAAACCGATGGGGTGGTGAGCATTGAAGCTGAGATTATGCAGCCTGCAAAATCGCTCAACACTAGTCAGGCGATCGCGCAACGGCTGTAAGGTCTGCGAATAATCGCGGCGTTTCAGTCCTGAATCTGGTCAGCTACAGACTGCTACCAACTGGCAGAATGAGGTGACGGTTGGCATCCACAATCAACCGCCCCTCATTCCGCAATTGGCCCAGCAAACGCGTCACCGTGACGCGTGTTGTCCCGATCGCGCTGGCCAAATGCTGGTGGGTCAATCGCACGCTGAGGCGAGTTCCCCCGGCCACGGGTTGCCCCACCTCCATCTGCAATAGCAGCAGCAGTTGCCGTAGCCGATCTTCGACGCGGCGGTAGCCTGCCATCGCCAGCATGGCTTCGGTCTGCCGTAGGCGTCGTACGGTGTGGCGGCCAATTTCCTGAGCCAGCGTGGCAGATTGCTCAATTTCAGCCAGCGTCAGCCCCATCAGATCAACGTCAGACAACGCGATCGCCTGGTACGGATCGATTAGCGTCAGCGGAAGCCCAAATGGCATCGATGGCCCTGCCAACCCTAGCAAGGCTTCATCCCCACTTTGATACAGGGTGCTGAGCTGTACCACCCCACGACAAACAACCCAGATGGCGCGTGAATTCAGGGGAATTGTCTGCCCAGCATGGAACGAGCTAAGGTCTCGTCCCTGATAAAGTTCTTCGAGAAATTGACGCAGATCAGGCTGGGATGCTTCTTCTGAGGCGTAGGGTTGCAACATGGAGCCTACCAATGTGATGGAGATAACCAACACACTAAAACCTGTATTTCAAGGGAAGTTAATTGATAGGTTGGCTTTCGGTTAAGCTTTGCTGTTGAGATTGGCCTGACTAACAAAATAGCGCGTCTTGCCAAAGTATCGCCGTAGCCATATTCAGGATGGCAGCGAGTCAGCAAGCCCGCCCAGAATCGACGATCTGGCGACTGGCCCTGGCTTAAGCTGGCTGACCAAAGCGATAGATCTTGGATCCACGGTGATGGTGTTGACCGGCTGCCAGCTACGCACGATCGCCCCCGACGCCGCTGTGCATTGAACGTGGCTGCTGAGCGCTAATGCAACCGCTGCTGGCGATCGTTGGTCGCCCCCTATTCTTTGCCCTTCCAGGTATCGATTAACTCATTGACAGTCATGCCTAAAATGCGAGACAGAGGCCCAAGCTGGTTGTTTTCGATGTCTGCACCAGCATAAATCCCGTGCAGTTCGGCGCGTGACAGCCGGAAGGTATCACAGAATTTAGCGAACTCTTCTTCAGTGAGATCCAGGTCTTCCTGACGGTGTTGTAGCAACATAGCCACGATCGCCGTGCCACTGGTCGGGCGCTCGGCCTTGGCAATGTATTGCTGCACGAGATCATCAACGCTCATGGCACCACCACCCAATCTTGCAGTCAGGTCGTAACAGGCCAGCGCCAGTGCTTTCTGTAACCGCTCCTCTTCGTTCAGGCTGGCAACGATCCGTTGAGCATACACAGGTTCACAAAAGCCCACTACCTTGCCTTCGTGAGAAATTGGCACAAAGGTCTCCTGCGTGTTCAATTCCCAAGACAGTGGTTGATTGATCGGCACGCTTTTGCTCTCCAGATCGCAAATGATTTACTAATCACTATGCCTTAAACGTAGTCAAACAGGACAGTAGTCATATATTGATTTGCCCAATCGACACCAAACGCTTTTTCCAGCACGCGACGCGTCTTGTCGTTTTGCTGCTGTTTGGTGCAGTAGTAGCGCTGTCCCGCGAGAATATCCGCTGCTTGCTCTGGAGTGGCCGGAGTCGCGATCGCTTGCAGACAGTGAACGGTGAGCATCGCCTCGACCCGAGCAATAAACGACGCTTCTTCGGTCGCATCACCGGGTCGGATGAACAGACAAAATTCAGAGAAGATGTCCCCCCAGGCTGGTAAGTCACGCGGTTGGGAAAAGTGAGCGGTCGGCAGCGCTTTCAAATCTTGCTGATAGCCCTCTGGCAACTGGCGATCGCGGCTGGTCGGTGAGAGATCCACGATCGCCGCGCTGATTTGCCCCCGTCCACCCACCAGATCCGTCCCAAACATCGGCAGCGCATAGTCTGGCCGGGGAAACATAACGCAGTGCAAAATATCCAGGCTCGTACCGACTTTAGCCAGCTCTAAATGCAGCTTACGAAAGCGCGTTGTCTGGTAGCAGTGGTTTTCGATCGTCAGCTTTTCGCCCTCTAACCGCCCTTCGACATAGCCCAGATCGTGTGGCAGTGGAAAAGGCGCTAGATCAAGATGACGATGCCAGACCGCTTCGATCGTATCGGCCAGTCCACGAATTGCTGGGTGCAGTTGAGCACGGAGGGAGGTTGAAGAGGGCATAGAAGAATCTTTGAATGGTGGATTTTGAACAGTGAGTTTTGAGCTGAAAGAGCCACGATCGCCAAACGTCGTTAACACTTGCAAGAAATCATCCTTGTGCTTCAGACAGTTGGCACTGAACGTCTAACGTCCTTCTCCCTACTTTACCGTTTGCCCTTTACCTTCTAACTTCTGACTTCTGACTCCTTCTCACGTCATTACCGCCTGCTTCACCTGTGGCATCAACCACGACTAATGACCACTAACCACTAACCACTGACCACTGACCACTTATCGCCATTTCATCAAAATCGCGGACTTCCGCAGCCAAACGGCCAGCAGTCCACCTGTAATGAGTAGTGAAGCGATCGTCGCGGCGATAAATAGCGGTCGTTGGCGCGGGATTGTCGCCACGGTAGACAAGTTGGGTTCAGCCACAATCTGCACAGGGGGATACGACCCAAACAGATCGGCTTTATTTCCTTCCAGTCCCGACAGGGTAGATGAGAACACGGCCTGAGCAATTTGAACGTCCCGGTTCAGTGCTTCGAGGGTAGAGCTGCGCTGTGATAGCACGTTCAATCGCTGTTCAAGGGCTGCCAGTTGTCGATCGAGTTCCTGAACCCGTGCCGTTAATCCACGCTGCTCCACTTCATTGGTCACGATATCTTTGAAGAGATCTTCGCGTGGGCTGCTGCTCTGAGCATTGCTGCCGGTATTCAGGCGAGCGATCGCGCTGAGATCGGTTGGATGACCGAGAAGGGATGCGCCGCGAGCTTGGAGCGCACTTTCAGCCGTGGCCTGACGCGTTGTGGCTTGCACGACAATTGGGTGCTTTGGCCCAAATTTAGCGGCTACATCTGCCAATTTTACGGTTGCTTCACTGTACTCTCGCAGATATTCCTGAAACAGCGAATCAGCGCGCAGTGCAAAGGCGTCAGCAGCCAGTTGCGATGTCATGTTTAAACCACCGGCCAGCTGCTGTGTGCGGATGGTCGCGTCACGCTGTTGCGCGATCGCCTCCACGCGTTGGCGGCGTAGTGCCTCGATATTGCTGGCCAGTTGGTCGATCTGCTGGGTTGAGGCGAGGCCAGAGCGAACTTTGTAGTCAGACAATCGCAGTTGAGCAGTTTCTAGCTTCTTGCGAGCCACCCCGATCGAGCTATCAAATCCAGTGTCCAGTTCGGCTGCCTGCTGTAAACGCAACTGGGCTAAGCGTTCCTGAAAGGCTTCGTACCACGCTTGCGCTTTTTTTTGAGCTTCTTCTGGTGTCGATCCAGTGATGCCAAAATTCATCAGAGCTGAGCCCTGGACACCTTGAACCCACGGGCTGCCAAACTGCCCAAAGGTCATACCCAGCTTCCCAGCAGCCGATCGCAACACTTCATCGGTTGTGGCAATCAGCTTATAGCTGGTTTTGACATCCTCACGGGTCGTATTGATAGCACTGTCTGGGTGATCAGTGGCATTGGGATCAGGCACGCTCCCCTTAATCCGGCTAATTTGCTCCGGTAAGATCACAGAGTACTGGCTGGTGTAGAGGCGTGGTGCATCTTTGAGGAGGTAGAGCGCTAAGCCCCAGACAGCGGCATTGGCAGCGGCTGCCGCAGCTAAATATCGCAGTCCGCGTCCTCTGTCCGCTGCTGATAATGCTGCCGATTGGGAAATTTGAGGAAACTCATTCATCCCGAAACAACCTGTGGATTAAGAAGAACGGACTTGCAATATCGGTGATCAGGCGGAAGATGCTGGCGAGATTAGTGACAGTTGAATCGTAGCAAACTACGCCGTCTTGAGGCATCAAGAACGGATTTTCGGCATCATTGTCAGAACGTCTCAGCAGACGTTCGACGGAGCGTTCAACGGTCGTGGTTTTGCCGGTCAGGCGATCGGTATGTACGAGTACAGCCCGTCGTCTGGCGTTGGTTCGCTGGGTTCCCCCGGCACACCCGGCTGCGATCGCGGCCTGGGACAGCCGTGTGCCATATTCCAGCGTCACCACCTGCCCTCCTTTTGTAATGTTGGGTGTGTTGGGCGCGGTCAGGTTCGATAAAAAGACGGGAATCATACTGGGCGTTAACTGCGATGGACGAATCAGCGCATCTTGCCGATCCTCTGAGGCCGGGACAATCACCTGATCGCCTGCCACCAGCGGCACATCCGCGACGGCTTTGCCCGTGATCACACCGGATAGGTCGATCGTCTTTTCTTGCTTGCCGCGTTTGAGGCGAATGTGCTGAATGTCTGCCGACGGCTTGACGCCACCCGCCATCCGAAGGGCAGCACTGAGGTAGCGATCGGGGGGATAGTTGCCAGTGACGACCGCAGGGGTCGCTGATGGACTATCTTTCGGCGTGGCATTGATCAATACCCGACCGGGATTAAACGTTTCGCCTGCTACCGTAACCTGCACCGGTGCCCAGTAAGCCACGTTGACACTTAACGCCAGCGATTCAGCCCGAAAAAACCCCTTGCTGACCAGTGCTTCGGCCAGTTTCTTTTCAACTTCGGTGTCTTCCAGTCCGACAGCTGGTTGTGGGTCAATAAAGGGAATTTTGAGCGTGCCATCGACGTTGACTTCATAGAGTCCACTCAGGCGAAACTGACTGTCCGCAGGGAGTTCATCATCCATTGGCGTCAGCACCCGCACGCGATCGCCGGGGGATAGCGGCAGCGCATAGCCAGGAAACGTGGACACAGCGGCGATCGCAAAGGCCGTAAAGATCGAAATCGCTGACTGATAAGGACGCATAATGAGAAATTTGAGTTCTAAATCGCGTTCTGCACCGCATTGCTCCAGCATTTTGAGTTGCTGCTGACCACCATTCACGACCTGACCGTAGCCATTTAGAGCGGTGCGGTTGGACGTTTGCCCGTGGTCGATTGCCGTTACCCGTTGGGGTCTTCCCGCGATCGCGATCGCACCAGTATCGAATAATCACTTGCTAATGAATAGTGACTTATTGCCCGTTGTTAATGTTGCCTGACTGATCTCAGCCCCCTGAATGACCTGTTTGCTGGATCTGGTTACTTGTCTACCAGATCGATCCGCTGAATTTGCCCGCTCGCGCCCATGTACCAGTACTTCAAATGTTGATGCTATTCGGGATCCGGGAAGGCAATAAATAAGGATACTCAACGCCGCTGCTGGCAAGGCGATCGACATTGCGTGCCTTGATGGTAGTTTCGATCGCAGCTAAATCTGCCTGGAACTGGGCCAATGCCTGACGATCGCCCGCATCGACAAACTGGATCAGTTCAGAACTACCCAGCGTGCCCCAACGAATGCCGCTCAGCGCAAACGACAGCTCCATCTGGGCTAAGTCCTGGTCAATCTGAGGCAGCAATTGTTGCAGCGGTAGAGCCGTATCGGGCCGTCCGTAGAGAGCCAGCGGTGCATTGGGGGTATAGCCCACATAGTCAAACTGGCTGAAGTTAACGGCCGCGTGCTGTGGTCCGCACGTAAAGATGACCTGGGTGGCAATGTCGATGAGCTGCTGCAGGCTGGACAGTTCGCCTGATCGCTGATCGGGGTGAGGCGTTGGTGGAAACGCTGGCACCCGCGGATAGGTGGGCAAAGAACTGAGATCCAGCCTGCTCTGGCACCGCCATGCCTGTGGGAGCCAGGCCGGTGCCTGCGGAAACTCTTCCACTGGGCGTGAGTCCAGCGGTTTACCCAGTTCTGCTGCCCAGGCTTGCAGATAGGGATCTTGCTGAATGGCCTGGTCATCGGGGTAGTAGCGTTGCAGGTAATGGGTGACGTAACGTGCGATCGCATCCCACAATAGCTGGGCATCATCGCGGTAGGGAAATGCTGGCAGCACTTCGGCATCCACACCCCGACGGCTGATGTTGTTGGGCAGCGCGTAGTCCTGAAACGGACGCTCGCGATACGCCTGATTGATCAGCGCGATCGACGCTTCACGGGTGGGTGCCATCAGGTGGTCGATCGCAGCACCTTCACCCAGCAGAACCGCATTACCGCGGGTATTGATTGCCAGCAAAAACTTGAAGTGAGGCCGCAGCAGCCGATAGACGGGATGGGTGGCGGGCAACTGACGGGGGGTTGCGATCGCAAAAGCTTCCATTGCCAGGTGCGTTTCGCCCAGATGCACAATCAGCTCATGGTAGGTCACATCTGCTGTTTGGACATAGAGCTTTGCCCGCACCCAATCGTCAGGATCACTGGCGCTGGGCGTCACCACGCGCCCTTTCTCAACTTGAATTAAAACGGGTTTGAGTCCTGCATCTGTCCGGTAGAAAACGGCAATCGGACTACCCACATACCGCCCTACCTGCAAATCGGCGGGCGTCAGATTTTGCAGGAGCGGGTAATCGGCCAGAAATAAACGCTTGTCTGCGGCGGCCTGGATCAGATCAACCGGATCTCCATCAATCTCTACAGGTGTCGTCCAGCTTTGGAGTAACGCCTGCTCTGAGGCTTGCACTCGTTGCAGCGCCATCGGATTTTGTCCGGCCAGACGCTGACGGGCAAACTCGCGATCGCTCAACCCACCATCCCGCTCGTGGATCGTGCTCACCACGGGACGCGGACGCCCAAAATCCGCCAGCACCTGATAAAACTGCGATCGTCTGGCAGCGGGATTGGCGTGGAGTCTGGCAGCGGTTTTGGCGGCCAGCAGTACAGTGGCCATCGTCCGACGTTCGCGCACAAACGAGGCCGAGAACGCTTCATTTGGCGGCAAATTGCGATTAAACCAGCCGGACTGGAAGATTTCCCAATCGACTAATAGGGTTGTCAGCTGCGACCATGCCTGGTCGATCGACGCGTCAACGTGCTCAACTTGCTGCAAAAACAAACTCAGTGGTTGCGATAGCTGCCCATGCGCCAGCAGATTATGCCGTAGCTGGGCCATCACATAGCGCAGCACCCCGTCCTCACCCGAATATGGAAAGATGCGTGCCGGCCCTTGCTGATCGAGCGTCGTGGGATCATAGCGATAATGACCCTGCGGTTCAGTAGGAGAGACATGGAACCCCATAAGCTACTCCAATAGCGGTTGAATTGTTCCGATGGATGCAATCACGCGCATCATAGCAAGCGGACAGAGATAAGTGGCAAGTGAAACGTTGGGAAACTGTCCAGACTGGAGAATGAGACGTTAAGAACGAGCGATCGGCTCAAACGCTGCTCTGGCTTATCGTCCGGCAAGATTGGCCTCCCTCAGGTAGCTACCGGGATTGAGATCTGGGCTTGCCAGTGCTGCTGCCCGAATTTGCTGTTTTTCAGTGTATTCGCGCATCTTGGTCTGGGCCTTAGGGTAAACGGCTGCATCAGCGGCGATTTGTTTGAGTGCCTCGATCGCCTGATCAAACTCCTTTGATTCCGCTCGGTTGTAGGCAACCTGGAGATAGCTCACAGCCTGGATTTGCTGTTTCTCACGGTACTCACGCAGCTTTTCCTGGGCCTTGGTAGAGACAGACGTACCGGCGGGGATCTGGGTTAGCGCCGTGATCGCGCCGCCAAAATCTTTGGCAATTGCGCGATCGTAGGCAGTTTTTAACAACGCGGCTGCGGCACTATCAGCCTGCTGAGTCGATTGTTTGACCAAGACCTGTATCCGGTTTTGCCAGTACGCAATGGGAGGCATGCCCTGGGCTTGCTGCAACACAGCTAACCAGTCGTCACGCTGGAAGGCGCTATTCGCGGCCTCAAATTTGCGCTCAGCGGTTTTCCAGTCGTTCTGCCAACGCGCGATCGCGTCCTGGGCGGGTGTGTACGCCGCGCTGTTCTTGGGAATGGCTGAAGCGACCTGGATCGCTTGCTGAAGCTGTCCGGCTTGATACTGCTGCTGCGCCTGTGCCAGTGATTGACTGCCCGGATCACTGTTCCCGATTAACGATCCCTTCAGCAAATGGGGCAACCCATACCCACAAACCGCTGCCGCCAGTACGGCCCCAATGCCAACCCCAATTTGAACCGCAGGCGACAGCATCTTTTCTGCCAGGGTTTCCTGATCCGGTGATTCCACGTGGACAAGAGCATGTGAGTCAGGCGTGGTTGGAACTGGCGGCGTCAGCGAGCGGTGTTCTGGTACGGATTGACCTGAGACGGACGCCCCAAAGACGGACGGGCGGGAACCTAACGACCCTACTATGGATTGATCAACGGTGGACGGGTCTTCGATGGATTGATCGAGGGCTGCCAAAAGACTGGCGGCGGCGATCGCGTCTGGCGCTGGTGCGGCCAGCAAGCCTGCCTGTGTGAGTTGCCGCAACGCTTGCACGGCCTCTGCGGCGGACGCATAGCGCTGATTCTGGTCAGCACGAACCATGCGGCTGAGCACCGCTACCAACCCATGCCGCAGCGTTGAGCCAGCAAATTGGTCAAACGGCTGCCATCGGATTGCCCCGGTCTGAGCGTCTTGGGTTAACTGGGTGGGATGAACCCCTGTCAACGCCTGAATGCCGATCAGCCCCACGGCATAGACATCGCTGGCCATGCAGGGTAGACCCTGTAACTGTTCCGGAGCCTGATAGCCCTGCGTGTTAAACACCATTGATGGACTGCTCTGCCCATAGAGCGTCAGGACAGACAGATGAATATCCCGCACGGTGCCGAAATTTGTGAGCACCAGCTTGCCATCCTGCGATCGCCGAATCCAATTATCGGGTCGGACATCACCGTGTCGGCAACATTCACTGTGGGCAGCGGCCAGTGGCTCCAGACATTCCAGCAGCAGTTGAATCACCTGTTCTTCAGTGTAGGACTGGTTTGGCAGCAGCTCTAGCGTTAACCGATCGCCACTCACAAACTCCTGTACCAGATGAAAGCCCTGCTCATCTTCAAAGCAGGCCAGCAGACGTGGGATCTGGCTGTGTTCGCCCAGTCGTTCTAACGTAGCGGCTTCTCGTACAAACAAATGCCTGAAGGCATTCTGGTAATCGGGATCGGTCACAAGCGGCGTGATGTGGTAAATCACGCATTCTGGCTGGCTGGGGCGGCGGGTATCCTGCGCCAGATATGTTCGTCCCCAGGCACCACTATCCAAAATCTGGATCACCTGGTAGCGTCCATCCAGCAGCCGATCGAGTCCTGAGTAGTCCACCGCAGCGGGAATCAACACATCAAACATAGTCGCAAGGATAAGGAGTGAAAGGTTAACAACTCGCAATACCGTAGCAATTCGAACCTAAACCTGTTTATTAACAGAGGCACAGACCACTCGTTTGTAAATGGTCTATGCCTCCGAAAGGTATCCGCACCGTTTACCGTTACGCACCACTCGGAGGCTATGGACTGGGAGTTAAATTATTAATTTTTTCAGCAGGCCGGAGCAATCTCCGGAGTTCTATCGCGATCGTTGCGTGTTGTTACATTGGTGATTTTTCATACACGGGGTGATCGGCCAGTCACGTCCTCATTTTGCTTTAAAGCGCTATCAGTTGATCCCCAGCGATCGATCAAGGCGTTCCCGCTCATCTGTTGCTGCTACCAGCAAGATTAGCTAGCGTAGAGCCTAAGCTTCCTTTTACACGCCCTGCTACAGCGATCCGGACAGATTGCAATTTTGAGAGCGCAGCGATTAAATTCCGTGTCGATCGCAGCGTTTCAGCTTACTATTAAATCCGTTCAATCCGTTCAAGCTCCGGCACCCCTCGCATGACTGATGCCTCTTCGTCAACATCGCTGCCTGTCGTCCCTACTTTCCCCCAGGAGGGCGATCGCAACCAGCAGGTGCGCTTTCGCAGTGAAGGGGGTAAATTGCTGCTGCTCCTGCCGCCAGAAGGTGAGGGCGATGACGCCAACACCGCCGCCGTCTTTAATTGGACTGAAGTTTGGCAGCAGCTCAAGCAGCGCCTGGACGCTGGCGAGCGCTTCTGGCAGCCAGATACAACAGTTCATCTAGTCGCGCGCGATCGCCTTCTGGATGGTCGACAGCTCCAGGCCATCGCCGATGCCCTGACGGACGCTCAGCTTCACCTCAAGCGCGTGTATACCAGTCGTCGCCAGACTGCCGTTGCCGCTGCTACAGCGGGGTACTCCGTCGAACAGCAGTCGTCCATTTCACACCTGAATCAACCCAGTCAGGAAGCGACATCGGCGATGGCTGAACCGCTGTATCTGGAGACGACGCTGCGATCGGGGGCTGACATTCATCACAGCGGCACCGTGGTCATTCTGGGTGATGTGAATCCGGGCAGCGCTGTCGTCGCTGAGGGCGATATTTTGGTCTGGGGACGGCTACGCGGTATCGCCCACGCTGGCTCGAAGGGAAACACCCGCTGTCTAATTATGGCGATGCAAATGGAACCGACCCAACTGCGGATTGCTGATTTTGTGGCCAGGGCACCCGAAACGCCGCCCGCCCAGTACTATCCTGAAGTGGCGTATGTTACGGCTCAAGGCACCATTCGCATTGCCAGAGCCGTCGATTTTCACCGTGGGGGAAGAGAAAAGGGTGAAGACGGCTGAATCGATCGCCAAACCCAAGACCTTTGCTAGCATCAGTTCTTCTAACGGCGTTTTCTGATACTGTTATTGGCACGTGATGTACGGAGCATGAGAATAACGAGTTTCGGTATAGTTAAGTCACTTTGAACGGTTGGGATTAAACGCCACGAGCAATGCTGTCGCCGCGTCTCGTTTTGGTCTAGCCGGTGGTTCGCTGCACCGTTATTCGGGTTTAATCGCCAGGGTCGATCGCTCCAACACTTTTGCCATTCAGTTCGTTTTCTGTGTTGTTGTTTATATCCGAGTCATGAGTCGCATTATTGTTATTACATCGGGCAAAGGAGGAGTGGGTAAAACCACTACGACGGCTAATCTCAGCATGACTCTGGCGCGGCGTGGTCGCAAAGTTGCTGTAGTCGATGCTGATTTTGGTCTTCGCAACCTGGATCTGCTGTTAGGGCTAGAAAATCGCGTTGTCTACACCGCGGTTGATGTCCTGGCCGGTCAGTGTCGGCTAGAACAAGCACTGGTCAAGGACAAGCGACAGCCCAATCTGGTGTTGCTGCCAGCCGCGCAAAACCGCACAAAAGATGCTGTTAACCCTGACCAGATGAAGCAATTGGTGATGGCTCTGGCCCAAGGTTACCAGTATGTGTTTGTGGACTGCCCGGCGGGGATCGAAACCGGGTTCCAAAATGCGATCGCGGCGGCTAAAGAAGCCATCATCGTGACAACGCCCGAAATTGCGGCTGTTCGGGATGCCGATCGCGTTGTCGGTTTACTGGAAGCCAACAGCATCAAAAAGATTCAGCTCATTGTTAACCGCATTCGCCCCGCTATGGTGCAGGCCAACGACATGATGTCGGTTGAAGATGTGCAGGAAATTTTGGCTGTTCCGTTGATTGGGGTCGTGCCTGACGACGAACGCGTGATTGTCTCTACCAACAAGGGCGAACCGCTCGTACTGTCAGAAACCCCTTCACTGGCTGGCTCTGCCTTCAACAATATTGCTCGTCGGCTCGAAGGTGAAAAGGTGGAGTTCCTGGATTTAAGCGCCAACAATGACGGTTTCTTCTCTAAGCTCCGTAAGGTTCTGAACAAAAAGCTTTTTTAGGAAAGGCTGAAGGCTAAACGCTAAAGGCTTCATTTTCAGCCTTCAGCCCCCCGCAAAGCGGCAGCAAGCTACCTCCTTTATCCTTTCCCCATCCTTCACCTCCCCCCTCCACCTTGCTCCATGTTGACTGAACTTCTCGAACGTCTGTTTGCTCGACCCGGTGATAGCAGCCGCCAGCAAGTGAAGAATCGCCTCAAACTTGTGTTGGCGCACGATCGCACGGACATTCCGCCGCAAGCCCTGGAAGCGATGCGAAAGGAAATTCTAGAGGTTGTTTCACGCTACGTGGAGCTGGATACGGACGGGATGGAGTTTGCCCTTGAGAACAGCCAGCGCACGACCGCGTTGATTGCCAACCTGCCCATTCGCCGCGTGCGGCCCGCTACGGAACCGTCCCCCCCAGCCGTGGAGCCTCAACCCGCGGAACCGGACTCTACTACCGAGCCGGTTGTCCTGGAATAGCGATCGTTCTCACCCCCAATCCCTGATTTCCCTCGTCCTGTGATTACTGGCAAAACCAAACTGCTGGGCGTTATTGGTCACCCGATCGCGCACTCCCTGTCGCCCATCATGCACAATGCGGCGATCGCGCAGATTGGACTTGACTATGCCTATCTGCCGTTTCTGGTCAAGCCGGAAGATCTCAGAAGGGCTGTGGATGGGTTCGCCGCCATCGGGTTGCAGGGCTTCAACATCACCATTCCGCACAAGCAAGCGATTTTGCCCTTACTGACAGAGGTGTCTCCCGTCGCGCAGGCCATTGGGGCTGTGAATACAGTCTGGCGCACCGACGAGGGCTGGAGCGGGACAAATACAGACGTGACAGGATTCCTGCATCCGCTGGCGCAACTGGAATGCGACTGGAGCCAGACGATCGCAGTGATTCTGGGGAACGGTGGTGCAGCACGGGCAGTGGTAGCGGGCTGTGCTCAGTTAGGCTGTGCCGAAATTCAGGTCGTTGGGCGCGATGTCCACAAGCTAGAAGCATTTTTGGCGAGTTGGGTTGGTTCGCCACTGGCGGTGAACGTTCAGGTGCACCCGTGGCCCCATCTGCCTCAACTGCTGCCGCGTGCTGGGCTGCTCGTCAACACGACGCCAATTGGCATGGTGCCCCACGTTGAGCGATCGCCCCTCAGCCCCAACGAGGCTGACTCTCTATCGCCATCAGTCATCGCCTACGATCTCATTTACACGCCCAGTCCCACCGTCTTTCTACAGCAGGCTACAGAACGGGGCGCGATCGCCATTGACGGTCTGGAAATGCTCATCCAGCAGGGTGCAGCGGCGCTGGAAATTTGGCTACAGCAGCCAGTGCCCGTTGACATCATGCGGCGATCGCTCCAACAACACCTGAACCGACTGTAGGGTAAGCCCCTGACAACAGCGTCTCTGGCCATTCCAGCGGGAATTAAGCGATGTCTAGTCAGATGCGATCGCTGGGCTGGCTCGCATTGGCTTCATCCTCTGATCAACGCTGTTTTTGCGAGCGTGGCAGCAAGAAAACATGGCTTCATCCGTAAGCGTGACCCGGACGTTTAGTACTATTGGTTAAGTAATGTTTTGCTCTCCTGGCTTCTAACCCTTAATTCCTATGACTTCGAACAATCAGGTTTATCCCGTCATCTGGAAAGACGATTCAGCCGCCGAGACGCGTCATGGTCATGTCCTGTTGATCGATCAGACCCGTCTGCCCAATGAATACGCCGTGGTGGA
>JAJPKC010000667.1 GCA_021323955.1 Oscillatoriales cyanobacterium Centralia_MAG_596 | reverse complement strand
GGCAGACGCGTCAAAATCTGGTTGGCATCTGGGGTAAGCGTTGTGGCCCGATCTGGTTGGGGTGTGGTGTAGTAAACATTGACCTGGCTATGGATCCCTTCTGCTTGCACCCAAACGTGACTATCAACCGTGTTGTAACGCTTGGCCAGTCCCGCAATTTGGGTTTCATTTCCCAGTGGAAAGATGGGCAAGGGTGATTGGGGAAGGGCTTTGGCGATCGCGACCAATACTTTCGCCAGTGCTTCAACATCACCATAGCTGACCACGAGTGACTGAGCCATTTGAGGATGCTGCAGCGTTCGCTGAAACAGGGGATTTTGCGTGAGCGGTGTCCGCTCGGTCTGAGCATCAATCAAGTCTTCCAGGGTATGAGCCTGGGCCGCGATCGCAACCGTCCCGTGTAGCAGCGCAATTGCCAGTCCACGCGGTTTGAGGCCATCTGTGGGTACGGCAGGCACAGGAACCGTAGGCACAACTGGGGTTGACCGACCACGTTTTGGCCCGGGCGCTGCGTTAACCGTTTTCTGGGGCGAGATCGGCTCTATCCCGGACAAGGACTGTGACAGTGTCTCAGGCACAGGTCGGCGGGGCGGGAGGCGTTGAGTGGAGCCAGGTGCGATGGGAGCAGCGGGTTTTGCCTTAGCAGGGGCCGTCCATTGCAGGATCGTCACACCTTTATACTCACGCTCAATTTCGGGTTGCCCCCGCGTTGCCTTGAGCTTGTTGAGAAAGGCGGTGAAGCGATCGCGATCTTGAATGGGTGCTAACAAAACGGCACTGGCATCAAGCGATTGCAGTACCGATCCTTCGATCGATCCGGCCGTGGGAACCAGCGCCAGCGCCACGTAGTCACCCAGCCAGGGCTGAATGTCCTGGGAAAAGTTGATCGTGGCGGGCAGGAGAGGAACTTGGGGGGGAGCCTTGAGAAATCCTGGTAGTGGATTGAAGCGATTAGCCGCTGCCCAGGCCGCTGGTGTGGTGTTGATCAGCACCAGACCGGGTGTATTGCTGGGTAAGACGGTTGTGACAGCAGGCGGTGTGGATGGTGCCGGTAGCGCGCGCACCAATGGACAACCGGGCAGTACAGCCGCCGCTACCAGGAACGGGACAGAAACACGACGCAACAACGTTCTCTCCTCCAACCGTCAGGGAACTAAATTTGAATTGATCGTGATTGAATTGATCGTGGGAAATTAAAAGCGCGATCGTGCTCAACATCTGACCCGCGTTTAAGGGTGTCTGATGGCCCCAAGCCTGTTGATGAGCGTTTGATCACTCAGGCAACCGTAGCCTAATTTTGCGACCACTGCCAAGATTTTTACGGGTGATTTTACCTTTGCCCATGATTTTAGACCCCTTGGTGTAGGAGCATTGCACCTGTAATCCCGCCAACCAGGATGAGGACACCTCAAGCGCACCCATGATCAGAACAACCACCAGAAGCGCAGACTGAACATTTTGGCGCATCAGGCTTGATCGCGGTCATGACCGAGCGTTCACCCTGCTCAATCGTAGGGGCATCGTCTTGGACAAGGACTTGTCACGGCATGACTGCAGCTATTTATTGAGACTAGATAGCAATAGTCTTGAATATTGGGCCGATCATCCTGTTTGACGTTGATTTACGTGACGGTGCTTGAGTCGAATCTGGCTGTCCCCGTTACCCAGCCGTATTCGCAGAGCATCTCTTTTCGTGTTTCAACGCACCTGGGGGCTATACCTGTTGTCTACCGTCATTGTCACGGTGGGCAACTGCCGTCCTGGTGCGGGGGAAGGGATAGGATATCGCGTGCAGTGAATGCAAATGAAACTAGCTGTAAGTTGCAATTGGTGTGATAGGATTTGCCTAAGCTTATTGAGAACTAATCTCAACTTCTTTGTCTGACATCATCTGGAGTTTCCATGTCCCTCTCATTTGACGTACTTTGGTTAAATGCCAGTCCCAGCCTGAAGTATTTCGATCGACCCTTACTGCAAGTCCTGTCTCGGCACTTCACGATCGCACAGTGGGAATACCATCAATCCAAAGATGAGGCTAGTTCCCTGGACAAAGCGGTTTTACTGCTGCACGACTACCTGAGCCAGCGAACGCAGCCGATCCATCTAGTGGGGCATGGAATGAGTGGGGTCTTGGGGTTAACCTATGCAAGACGATTTCCAGAGCGAGTGCGATCGCTATCCTTGCTGGCGGTTGCGGCTCAACCGGCGATCACCTGGCAGGCGCACTACTACGTTCAGCGTCAGTTGATCGCTTGTAGTCATCAACAGCTACTGGCCTGCACAATTCGCAGCCTCTTTGGTGCGCCAATGCCCTACCCAATTAAAGATCTGATTGTCGCGCTCAAGCGTGACCTGGAAGAGGCACCCTCCCCGCACTCACTGTTTAAGCTTGCTAACTTACCCCGGGGTGGCGTGACCGTCCCGCTGCTGGTGTGCGGTAGTAAGACGGATCCTGTGGTACATCCGCCAGTGCTGCAAGAATGGCTGCCCTACTTCAAGGGTGGCGATCGCCTCTGGCAATGCCCCGATGGTCGTCATTTCTTTCACTACTTTCACCCACAAATGGTGGGCGAGCAACTGCTGCGGTTCTGGGGCAGTCTGGATACGTCACTGGTTTCCACTGATGACCCATCCGTTTGCCGCCAATAACCCGCGTGCCGACCGTGGCTAAACTCGATGGGTTAGCGTCCAGCGTTTTGAAATTCGTCGGTTCCCCGCGGTGACGGAGCAAACAATTATGCTGAAAGGCGCTGGCTGCTCTTTTCGAGATGGGTCATCTGTATTATATTGCTACTAGATTTGACCCGTACCGCGATCAACTTCATGTCGATCAGGTGTCAACGTGAATGGGAAAAGCGTTGTACAAGGGTAGGAGAATGGTTTTGCCTTGGGTCGATCGCGTCTAGGTGGAATCAAAGCGAATCAACCCTGAGGCAAATTAACTGAACTGCCTTGTACAACGCCACTTGGAAGGGAGTTGGAACTCTCATACTAGGATGGTACTGTTGAAATTCATAAATGAAAATCGCAGTTTCCTCTTGAAAGGATAGACTTTTACTGATATTCCAATCGCAGATGTTGAGGAGAACCGCTTGAAGAATGCAACTCTCCACCAGCTAAAGGTATTTGAGGCAGTGGCGCGCCACAGCAGTTTTACCCGCGCTGCCGAAGAGCTCTTTTTGACACAGCCAACGGTTTCGATGCAGGTGAAGCAACTGTCCAAGTCGGTTGGCTTGCCACTCTTTGAGCAAGTGGGCAAGCGACTATATTTGACGGGAGCCGGCAAGGAGCTTTACACCACCTGCCAGGATGTGTTCGATCGCTTGTCTCAGTTTGAAATCTCGGTTGCCGACCTCAAAGGACTGAAACAAGGGGTATTGCGCCTTGCGGTCGTGACAACGGCCAAGTACGTCGTTCCGCGGCTGCTGGGGCCGTTTTGTCAACGCTATCCCGGCATCGATGTGTCGCTGACTGTGAACAACCACGAATGGGTGTTAGACAGTCTGGCGGAGAATCGCAACGATCTCTATATCCTCAGCCAGCCGCCGGAGGACATCGATGTGCAGATTCACCCATTTCTCGAAAACCCGCTGGTTGTACTGGCGCAGCACAACCATCCGTTAACGCAGGAAAAAAATATTCCGCTAAAGCGAATAGCGGAGGAACCGTTCATCATGCGAGAACCGGGTTCGGGAACGCGCAAGTCTGTGCAAAAACTCTTTGAAGAGCACGGGTTGCAGCCCAAAGTGAAGCTGGATTTGGGGAGTAACGAAGCGATTAAGCAGGCGATCGCGGGTGGTTTGGGCATTTCCGTCCTGTCGCTGCATACCCTTGCCCTGGAAGGGACGAATAGCCAGTTAAGCATCCTGGATGTTGAAGGCTTCCCGATCGAGCGCTACTGGTACGTTGTCCATCTATCGGGAAAACAGCTATCGGTGATTGCCCGTACGTTCTTTGACTACTTGCTCAACGAAGGCAAAATCGTGGCTGAGGAAACAGCCTTTCAGGGCGTATTTAGCAAGGGAAAACGGGCTGAGGACTGAGGGCTAAACTACTCCTTTAGCCTTCATTTTTTCGGCAGTTTGTACTGCGCGACAATCCGCTTGGCGTACTCGGGTACATGGGCATCTAGCTTTTCGGGGTGATGGCGCTTGACATACAGATAGTTGCGGGTGAAGTGAGAGTCGATCGAAAAGCGAGCATACTCTAATCCTTTTGGCCCCACTTTCTCAATCACCACGCCCAGCAGTTTAGCGGCCCACATGGGTAACGTTACGCCTTTGTCATAGGCGGGGATGCTATTTTGCACGGCATCATGGCGATCGCCCTGAGACATTACGGGCTGTGTTTCGATCTGGTCTTGTACCAGATCGAGCATTTCCTGGCCGCGATCGTTGCGCACGACAATCCACTGCCAGCCGAATGGTGCGCCCATGTAGCCAACAACCAGGTCGGCTAACGAATTGACGTAATCAAAACAGCTCATGCAGGAGGGCGCAAAGACATCCTTGAGTTGATTGGTTTTGAGTCCAAAAAACGGCACCATCTCGATCGATCCATCTTCATGCTTGAAATGAACCTGAAAGTCCTGCATGAACTCGTAGTAAACAACGGTTGAGGGCGATCGACTGGTGGTGTCTAAAAACTTCTGTAACCCGGCATGGGTCACGTTGTCCACACAGGGAGTGCCTAAGACGTAGAGTTTTTCCAGCCCCAACTGTTTCTCAACGGCTCGCAGCGCCTGAATCTGGCAGCCCACGCCAATCACCAGCAAACGCTTCAGCCCTGACTGTTCGATCTGCTCCAGAACCGAGAGATTGGGCGACAGCGTTGGTTTATTGACCCGCGCCGCCAGGATTTCCTCTGGCGTCCGGGCAATCACCGGTTTGGGCTGGAAGCGATCGTCTGCTGTGTTTTGAACGCAAACGACACCCTCCACCAGGCCACGTGTCAACATTTCGATGGCGATCGTGCTCACAATCCCGGTCCACTGAGCGCCGGGGATTGGCTCTGTTTTGCGCGCGGCCATCATATCCTGGTGAACGCCAAAGTACCATTCATCTTCGTTGTCCAGATTGCGGCTGCGATCGTGCGTTTGTGCCTCTAGTGCAGCAACCTGCTGGTTTAAGAACGCGCAGGCATCTTTGACGTAATGCACATAGTAGGTGTCACACAGACCACATTCGCTGCACAACTCTTTGGCGGGACGACGGCTAGACGGTTTCAGCGCTTTCGCCTTTTTGTGTGAGGGCGCTACGGTCATAACTGTGAAAATCTGTGAAAAGGGCACTGTTGATCACAATAGCCTAATGCTGTTCTCTGTCATAGTGGGAACCCGGGCGAATGTTTGGTTACCGATGGGCGGATTCGCATCCGTATGGTGGCAGGATTGATGCGGTGTTACACTTTACCGCATGAAATGCTGGCCCAGAGCGTCGCCGCGATCGCATAAATCTTTCTCTAAGCGGGGGAACTTTTGCCAACAACGGGGCAGACTT
>JAJPKC010000428.1 GCA_021323955.1 Oscillatoriales cyanobacterium Centralia_MAG_596 | reverse complement strand
CTAAACTTTTTGGAAGCCGTATTTTCCTTTCTGTTTGGCGATGGCAACCCCAACGCGGATTTGGAAGAGCGCCGCTGGCAGGCCATTGGTACGGTGATTCGCAATCATCGAGGGGCTGTAGTGGCCGAGCAGATTGCACCCTACCTGGATGATATGGGTCAGGGGGATAGCCGCGAGTACGAAGAGTACATGCTGCCTGTACTGACTCGATTTAATGGCCAGCCTGAGGTGAGTCCTGCGGGCGATCTCGTCTATCACTTCCCAGAGCTACAGGCAACGGCCAGTCAAGCTCGTCCTACTCCTGTAGCGGCTTACCTGAAGGAGTTGCCGTGGCGATTTAGTCGCGCAGGCTCAGGGCAGTTGATCCTGGCGACGGCGTTGGGTGGCGTTAACCTGGTGGGTGCGCTCGCGTTGGGCAAACTGCTGGCTGGTGGAAGTGCGGCTCAGCTAGGCGGTCTGGTCGCGTTTGTCCAATCGATCTACTGGCTGCTGCTGGGCTATGGCACGGCATTTTTGGCGCTACCGCTCATTCGTTATTTCTGGATTCAGTGGCGCAACAAAACGGTTGATGCGCGCAATGAGACGCGTCAGGTAGCATCAATTCAGCTCAACCAGGCTGATGCAAGGCTGACCAACAAGATTAACTATGCCCAGCAATTTGCATCGGAAACGGTTATTGGTGCTAAAGATTTGGCCTACACCACGGAACGGGATCTCCTGGAACAGGAGGTGGAGCAGTCTGCGAAAATTGATGCCGAGTGGCAGCGTCGTCTGAACCAGCAGTAGAGCACGGTTTTGGCAAGCAGTGAATCAGGCTATAGCGATGCTTTTTGAGAACCAATCCAGTGTTGCAGCGGGTTGAGAGCAGAGGCCGCTACCTTTGACTCATAAAGACCGTGTACTGTCAATTGAACTGTCGCTAACGATCGCATTGAATTCACAAGGCGGTACGAATTCTTTACAGAAGCGATCGCTGAATGAATTTGCGCCAAGTAATACTAAGAATAGCGATTTTTGATTAAGTACTGATACCGCAACAGCATGAAAATTCGGCTCGGAGACATTCTCACGGCAAAGGACGGCAAATCTTACCGGGTTGTCGAGTGTGAGGCAAATATGGTTTCGCTTATGAGCGTGAATGGCTACACATTGTTCTCTTGCCATACGACATTCATCGAGTCGCAATTTGGCACTGCCCCAGTCGCACTCACGACCTACGGTTCATAACGGTTAGTCGCGATTAGTCACTGCTGCTCTCCTTGCTGGCCTAGTGTGAGCCACGAGGGATGACGACGACTATCACGCCCTGTCTACGCAACCAAGCGTTTTGCTAAGGGGGGTTGGGCAGGGCGCTGTCGCATGCGTGTTCAACTGGTATAGCGTAGCTCAATTCAGGCTGGCAGCGGCGAGTCAGCAAGCCTACCCAGAATTGGCGATCTGGCGATTGCCCCTGTCCTAAGCTTGCTGACCAAAGCAATAGCTGTCCAATAACAGTACTTTTGTAAAGAAATCGGCAAATATTAAACATCCGTGCAAAATGTTTAAGAGCCTATCTAGCGTTGCCCAACTTTAAACGACGCTAGATGGCGATAGCGATTTCCACCTGTTGTGCACGCTTATTGGTTATCGGCATTGTGACCTCAACCCACCTACAGACACTAGCCGCCTGTACTTTTGTGGCAATCGCCGCCTGGGAAGGTGTCCAGACGACTGGCCCCGTGTTTGGTGCGCCGCGATCGGCCGTGGCTGGTAACTCTCAAGGATCTGGTTTCAGTAGGATTCCAGGCGCGATCGCTCAAGCGACCGCAACACCAGCAGACGGACAGGTGGCCGATGCCAGCAGGAGACAGTACTACCAGGACTACCAGCCGATCGCCACTCCGTCCAATGATGCGTCCAACACTGCAGCACCAGGGCCAGCCACCGCTCCAAATCCATCATTGGTAGGCAGCACCGATCAGCCAGCGATTAACTTTGGCACCCCCCTATCGCCGACTGCTCCCTCGGCAGGCTCACCTGAGCAGACTCCATCGGAAAAGTCTTCTACGTCGATCAATGCACCCGTCTGGGTTGTGCCCTCACAACAGGCGACCACACCCGAAGACACGTCGCAACCGCCACCAGCCCAGGTAACGGTTCCCCCCCTGCCGTCGGCCTCGCCACCGACCACGCCCAGCCAACCAGTCGTTGCCCCGCTTCCCAATCAGCGGGCGACCCCAACTGGCTCCAACCTCTCTCCTGATCTGGTCGTGACCGCGACGGATGTGCAAATCATCGGGGGAGACGCTGAATTACAGCAGGTTGTCCGCAATACGATCAAAACGCGACCGGGCGGTGATACTAGCAGTAGCCAGCTTAAACAGGATGTTGCCAACCTGCTAGACACTGGGTTCTTTGCCAATGTCAGCGTTAGCAGCCAAATCAATCCCCAGGGCTTAAGCGTGGTGTTTCAGGTCGAGCCGATTGTGGTGCGATCGCTGCAACTGTCCGGTGCGCAGGCGTTGACGATCGATGTGGCGAACCAACTGTTTGGGCCACAACTGGGAGCGCCTGTCAGCCCCACGCTGCTGAATGAAAGTGTCAAGCGGATCAATGCGTGGTACGCCAAGAATGGCTATACGCTGGCGCGGGTTCTCACACTTCAGCCGACGCGGGAAGGGGTTGTCACGATCGAAGTCGCAGAAGGGTATGTGGGTGATGTTCAAATCCGCTTTGTCAACAAGGAAGGAAAAACCGTTGACGACAAAGGCCAACCATTGCGAACCCGCACTCAACCCGCGTTCTTACAGCGACAGATCAAGCTGCAACCGGGACAGGTATTTCGAAAAGACATTGCCCGCGATGATTTGCGACGACTAAGCGAACTGGGCATTTTTGATGGTGCCAGTGTTTCATTTGAAGGGGATGCACGCCGCGTAGCCGTGATCTACAACGTGATCGAAGCGTCGGCACGCCGCGTTAATTTTGGTGGTGGCTACGACAACGATCAGGGGCTATATGCAGCGATCAACTTCCAGGACAATAACTTTGGTGGCTTGGCGCAAAAGCTCAACACGAACGTCCAAATTGGCACACTAGATACGCAGTTCAACGCCCGATTTGATAGCCCGTACCGGGACACCGATCCAAATACGCCCGGCTATGGCGCTACGCTATTTCGGCGACAGGCGTTATCGCAGGTGTTTGATGATGATATTAAGTTGCCCAACGGTAGCCGCGTCCGCGAACGACGAATTGGCGGTGGGATTGATGCGACAAAACCGCTGGGGCCGACCTGGAAGGGAACGCTGGGGCTAAATTATACAAACGTGAGTCTGCGCGATCGCAATGGAAAGGTGTTTTCGCGCGATCGTAGAGACAACCCCCTGTCGCTCAGCGGTACCGGCATTGATGATTTGACCACGCTATCGTTTACCGCCGCCCAGGATCGGCGCGATAACCCAATTAATCCCGGAAGCGGCTCTCTGTTTACATTAAGTACCGAGCAATCACTCCCGATCGGTCGCGGTAACATTTTGGGCAATCGGCTGCAGGCAAACTACGCCCAATTCATTCCAGTTGGTTTAATTAAGCCAGGGCCAGGTGCTCAACAACCGCAGGTGCTGGCGTTTAACGTGCAGGGTGGCACCACGATCGGCGATCTTCCACCCTATAACGCTTTTGTGTTGGGTGGTATCAACTCAGTCCGTGGCTATGATGTCGGTGGTGTCGCGACCAGCCGTAGCTATTTTCTAGCATCGGCAGAATACCGCTTTCCGATTTACCGCTTTATCGGGGGTGTGGTCTTTGCCGATTTTGCGTCCGATCTGGGCACCAGCGATGAAGTGCTGGGCGAACCCGGCGTGCAGCGTGGTAAACCCGGAACAGGAGCTGGTTTTGGCTTTGGGCTGCGGGTTAACTCACCGTTTGGCATCATTCGGGCTGACTTTGGGTTCAACGATCAGGGTGACAACCGTTTTCAGTTTGGCTTTGGCCAGCGATTTTGAGGGCGTCAGGCGGCAGCGCGGTGTGACAGTCAGTGAATCATTCCCAGCGCCCCTGTGTTGCCTCCCTCACCCCGGTAGCCCTTGACCCTTGACGCGCCTTCACTCCCACTGGGTAATCAACCCATCAGCCTCAACGCGTAGCTGTCGTCCGCGCCAGTAAACCCCCTGTCCAAATGCGCCCATCGCCCAGATGATCAGATTGAGTAGATCCCGCAGGGGTAAGATCCAGAGCCATGCCAACAGGTCAGGGCACTTCATGCTGCGGATCGCTACCAGGGACTGGAGGTAGCGAATGATGAACGTTGTGACACAGAGCGCGATCGCCCACTGTTCTCCTCCCGCCAATAGCAACAGTGGCAAACAATAGACCGTGCCGTAGCAACACATCATGCTGTAGTACTGGATGCCCCGGTTAAATCGGATCGTGCGGGCCCAGCGTAACTCACGCTGAAAGACCTGATTCACGCTTTCAAGGCCGGTGTCGGACTCTAGCACGTATCGCGACAGTTCAATACGGTAGCCTGCTTGTGCGGCTCGCTTCCCGAGATTGTAGTCTGACCCAATGCGGTTGAAGTGGAGGCCACCGAAACTGGCTAGTGTCGTTTTGCGCGTTGCGATCGTTGCGCCAACGGCACACCGTAAGCCCTGGTCGAGCACCCGCGCAATTAACAAGCTGGGAATAAAGTCAAAACATCGTCCGGCAGAGGCCAGAGCCGCTCCCAGCGATTGCGGGTGATAGCCAATAAATGCGCAGGTGACCAGCCCGACTTTTTCATCGCTCAGTGGAGCCGTTACGGTCTGAATGTAGTCTTCATGCACCCGAATATCACTGTCCGCAAAAATAATCACTTCATGACGGGCTTCCTCCAGCAGATAGCTCAAGTTGCTGTCTTTGTAGTTGATACCACGAGGCTCTAACCCATAAAACAAGCGAGCGCGATCGGCATAGGTGGCAACCACCTTTTGCAGCACTGGGATTGCTGGATCGTGTGGATCGGTGACGCCAAACAGCACCTCGTTGTCTAAATATTTTTGACGACAGAACGCCGACCAGTTATCCCAGGCACCAGAATCTAAACCGCAGACAGGCACCAGAATCGATACAGGCGGGGGCGCACAATTCATTAGATCGTCGCTCTGGGTGACAGGCGTAAAGAACTGATGCGTGAACAGGGCACAGGTGAGATAGAAGAGAATCGAACTGCCAATTAGACAGACAAGCAAAATTTCCAGAAGCGTAATCATTGTTGCATTACGGTGAACGGTGTCAGGCCAGAAATTCAGCCAGTATAGAAATTCAGCCAGTAAATGGATTAAACAGAAACAAGTAAAGAAATTTACAAAATCATTGCGCGATGGCTGACGCTAACGATGTCAATTAATCAGGTCATCCAGAAAGTTCCAGCAAGCGGGCAAATCACGCTATGTAAACAAGGAATTCATGTTGAATCAAGGCTGGTATTCAGAAGCAAGCGGACGCATCCGCAATCCATACTGCTGGCAGTAGTCACATTACGGGGAACCATACCTTCGGGTGAGCAGACCAACGACAATCTATTGATTAGACGCAATCACATTTGTCGGAGTTCATCTCATTTGCTACAGCTACCACGCTGTACTGCAAACGACTCACTCGGATAGATTTGATCGTGACTCATACTGTTGCTGCAATTCAATCTGCCCGTAGTTCAATTTGAGCGTGCGATCGCAAACATGGAAGTACTTATCATCGTGACTGATCACAAGCACTGTTTTCCCTTGTCTACGCAATTGCGGCAAAAATTCGGTATAAAAAAGATCTTTGAATGTTGGATCTTGGTCAGCCGCCCATTCATCAAACACATAAATCGGACGATTTTCCAGGTAAGCCGTTAGCAAGGTGAGCCGTTTGCGCTGGCCTTGCGAAAGAGCGGTTGTCGAGAGTTTGCCCTGCGTAACGGTAACTTTGCGATCGAGCTGTAAGCGCTGCAAGTAGCGATGTGCCTGAGCATCCAGGTCTGCCTGATCGAAGCCAAGCAAGCGATCGAACAGATAAAAGTCAGCAAATATGACCGAAAAGTGCTGA
Organism: Oscillatoriales cyanobacterium Centralia_MAG_596; assembly: GCA_021323955.1. GTDB lineage: Bacteria > Cyanobacteriota > Cyanobacteriia > Leptolyngbyales > Leptolyngbyaceae > Stenomitos. Next base: position 3,987 of record JAJPKC010000428.1, on the reverse strand, counting down.
CGATACCATTCCTGATGATTGGCATCAATGGGCTGATCGTCGAGGTCAATTTCACCGGCGTCTGGCTGATACAGCCCCGTGATCAATTTGGCCAGGGTGGATTTGCCACTGCCATTACCCCCCACAATAAAAACAATTTCACCGGGATACAGCGTGAGGTCGATCGGCCCCAAGACGAAGCTAGAGTCTTCCTGATCCGCCTGATAGCTGTAGGTCACACCCTTCAGTGTCAACGTGTGCCAGTCCTGCTGGGGCAGGGGAGGGATCGATCCGGCCTCCGCCCGACTCGCTAGGGATAGCCCCAAGGACTCGATCTTACTGAGTGCAACGCTGGCCCGACTAATTGTGGGGAGTTGATTCACCAGACGATCCATCGGCAGCATCAGGTAGGTAAACGTCAACACATAGCCTGAAATCGTCTGCGGGTTTAACGTCATGAACTTGGGTAACGCAAACAGCACAAACCCAACGGCGAAGAAAAAGATCAGCTTGCCCCAACTGGCGGTAACGGCAAACATCATCAAGCCCCGCACGCTGTAACGCCGAAATGCCGCCGCGGTGGGCTGCAAATCTTCCCGCAAAAATGCCTGCCGTCGCCAGTAGTTCAGTTTGAGTTCCTTCGTCCCCTCGGTTACAGTCCGAAAATGCTGAAACAGATAGTCCTGCTCTTCACGGGCGCGGGCTAAGAGCTGCTTGCCACGCCGCAGCAGCCACCCACAACTGCTGAGTGCCATAATGGTCAGTCCGACAACCAGAAACATCACATGCCAAGAGAGCCAGGTAATGTAGACCAGGCAGCCTGCGACCGTAGCCAGATCAATGCACAAAAACGGAACCAACCGTACCGCATCGGTCACGGCTTGGACATCGTCGGTCAACGTCACCAATAACCGTGGTGCGCCCAGCTTTTCCAGGTGGGCCAGTTCCGACGCTAAAATCTGCTGGCTCAGGCTAAGCCGTAGCTGAAATACCGCCTGCTGAGCCAGTTGGATCAGCATGATCTGCGAAATGATGCTGGTGATCAGCGCGATCAACGCAAGCCCCACAAAGGCACCCGCGATCGCCGCGAAAAAGTTACCATCAGCCTGGTTGAGGGAACGGCTGATCAGGGCGATCAGGCTGGCGGTACTGCCACCGCTGAGAAAACCTGTGAGGGTAGCGATCGCCACCATCCACCAGGAAGAGCGCAACAGAAAAACAATCAAACTCATGGGCTGTTATACCATCTTGTCCCGTTATTAATGGCGACAAAATGAGCTTTACACTTAGAAACACTGAGATCTATTATCTTGGCAAATCGAGCCGACGTCGAAGGCAATTAGAATTGGGAAGAGACGGCGTTGAACACTAAGCGCTCCATCCGGGTGTAATCCCTCTCTACGTTGTCAGGAGTCACTTATGCAGCAGCCAAGCGAAATACCAGCATTACCCAGCTTTTCTTGCGTGCTGGAGACAGAAAACCTGGCAAACGCCGATATTGCTGGTCTGGCTCAATCGCTGGCATCGCTGGCCACCCAGACGCTGCCGATCACGGTTGCTAACGAAGTGTTGATCATTGACAGCGGCGATACACCGATCGACCTGCTCGATCGCCTCTGCCAGCAGTATCCGTGGCTTAAGGTACACCAGGCACCCACCGCGATCGACTACTACAAAGCGAAAATGCTGGGCGCTGAGCTGGTGACAGGGCAAATTGTGGTGTATGCCGATTCGGACTGCATTTATGAGCCAACGTGGCTTCAAGAGTTGCTGGCACCCTTTGTCCAAAGCGAACAGATCCAGGTGGTGGCGGGTGAAACCACGACCCGTGGTACTGGTGCCTACGGGACAGCTATGGCACTGACCTATATCTTTCCGCCCTATTCAGACGATCGCGCGATCGTGCCAACGACGCAATACTTCCTGAACAACGTTGCCTTTCGACGGGAGTTTTTGCTAAAGCACCCAATTCCAGACCAGCTGCCGCTATACCGTGGTAACTGTGTACTCCACGCTAATGGTCTGCGGCAACAGGGCTATACGATCTGGCGGCAGCCCAATGCGCGAGCGACCCATGCTCCCCCCAGTGATCGAACTCACTTTTTCTGGCGATTTTTGCTTATTGGACATGATTATTACTGGCAGCGTCAACTGCTGCCTCAGCCAACCCAGCCCCAACGGCAACCCGCAACTATAAACCCCACGAATGATCACGACCCGATCGTTGGTGGCAAGGGGAAAATGTCCGTTTTTGGGGATCGCATTAACAAACTGGTGCGCCGCGATCGGCGTCATCTGGCGTATCTCCCAGTGGCAATGCCGATTGTCCTGACCGCTGCACTGCTGATCTTCATCGGTTACACCATTACGTCCTTCAAGTCTGACTACCTGCTCAAGACGTACGATCGCCTGCTGCTGGAATAGCGCGTACCCACGGCTTATTGCTGAATGGGCACCTTGACTCCGCCATCGAGTGCCGGCGGTTTGAAGAAATCGATCGGGTCAATGGGCGCTGGTTCAGAATTCGAGGGGGCAAACTTTTCAATGAGCGACTCAATGGAATTACCCTGGGTTGGCGTTTTCGGTTTCGGATTGGCTTCCAGGGTTCCCAGGGCACTGTTGAGCTGATCCGTGGTGTAAGGCCTTGATGCACCACCGGAGCCAGTTCCATCAATGGATGCAGGCCGAGTCGTCAGTGTGGCACTGCGAGAATGGACTGTAGCTAGAGACGCTGACTGCGCCTGGACACCCGTTTCACCCATTGCAGTTGCGGCAACCGCTAACAAACCAGCGACAAGCAAGTGTTTCATCGCATTGCTCCTCTAAATGCCTGGGGATGGACCACTTATACCTTTCCAAGATAGTGCATCCGCAGCAAAGTGCCTCAAAGTCCGGAGTGAAACACGCGTTTGCCCGCAACCCTCCTGCCGTAAATCGGTGTGGCAACGATGAACTCGTGTGATCGCAACGACAACGCTGCCCCTACTTGGAAAATCTTGCTGTCCTTGCCCCCGGCGAGCGAAGAGCACAATTCCTGAGGCTAAAATGCAAACGGATTTAACTTAGATGGTGCGATCACCCTCCACGATGGGAATAAAGGCATTCGATGCAATCGGTGGATTGGACTCGGGTTGGGCAGTACCTTCCTGTACCGCCGCCTCTAACTTAGTCACACGGCTGTCTAGAGCCGCTGTCGTTGCGCCCCGATGTCCTAGCTCAGTGGCCAACAGATCAATACTACTTAGTGATTCTTCGATCGCGGTTAAGCGGCTCGCCAGCGCGCTCATCTCCGGCTGACTGGTTGGCTCACTGCCCCCACTCTGCTGAGCGAGATATGCCTCGAGCCGTTCGATACGCGCAGTTAGGGTGGATATGGCCTGGTCGCGCTGGTCGAGTTGAGCCGTAAGCTGCGCGATTTTGCGATGTAAGGACGTGTCATCGGTCGGGCTTTCCTTGGGCCATGAATTCGCTCCGTTAGCAGTGTAGTGGCGCACGAATTGTTCGAGTTCATTGTGCTGGAACCACGACTGATCCTGTAAGCCCTGTCCCGCCTGTAAGCCTTGCTTCAGCATCCGTGTTGCTTCGTAGGTCAGGCTCACTAATTCAGCTTCGACTCGGCTCAGCAGTACCATCCCGAGCGCTTCAAACAGTTTGTAGTTGGATTCCAGATCATTCGCCATTGCTACGGACTCCCATCGTCGGTTGCATTTGTACCAGACGCGATCGCCTGCACTCTACTCAGCGGTGATTGACTAATCAACGGTTCGCTTAACCAAAACTGTAGAGCGATCGTTCCCTGTGCTCCATCCGCCCTGAGAATGATCGCCGTGCTGCAACGCGATCGCTGGCCAGGGGTTAGCTGCTTGGCTATCCTCAGCACTCACTCTTCGGGGTTAGGGATGCTAGTAGTCTGCCACATGGATTATGACAAGCTTGGAGTTGGATAGAGACGCTCAAATCTGGTGCGGGCATCGACGGTAGAAAAACGCCAATTAACCGTTGCGCGAT
>JAJPKC010000086.1 GCA_021323955.1 Oscillatoriales cyanobacterium Centralia_MAG_596 | reverse complement strand
TTAAGGTCTTCACTGGACTGAAAGGCCTGGATATCAACCGCCGTCAATACGGGCGCATCCGGATTAAAGCGACTCTTTTCGACAAGCGGGAAAAGCCACTGGATGTAGTCATGCTCTACTTCCAAGCGCACGTTGTCCCAACCCCAGATCGCCTCAATTTTGCGCCCCCTCAGATCAGGACGCTGCCCTAAATAAAAGTCGATCAGCAGTGAGTTAGCCATGATGCTGAATTCTCATTCCCGTTCAAACTGGGGCAGCGGCCAGGGTGCGTGATGGAAACAGCGCTGAACGAATGCGATCGCCCTCCCAGAAAGATCACCATTTCTGATCACGTCAATCGTCCAGTAGTGGTGATCCTCCTGGATGCCGCCATCTATCCTGTCCAGCGAACGATCGATCAACGATTGAGACTCTATTGACCTGCTGGCGGCTTTTGACGATATCGCGTCGTGAACCGTTCCACTACATCGTACAAAGTTTGATCGAGTCGAGCGATGGTTTCGTGCGCGATCGCGTCTGGTACACCCCCGTAAAAGGCTTCTGCAATGCCACCCGTGATGCATGTCAGCGTGTCCGTATCGCCCCCCAACGACACGGCATTGCGAATAGCATCTTCAAAATCGGTCGAGTCGAGAAAGGCGACGATCGCCTCTGGCACTGTCTCCTGACACGACTCGTTGAATTGGTAGTGGGGACGAATATCTGCCACCGTGCGGTTCAGGTCATAGCCAAAGGTCGTCTCAATATAGGCTTTGATATCGGCTTTGCGGTGTCCTGTACGTCCCAAAAAAATGGCGGCGGCTGTTGCCTGTGCGCCTTTAATCCCCTCTGGATGATTGTGAGTCACAGCTGCTGTGTGTTCCGCCACTTGCAGCACCTGCTCCAGATCGTTGAACGCAAACCCAACCGCGCTAACGCGCATTGCCGAACCGTTGCCCCAACTGTTATAAGGTTCCATCGTGGCTGAAGCAGCCCAGCGCGCAAACCGCATCCCATAACTGCCCATGGGGTTGGGATAGCGCTGCACATACTGCTTCAGCGTGGTGCTGTAATCGCGATCGTGCAAAATCGCATCCGCGATCGCCACCGTCAGAATCGAGTCGTCTGTAAAGCCGCTCGCATTGCTAAACAGTGGAAACTCCTTCGTCTTAATGTTATTGAACTCGTAGACAGAGCCAATAATGTCGCCTGCGATCGCGCCTAGCATGTGTGTCTTTTTGTCCTTTTGGGTGATGGAGGGTCTTGGAAGGCGAAAGTAGGGGGTGTAGAGTGTAGGGAAGCAACATAACTGACATTCCAATCGCTTCTCTCGTCAATGCGCATTGTTATCCAGCGAGTGACAGCATCCCAGGTTACGGTAGACGGCAAACCTGTGGGCAAGATTGGACGGGGACTCAACCTCCTGGTAGGCATTGCGGCAACTGACACAGAAGCAGAACTGGACTGGATGACGCGTAAGTGCCTGGAACTGCGCCTGTTTCCCAATGGTGAAGGGGGCAAGTTCGATCAATCGGTGCAGGAAATCGGGGGCGAACTGCTGGTGATTAGCCAATTTACGCTGTACGGCGACTGTTGCAAAGGTCGGCGTCCATCCTTCGATCGCGCAGCGCCCCCGACCCGCGCCCAGGCGCTTTACGAACAGTTTGTCACAAAGCTGCGATCGAGTGGCCTGCGGGTAGAGACGGGACAATTTGGGGCCCAGATGCAGGTCACAATCAGTAATGATGGGCCTGTCACCATTATTTTAGAGCGAGAGGCGGCGGGTGGGCAGCCATCCCCACCGCAGCCATAGTGCGCCCCCAATCCATAAGAAATAAAAAATAAGAGTGGATAGAAACTCTACCCACTCTACATACTTCTTTTAGGATTTCAGGCAAACACTGCCTCAAACGTTTTGTCGTCAGCTACTAGACTATTTGCCGAGGTCTTCAAAGGTGCCGGTGCAGCTCGGTCCGGTGTTAGCCGCAAACGTAACGCCGCTTGCGTTGCCTGCTTGAGGCTTCTGCGACTGGCACAGCACCGCCAGCGTCGTGGCTTCACCACCAACCGCGCCCGTCGTGCTACCAACCGAAACACCACCGGTGTGCGCTCTCAAAGTTGTAGTATTTTGAGGGTAGGAAACGTTAGCAACCTGCGATGCCGAGTTGTTCGATACCTGGTAGGTATAGTTCGTTGTTTGCGTCTTGATACCCAGGCCCAGGAGCGAAATATCGGTTTGGAAGGTGTTCTTCTCGAGGAAGTATGCCTGCTGCGAACGGTTCATGGAGCCGATGTACTGCTTGGATTCCGATTCTTTTGCCTTGTTAGCTTGGTTCAAGAAGGAAGGCAGTGCGATTGCAGACAGAATACCGATGATGATGATGACAACCAGCAGTTCAATCAGGGTGAAGCCTTTGTCTTGCTTCTTTTCGACCAGGTGCTGCAGGAACTTAGCTTTGAAATCAGACTTCATGAGAGGTTTCTCCTTAAAGGTGCGGGGTACGTAGTTCTAACTCCTGGATGTAACGTACCCTGCTCCCCCCAGTTTCATATCATCCCCCCGCATTTTTTTTCTGGAAATGAGTTGGCAAGCCCTGCAAGCCATCGCGAAACCACGATCAGCCAGGGATTTCAGCGTTTGAACAAATCACAGCGATCGCCGTGGAACAGGATCAAGCGATCGACGCGATTCCTGAACTCGTGGGTTTACTCCTGATTCCTTAGCAGTCACCACGCCAATGCCCGCCCTCCACATCCGTCCACCAGGACAATGGCTTCCCCCATCAATCAAGGCAGTTAGTACGTCAGTCACGCGATCGTTCAACTGAGAACAACGTACATTCATGTGAGTTTGGGCAATATTGAACAGTAGCGTGCCACTGCGCCAAGCATTCTGCCGGAAATTAACTGACTGGAGCAACATGGACATTCAACGGTTTATGGAGCAGTTCCCCCACATTGCTCAGGATGGAACGCCTTTCTCTGACTCTCTGGATACCCCTCCGCTGGAGGCCCGGTTCCAGCAGGCTAAAGGCGTTGCCGATCGCGCGTTGCTGCCTTGGCTGGATCGAGCGGTGGACTGTATGGCCGTTGGAGAGGTCTACTGCGAAGTGGGCTGTGCCCAGGGCATGAACCTGATTGCAGCATTGCTGAATCATCCAGAATGCATGGCGTATGCGGTTGAAGATCCTGACAGACCAGGGTATCGCGATGAGTGGCTTTGCCAGTTGACGCAAAACCTGGAAACGTTTGGGCTAGAAGACCGTGTGCTTGTTTGCGGCCAACCGTTTGAAGCGTTTTTTAATGAGTTAAACCAGGCTGGACTCGCCGATCGCATTGGCGTGTATGTCTACAATGGCGATGCCGATTATCGATCGATCCTTGTCGGCTTAATGCTGGCCACACCGTTGTTAGCCGATCAAGCATTAATTGTGGTCAGTCAGGCGTATTCTCGCTTTGCACAACAGGCTGTCAGCGATTTTTTAGTGGCCTATCCTCAGGCCACAGCGGTCACTGGTCTGGTTGCAGAGAATCAGCCACCGCCAACTCATCCAGCCAATTGTTTCGTCCTCTGCTGGGACACCAAAAATACGCCAGCCAATGGAGTGTTTGACTGGCAAG
>JAJPKC010000541.1 GCA_021323955.1 Oscillatoriales cyanobacterium Centralia_MAG_596 | reverse complement strand
TACTGGGGCTGGGGCTGCGGCCCCCGGATGAGAAACTCCGCATCAGCGATCGCGGTGAACTGGCGATCAGCCGGGGTTGCTCCTGCCGCTGAAATCCCCGGCACTAACCCTGTCGCTGTAAATCCCAACACACAGGCAAAAATTGGGCATCGCTCCCGATGCTGCTGCAGCCAGCGTTGCCCTTGCTGCAACTGTGTGTAAACACCAACAAACGGCGATCGCGCCGCTACAGAGACGCCAACACGCGGCAATGCCGATTGGCTCAAGATTCCCCCTGTCTCTGCCGTCGTTATTCGCCTTGACCCGTCATCCCTCATTCTTTAGCCCTCATCCCACCGCAAAACCGCGGTACGCGACCCTCATCTCTACTCGTAGTCCATTAACACCTGCACCCATTTCGGTGGGCGAGGGATGGGATTGCCCAGGCGATCCAGCAGCAGCCAGGCGACCAGGTGGACGACAAACAGGTAAACCAGATTGTTGAGAATGACCATCACCACGATCGCGGCTTGCACCAACGCCAGCGTTGGTTGATACAGCAAGCCCAGCTTGACAAACAGCCATTCCAGCAAATCGGTTGTCTGTGTGGTGGCGTATAGCCAAATATCGTCCCCTAGCAGCAGCGACACCAGCCAGATCCGAAAGAAAAATCCGAGCGAACCAATGATCGAACCGATGCCAATGGAAACGATCCATGTCGCCCCTCGTCGCCACAGCACCCCTAACAGCACGCCCAGTAGCCCATAAGGCATCACAAATAGAATGCTGCGGGCCGGCCCCATCAAAACGCTTAGCAGCAAACCAGAAACCAATGCCCCCATCCAGGCGGCGCGACTGCCCCAACGAAGATACGTCAGGGAAATCGGAATCGAAAAAAAGAGTCGTAGCAGCGGGCCGATCGGGAAGTAATAGTTGACCAAAAAGACGAGACTCGCCGCGCTCGCTAAAAATGCCGTCTCCACCATCACCAACGGCAGGGATGGATCCAGCGTCCGGAGAACGTTGTGAGGTGGCTGATCCAGCATCTGCGGTTGAGACGCACGATCGCCCGTCGGCGTTTGACTAAATAGCTCTGCCTCAACATCTGACCAGGTCACTGAATCTGATTGTGTGTCATCCTGGTCAACTACGGTCGGATCAGGCCGTTGATCGCTCGTTGGTTCAGGTACTTTGTCGTCCGCAGAATCGGTCATGCAGTCTCACGAAAGGTGGCAAATCTACTCTAGATCCAAACGCGCGATTGCGTCTGATTTGCATGCAAACTCTGGACATCCACATCAGTGTGCCGGGATTGCCCCCTGAGAGCGCAACGACTCGTTGGCTTGGCCGTCAGACCGTTGCAATGGACGCTGCACCTGAGAAAAGCTGCGCTGCAAGCACGTCGATCGCCGCACTTCTATACAGCATGAACAGCGCAAACCATACTTAGAATTGTGAAGCGTATATTGCGGAATGTAACAAGAGTAGAGTCACGTTCACGCTGCTCAATCAGCCGTATTTAGTGATAGTCTGACAGTCGCAGATGATGAACAAATGCGGTTCACACCCGATCGCGTTGACTGGCTCAGGTGCTTTGGTAACGCCGTTTCGCCTGATTAATCCGCATCTTTATCCACTGTAAATGATGCTGAAACGGTCATATCTGTTTACCGTTCAATACAACTTTATCCGCGGAGTCAATTCATAATTTTTTGTTATTAAACGATACAGAATGTTTGAAGTTCAGCTTATTGCTGACTCTCCAATAGCTGATACTATGAGAACAATCTGACGGAAGGGGTGAGCAACGTCACTCGTTCACCACGCCCAGGCCACTGATTACAAAGGTTCGGTCACCCACAAATTCCCTATTGAAATAAGGTGGTTGCTCAGTTTTGGACACACTCAAGTGAAAGCTTGAGCTGTTTCTAATGGATACGATCGGGAAAATTTTGTAGAGTTATCCAGGAAGGGAGATTTATGTCTTACGCGCAAACTAAAACCCAGGCGAAGTCTGGGTATGACGCTGGGGTTAAAGAGTACAAATTAACGTACTACACCCCAGACTACACACCGAAAGATACCGATATTTTGGCGGCGTTCCGTGTGACTCCTCAGCCCGGTGTTCCCTTTGAGGAAGCAGGTGCGGCAGTGGCAGCGGAATCTTCCACCGGCACCTGGACGACTGTGTGGACTGACCTGCTCACAGACCTCGATCGCTACAAAGGTCGCTGCTACGACATCGAACCCGTTCCCGGCGAAGATAACCAGTTCATCGCGTATATCGCCTATCCGCTGGATCTGTTTGAAGAAGGGTCTGTCACCAACGTCTTTACCTCGATCGTGGGTAACGTGTTTGGGTTCAAAGCGCTGAAAGCGCTGCGTCTTGAAGACTTGCGGATTCCCGTTGCCTACCTGAAGACCTTCCAGGGGCCACCTCACGGCATTCAGGTTGAGCGCGACAAGCTAAACAAGTATGGTCGTCCGCTGCTGGGTTGCACCATCAAGCCAAAACTCGGTCTGTCTGCAAAGAACTACGGTCGTGCCGTGTACGAGTGCTTGCGTGGTGGCTTGGACTTCACCAAAGACGACGAAAACATCAACTCGGCTCCCTTCCAACGCTGGCGCGATCGCTTCCTCTTTGTGGCGGATGCGATTCACAAAGCGCAGGCCGAAACGGGCGAAATCAAGGGTCACTACCTGAACGTTACCGCACCGACTTGCGAAGAAATGCTGAAGCGGGCTGAGTATGCGAAAGAACTCAACATGCCCATCATCATGCATGACTACCTGACCGCAGGTTTCACCGCTAACACCACGTTGGCTCACTGGTGCCGCGACAACGGGATCTTGCTCCACATTCACCGTGCCATGCACGCTGTGATCGATCGCCAGAAAAACCACGGTATCCACTTCCGCGTGCTGGCAAAAGCACTCCGGATGTCGGGTGGTGACCACATCCACACTGGAACGGTTGTGGGTAAGCTGGAAGGTGACAAAGCCATCACCCTCGGTTTCATCGATCTGCTGCGCGAAAATTACATTGAAAAAGATCGCTCTCGCGGTATTTACTTCACCCAGGACTGGGCATCGATGCCGGGCGTAATGGCCGTGGCGTCGGGTGGTATCCACGTATGGCAC
>JAJPKC010000648.1 GCA_021323955.1 Oscillatoriales cyanobacterium Centralia_MAG_596 | reverse complement strand
TTTGTTTGCTAGCCATCACTCCACGACAGAATCAGCATTTGCGGCTTAAATTAATGGAAGGCGATTAGTCAACAGCAACTGCGAGGTACTCCGGATGGTCGAGCATCGCTTCCCAAATTCCACCCCAGCAGCCAATACTGCCCTCGACGATGACTCCTACCTCGACTACTTCTACGACATTCCCGGTAGTATGCCGGGAACACTCAACATCGAATCTGGTGCTGCACCACCAGTCATCGTCCTCATCGACTACGATGAAGCAACCGCAACCCGGCAGGAAGTTGCAACGCCTGAAGACTGCACGCCCTTCCTGGACAGTGACTCGGTTTCCTGGGTCGATGTTAAAGGGCTGGGTAGTGAAGACATTTTGCGCCGATTGGGACAGGTGTTTCACCTCCACCCACTTGTCCTCGAAGATATTGTCAATGTGCCCCAGCGACCAAAGATTGAAGAGTACGACGAGCAGTTGCTCATCATTGCCCGTATGGTGACGATGAAATCCTCTGGTAATGGATTTATTAGCGAGCAAGTCAGCCTGGTACTGGGGCGACATTACCTGCTGACCGTCCAAGAAGAGCCAGAATACGACTGCTTTGGCCCCATTCGGGAGCGAATTCGGACGAGTAAAGGCATTATCCGGAAGCAGGGCGCAGACTACCTGGCGTATGCAATCATCGATTCAATCATTGATGGCTTTTTCCCAGTGTTAGAAGAGTATGGCGAAAAAATTGAAGAGTTAGAAGATGAAGTCGTTGCCAATCCATCACGCCAAACGCTCGAAAAAATTCATAATATTAAACGTGAGCTATTAGGATTACGGCGTGCAATTTGGCCGCAGCGAGATGCCATTAATGCGCTTATTCGGGATGGTAGCAATCTGATTGGTCATGAGGTACATATCTATCTGCGTGACTGCTATGACCATGCAATTCAAGTGCTCGACATGGTCGAAACCTATCGGGAACTTGCTGCCAGTCTGATGGATGTTTACTTATCATCAGTCAGCAATAAAATGAACGAAATTATGAAATTACTCACTGTAATTTCATCGATTTTTATTCCGCTGACGTTCATAGCAGGGGTGTACGGGATGAATTTTGATCCATCCAAATCGCCATATAACATGCCTGAACTGAACTGGTACTGGGGCTATCCTGCCTGCTGGGCACTCATGCTGCTAACCGCCTTCAGCCTGGTATTTTTCTTTTGGCGTCGAGGATGGTTCGAAAACTTTTCCAGCATAGAAGTCAAAAAATCACCGTCAACCCGTAAACTGCCTCACTTAACAATGCGCCGATGAACCTCATTGACCCAATCATTCTCACAACGTACTTGCTGTGCATTGCCTACTTTTTGTATCTCATCATTGATGCATTCAATGACGAAATGACGGTTCGGCTAGACACAGATTTCCTGAATCAACAGTTGAACAATCAGAATCTGCAAAGCCTCATTGAAATTAGCTTCAAGTTTGATAGTCGCTATGAGTTTGATAAGCTTAAACAATTAGCGATTAGCATCAAAAATAAGGCGACCTACGAACCCGTTGATGACCAACCCCACGGCGTTTCCATTTATGTCGATTGGGATTACTGTGCTTTCACCGATTTAGATGGTCGATCGCGCCGCGTCACACGCTTGATGCCGGGTACTACCCTTGACCTATTTCAAAACCAGGTCTTTAGCACGATCGCGCCCAACACCACACTCAAGGAAAACATCACAGCAGAAGATTTACTCCAGCGTAAAGGCGAACGCAAAGACGGCAAGCTGGAAGGGGTTTCGCCGATCAACCTGGAAATTGAAGTCACTAAACCCTTGATCGACCTATCCAAGCCCGGTATAAAGGCACCTGCAGCTGCGAAAGAGCGCTATGCCAAGTTCATGCAGCGCTACGCAGACGTCAATTTTTTCCTCGAGCTGGCACTGCGCATCGTTGGCCCCGATCGCTCCATTGGGGGCGATCGAGTCTACGTCCTGTGCAAATTTGCCATTCATAAACTCCCGTGGACGTCAGGACTGCCGTGGAATCCCAAGTGATCTCCCTGTGCAGCCGTCCCAGCCCTAGCAGGCAACTTTTATACCGGTTGCAAGCGATCAAAGTTGGATCAATCGGTTCCTGGCAGTCCAGCAAACGGGCCAACATCACCGCCACGAAGTACTAGACTAAAGATCGGGAAGAGTAGGCGCAGGCAGTTGCGGATGGTGGCAAACGCCTCGGCAATCGTCCGCCATCCGAGGAAAGTCCGGGCTTCCGAAAGACCAAACTTGCTGGGTAACGCCCAGTGCGGGTGACCGTGAGGATAGTGCCACAGAAACATACCGCCAACTAAAAGGGCTAAAGGCTGAAGGCTAAAGGCTAAATTATGGTTTTATCCTTCATACTTTATCCGTTAGCCTTTTGTTGGTAAGGGTGCAAAGGTGCGGTAAGAGCGCACCAGCAGCATCGAGAGGTGCTGGCTCGGTAAACCCCGGTTGGAAGCAAGGCCGTGGAACAAGGGTTGGTCTTTTCCCCGTTCCGTGTCGTTATGGGATCCCATAATGGCCCGTCCGCTTGAGGTACCTGGTAACAGGAAACCCAGATAGATAACTGCCATCTTGAATGCACTGCATTGAGGACAACAGAACCCGGCTTATGTCCTGCTCTCCCCCCTTCCCCTTCTGGCCTTGCGCTAACGTCCAGCGGTGAGTTTTATCGAACTTTGTTGATTTAAGAAAAGAATGTATAGATTCAGCAAAGCCGCTTGAACAAGCTATAGAGTCACTTCAAACCTGCATTAGCATGATGGCATCGGTAGCAAAGTCCACCGATCCAGTGTGTTTTAAAATACGCTGAGCAACGTGCGGTTTGAAGGGCAGATTGAAGAACAGATTGGCTGAGTTTCCGTAGCAGCATTTGTAGGGCAAGGGTGTTGAATAACCAAATCTCCCACCACGTTTTAACGTTAGATCGAGCCGAAACCGCGCGGGACTCGCGGCAACTGTTAGCGGTGAGTGAGCAGAAACGGAGCGGCTTAATCCTTTGTAAAGCGCACCATGCTGAATTTGCCGGCCCTGGAGCCGCCGTCGGGACGCTGGTTGAAGAAGCCTGCACCCAGATCATTGCGATTGGCGCGCCTGACATCATTCCCGTGACCACCTATAAAAAGCGCCAGAATGCCTATAGTCGCCGCATTCAGTGGGTACGCTGGCTGCAAAAAATCACCGAACATCCTGAGGCGATTCAGAGAGCAGAAAAACTATTTTCTAGCTTTGAAGCGTTTTTTGGAGCGCAGGTGCTGTTGGGTTTGAGTGACGAGGTGCTGGCGCTCCTGGTTGGCGTGCTGCCAACGACAATTGCCACCGTGCGATCGCAGTATCACCAGCCAGAACACACCCATGAGCTGGATTCAACCGCGCCCCACAGCCTGACCACATTTAGCACCATCGCTGTGAACCCACGCCTGCCATCAGCATTTCCCCCGACCCACCCGGCGGTTTCGATATCGGCTGCAAATTTATTTGAATCCCTTTACAATCGCCCCTAGCATCCCTGCTGCCATCATTTGCTGGTCATGTCAGAAGACCTGATAGACTGACAGCAATGACACTTCCCTACCCGCGTCGCCAGAAGCAGCTTCAAAATTTGGTCCAAAAGCTGGGACTGTCGGAGCAAGCGCCCATCGAGTGGAGCTTGCTCGATCTAGCGCTGACCCATCCAAGCATTTCGACGACGGCCAACTATGAGCAACTGGAGTTTGTTGGTGATGCTGTTGTTCGCCTAGCGGCATCTGTATTTTTGCTCGACGCCTATTCCCACCTTCCCGTAGGCGAGTTTGCTGCCATTCGCTCTGTGCTGGTGAGCGATCGCATTTTGGCCCAGCTTGCGGCAAGCTATGGGCTACAGCATTACTTGCTGGTAGCCGACAGCGCCCTCAAAGACAAACTGGGTCAAGAATCACGCCTCGCAGACTCTTTTGAAGCGGTGCTGGCAGCACTATATCTGAGTACTCAGACGCTAGAATTAGTGCATCCCTGCCTGAATCACCATTTTCAGCCTCTAGTGGCAGACATCCTCAGCGATCCGGCTCGGCACAACTATAAGGCGGCACTTCAGGAGTGGAGTCAGGCACACTACAAAACCCTGCCCGAATATCGAGTCACCCCGATCGAACCAACCGATGATCGCTCCCATCGGTTCATGGCTGAAGTTTGGTTCCGGGGTGAGCGACTGGGAACAGGGAGTGGCCGATCGATTAAAGCGGCCGAGCAAGCAGCGGCTCAGGCGGCGTTTCTGGCGATCAACGCTCAATCGCCATAGACCACAATCGCCATAGACCACAATTGCCTATCCCACCGAAGAAACCGATTGGTCAGAGGGTCCGTGATGAGCCGTCGCATTGGCAATATCGGCATGGTGAGATGGGGGCGGCACTTTAACGGAGGCGATCGTCTCCGCTGAGGCTGACGTATCGCGGGATGGCAGCCAGATCCGAAACGTACTGCCTTTCCCGATCGTCGATTGAAACGAAACGGTTCCCCCATGCAGCTCAGCAAACCGCTTTGTCAGCGCCAGCCCCAAACCCGTCCCTTCATGTCGCCGCGTCAATGAGGAATCAACCTGCTGAAACGGGCGAAACAGGAGGTGCCAGCGTTCTGGAGGAATACCGATCCCCGAATCAGCAACTTCTAAGCACAGGTAAGGCGTACTGGCATTCACGGGGCTACGATCCGGGCGTGCATCCTGTTCAAGCTGATGACCATAACCAATCCGACTGCTCAGCTTGACTTCACCGCCTTCAGGCGTAAATTTCACCGCATTGGACAGCAGATTGATGATCATTTGACTGACCCGAAGCTTATCGATCACGACCTGGCTGAGATGGGCGTCAATATCGTCAGAAAGCAATATACGCTTATTTTCAGCCGCTGGTCGGATCATCCTCAAGCATTCCTGGCACAGATCTTGAATGGATACTGACTGTAAGTTAAGTTCTAGTTTGCCAGCTTCAATTTTGGCAATATTGAGCAGATCTTCAATAATTTCCAGCAGATGTATGGCTGACTTGTCGGCCTGTTGCAGCAAATCAAGTTCTTCGTCGCGGTTATCACAGTAACCATCTTTCACCAGGCGAATACAGCCAATGATCGCGTTGAGGGGCGTTCTCAACTCATGCGACGTGGTTGCCAGAAATTCACTTTTTAACTGATTGGCGGCCTGCGCTTCCTGCCAGGCCGCCTCCAACTCTTCGGCACGCTCTTCCAGGCGTTCCACCATATTGTCCAGCGCCCCTGCCAGCTGGTTAATCTCTTTGATCTTAAAGTTTTTGGGTGCCTGATCGGCGGGTTGACGCTGGTAAATGCGGAGGGCATAGCTCCCTAACTCTTCCAGGGGTCGGGCCAGATCACGCGTAATGTAAAGCGTTGCGAGTAAGTTTGCGCCCACCAATCCCAGCGTCAGAATGAGCAGCACCTGCTTGATGTCTTCAAGACCCGAAAGCGCATTATTCACTGGAGCGACGGCCAGCACGACCCAGGTTCGATTTTCGGTCGGAGTAGTGGGAATTTGAATGCGATTAAACCCAGCTAACCACTCTGTATTGCTATCCGCAAAAAATAGTGGCTCCGAAAAATCGTCTCTGCCCGCGATCGCGCTATTGACAATATCCTGCAGTCTACCCGAATCGGCTTCTTGACGAATATTGCGGCCAATGCGATCGCCTTTGGGGTGAGCCAATATAGTGCCATCCTGGTCAACCACGACCGTATAGCCAGAGAGCGAGCCTGGTTGACTGGTTTCCTGGCGATGGATTGCCCATTGAATGCTGAGCGCATAGCGCAACTGCCCCAGGGAGTCGTATACAGGGGCACTGAATACCAGATCCAGTTGGCGAAGGGGGGTCGATTGCTTGGCAATCTTCGTCTGGCTCACGGGGGCAATCCTTACGCTGGTGCGGGGAGACAGCACCACCTGACTCTGCGTGGGCCAGAGGTTGTCGAAAATACGGCTGATGGAGCGGTTACCGCAGGTGGTGCCGTCGATCTGCCCGGTCTGAATATTGATCAGCTGAACGCACTGAACGCCTTTCGGCAGCCAGCGGTTCAGGCGGGTCACAAACTCTTGTGCTTCCTGGGACTGGTCAAGCTGTGTAGAAAAGTCTTCGCTTGCCGTTACGAGATTTGATCGCATGACCTCGATCAAATCGCGAATGTTTTCGCCCTTACGAACCGCACTTTCGGTCAAATTTTGACGGGCGGTTTCCAGCATGCTGGAGCGAACTTTTT
>JAJPKC010000109.1 GCA_021323955.1 Oscillatoriales cyanobacterium Centralia_MAG_596 | reverse complement strand
TTATGCAAACGAACATTGCTGTAAGGTTTAAGTCTTGAGTTGACCCCACTGGCCTTAATAACTAGCAACTCTCTACGGAATGAGTTCCCGCAAACAGCCATTCAAGCCTGCTCGTCGTCCTGCCTACTGCTACTGTACAGAATGTGACCATCAAACCATTTTGCAACGCCAGCAGGAAAATCCACTCCCGTTTGGGCAAGCGATGCATGTCCACTGCGCTTGTGGCGATCGCTGTGGCTACTGCCTCTGTCCACTAGCGGAACTTTTTCGGGCCAACGGCTGCTATTTTGATTGAGATTAAAAAGACAGCGGTTAAAGGCTAAGGGTTAAAGGGCGTTAGCAATCAGGAGTCAGGCTTCCCAAAGCATCAGCCGACGGGAGCCAGAATCAACTCAAAGCGCAAAGCTCGAAACCTTCTCCGTGTCTCTTGTTCCCTTAGTTCCTCATCCCTGTCGCCCCTTTACCCCCTCTTACTTATGGGCCACACCGTCATCCGTAACGCGATCGTCTTTACCATTGACGCTAGCAATACCATCTACCCCAACGGCACTGTTGTTCTCTGTGACGATCGCATTGAGACGGTTGGCCACAGCCAGTCCGTGTCCATTCCGCCCGATGCGACTCAGGTGATTGACTGTCAGGGCCGCATGGCCGTGATCCCGGGGCTGATTGATGTGCACTCGCATTCCAGCCTGCTGCGGGGCGTCACGGAAAACCTGCAATTGCTCGATTGGCTACCGCGCTACCAGCTCGAACATCGCGCCCTGACCGAAGACGATGCTTACTATGCGGCGCTGCTTTGCTATTTAGAATCGTTAAAAGGCGGTACGACCTGCGTGATGGATATGTACCGCTTTATGCACCGCTGCGCTGACGCTGCCGGACAGTTGGGCATTCGCGTGAATCTGGTGCCCTATGCCGCTGATATGCCGGGAAAAGACTTTTTTGAGACCTCCGAGACCAATCGACAGCTCATCGAATCCCATCACCTGTCTCAGAATGGTCGGGTGCGCGTGTGGATGGGGTTAGAACATCTTTTCTACTGTTCGCCCGATGCCTTTGCTAAAGCCAAGGCCTACGCAGATGAGTATGGTGTCCGCATTCACACACACAGCAGTGAACAAAAGGAAGAAGTCGAAGCGGTTGAGCAGCACTTCGGCAAACGCCCGATCGCGCTGTTCCACGAACTGGGGATTTTGGGAGAGCACACAGCGATCGCGCACTGCGTCTGGCTTAATGACGATGAAATTAAGCTGCTGGCTGACACGGGTACTGCTGTTGCCCACTGTCCGACCAGCAATGCCAAGCTGGCAGGCGGGATCGCACCCATTCTAGAGATGAAGCAGGCAGGCATCACAGTGGGACTGGGCACCGACGGCAACATCTCCAACAACAGTCTGGACATGTTTGAGGAGATGAAGTTTGCCTCGCTGCTGCAAAAAGTCCACCGATACGATGCAGCGGCGTTGAACGCTCCCGATACGCTGCGAATGGCGACGATCGACGGGGCCAGATTGTTGGGGCTGGATCACGAGATTGGCTCGATCGAGGTGGGCAAAAAAGCTGACCTGGTGCTGGTAGACATCTGGCAGCCGAATTTAATGCCGCTCGTGTGGGATGAAGGCGATTCCAACATCCTGTGGAATCTGGTCTACGCCGCGCGGGGTGCCAATGTCCACACTGTTTTTGTGGATGGCGAGATGGTGGTGCAGGCAGGACGCAGCACCCGCATCAACGAACTCGATGTCCTGCAATCGGTACAGGCACAGACGAATGACCTCATGCAGCGTCGCGCTGCGTTTAAGGCAACCCTCACGCCTGTGGTGGCCTGACCGTCACAAGCACGCCTTTGCTTTCTACAGCTGCCCGACCGATCGCGCAAAGTGCATAGGTTCCGGGATCCACGATCGCCGTAGTCGCCGTGGCAGGGAAAATCTGGTGTAACGCCCACCTGTCTCCTTGCTTTTGATAAAGCGTCCAGCCCCGAATATCTGAGGCTGCCGCATTCCAGGTCAGCGTGCCGTTGCTGCTGCGAACGCCCGTCGGTACGGCAGGCGATGTGGTGGGCAGCCAGGACATCGTCGGTGGCAGGGTACGACTGGCGTAGGTATCTGTACGCCAGCGATCGCATACGCCCTGAGGGTTAGCCGCTAGCGATCGCGTGCTAAAAAATACGTTTCCTAACGCCAGTTGCGCAGTGAGTTGTCGCGTCTGGTCAATTTGGTTCAAAATCTCGCTCAAATTCCATTGATTATCTTTCAGCGCTGCCAGATTGTTACCGGGATAAATGTGGCGCTGCCGGGAGTTGTTTTCTGTCCACCAGCGCAGCAGCACCGGGTAGCTTTGAGCGGTGGCGTCGATCCGCCAGTAAAGCTGCGGTGCCAGATAATCGACCCACCCTTCCTGAAGCCATTTCAGCGAGTCGGCGTAGAGCTTGTCATAGGCGTCGAGTCCCTGGATCTGGGACGGCTGACCGGGACGGTAGATCCCAAACGGACTGATCCCGAACTTGACGTGCGGTTTGGCCGCACGAATTTCGGTCGCGAGGCGCTGCACCAGTTGGTTGACGTTGTCGCGCCGCCAGTCTGCTAGGGCCAGCATACCGCCGTCGGCCTGATACGCCTGATAGGTTTTGCTGTCTGGGAAGGTTTGACCCGCGATCGGGTAAGGGTAAAAGTAATCGTCCAGATGTATGCCATCCACGTCGTAGCGGCGCACCACATCCAAAATGACGCTTGCTGTGCGGTCTTGCACGACCTTTGCGCCTGGATCCATCCAGAGCTGCGAGCCCCAGGGGTAGACCACTTCAGGATTGGTCGCCGCCAGGTGTGGACGGACGTTGACCGTGCGTTCAGATGTCCGGGCACGGTAGGGATTAAACCAGGCGTGGAGTTCAATGTTGCGCTGGTGCGCCTGCGCGATCGCGAATTCTAACGGGTCATAAAACGGTTCGGGGGCTTTACCCTGCGTTCCGGTGAGCCAGTGACTCCAGGGGTCTAGAGTCGAGGCATAGAGCGCATCGCCTTCCGGTCGCACCTGGAGAATGAGCGCGTTCAGGTTGAGTGCCTGCATCTGATCCAGAATGGCAATCAGTTCTGCCTGCTGCTGCTGCGTCGTCAATCCAACTTTAGAAGGCCAATCGCCATTCCAGACCGCCGCCACCCATGCCGCCCGAAATTCGCGGGCGTGCGAAACAGCAACAGTCTGAATCCAACGCATGATCGCGCCAGAATCGATCGCGGGCACCTTTCCCAGCGCGACCAGACATTGATAAACAAACGCACTAATTTCAGCACGAGTGGCGGGTTGAGTCGGTCGCAGCCGCCGGAGATCGGGATAGTTGACGACGATTTCGTTGGTAGTGGCCGTTGCGATCGCCTCGGTTGCCCAGGCGGGAATTTGCGAACTGTCTTGATAGACAGCGGCGAGGGAGACGGTTCCTGTTGGTGTCAGCCCCAGCCCACCGACCAGTGATGCCACTGCCTGCACGCGAGGGATATTTTCAGTCGGACGAAACTGCCGCCCCGGATAGCCGGATAGAAACCCACTCTCGTAGGCCCGCCGAATCGCAGCAGCGGCCCAATGGTTTGCTGGCACGTCAACAAAAGGCACGTAGGGACGCTGGCTCGATGGGCTAAACGCCGTTTGCAGCACTGACGCAAATTCGGCTCGGCTCATCGCCTGCTCGGGACGAAACGTACCGTCCGCAAAGCCTCGTAGAATGTTGCGCTGTGCCAACCCTTCAATAAATGGGCGTGCCCAGTGTGTTTGAACATCTTGAAAGTGGGGCGGGGATGAAACCATAGGGGGCAGCGCTTAAACTTAGACGTC
>JAJPKC010000602.1 GCA_021323955.1 Oscillatoriales cyanobacterium Centralia_MAG_596 | reverse complement strand
ACTGGGCTACCTCTTGAAGTAGTACCTTAAACGTCGCATCGCAGGGCACCGCCGCAATGCTGGTACGGGGCACCATGACTTCGCCCACCGACACATCGCCAAACTCAAATACGTTGCTCAATAGCTGACGCTCTTCGGCTTCCAGTCCGGTCGATTCGCTGGAGGTGGCGATAATGAGCTGGAGTTCTTCGGGCGTGACCTGGTTTGACCAGCCCTGCCCAGTGTATTGAATGCCCACTAACCGCAGCAGCAACCGCGTGGACTGGTTCAAGATCCAGATAAACGGGTGGAATAGACGGGCGATCGCGAGACTGGGAGCCGCCAAAAAACGTGCTAACTGTTCTGAATAAAGGAGCGCGACCGATTTGGGACACAGCTCACCCAGCACGATTTGCAGGTAGGCGATTAATAGAAAGGTCGCGGGAATGGCAATGGAATGGGTCAGCGTTTGTCGATCCGGGGCGGACAACGGTAGCTGACTGAACCACCCAGCAACCAGACCAGCCACACCGCTTTCACCAATCCAGCCCAGCGCTAAGCTGGAGAGCGTAATACCCAGTTGGGTCGTGGAGAGCAGACGTTCAATGCTCTGCTGCAAATCTTGAACTGTGCGCGCCTGCACATCACCAGCATCAGCGAGTTGGTTGATCCGCGATCGACGCACAGACACCATCGAAAACTCGGCTGCGACAAAAAAGGCGTTAATCGCAATCAGCAAGAGGACTGATAGCATCCGTGCTAATACATCTGACCAGGTAAAGGGGGGAACAGTTTGGTCGATCAGATTTATATTAGCCACTAAGGCAACCCGCGGAAAGCCTATTATTGGTCGAACAAACTGTGAGGAATGCCCAACAGAGCAATCGTACAGCCATTTGTCACTGCGCGACAGGAATATTTGGCAACCGCAAATCCAACTGCTTGTCTGGATAATCGGTGAGCGAGAGCGAGAGTTTTTTAACCCCACTCAAACTGTCCGCCGGAATTCGCACCGTGCCCGAAAATTCGTCGCTGGAGGCGGGCAGTTCTGCTGGTAAACCCTCGGCAGCCGCTTTAAGCGCCCGACCTTCACTCGTGACAGTCAAAAAGTCGTACAGGAAGCGTACTGGCTGCCTGCTGTTGTTGCGGAGTGTGACCTGCAAAACCAGCGCATCGCCATCTTTTTGCACGGATGTTACAGCCAGCACCACATCTTTGCTCCTGGCCGTCAGAGGAAACTGAGCCTTGGTTGAACTGTCGATCGCGCCGGCTGTTTTAGCTGGCGGCGCTGTATTGGTTTTTGCCTCTTTCACGCCCATCCGCACTTTCACGTTGGCAATGATGTCGTCTTCAGACAGCACGGGCAGATCTTCACGACGGGCCGCACCAGACTGACGGTTGGCCAGGTTATTGGTTGGGCGCGTATCGGGTTGTGTAATGCCTTTGAGTGCTTCTCGTCCCAGGGCAGTGCCCCAGGATGCACTGAGCAATCCAGCCGCAGCCATCAATATCAAGAGGATCAGCGTGAGTGTGACAGTGGAATTCAGTTTCATAGGGGCAAGTGGTGGGACAGCATTGGTTCAGCGCCGCAAAGCAGGACTTGCGATCGCGCCCATGCAGTAGCTCCAATTTTAGACACAGACGATCAGAATTCAGCACAAAAATTTTGCAGGCTGAAATATCGCTTTGGTCAGGACGCTGAGACCTGCGCCAGCCGCTACAACAGGCCATCGGGGTCAGCTTTCTGTGTGGCTTCTGCCGCACTGTGGATGGTGACGACCATACCAGCGGGATCTGTACTCTTCCTCTTCACCCGGACAGGCACCCAAACCGGGAGGCATCCAAATCAATCGCAGAAATCGGGATACAATAGTGTCACGTTTTTGTGGCCCAGGGTTGGCCGAGCGGTTTAGGCAGCGAACTCATAATTCGCCTCAGGCAGGTTCGACCCCTGCACCCTGGATTGGATGAACCGTGCGGGTTGTCAGGCAGTAACTCTGGCCTTGAGTGAGGCCAGCAGCGCCTGACGTCTCTCGTCCTGCGGCATCTTAAAGGGCTCAGTGCAACTCGTCATTGCATAGGGGGCGGAAATCAAACGTCATTGGTCGTTGATGGGGCAAGTATCCAAAGTATGAGCCTGAGGCATGAACGTCTATGCCAACCCTTTTAATGGTGGTGTGTACTTAGAACAGTAGTACGGCAGCTCTAAATTGGCTTTTGACCGCACCGCCAGTTCTTTGTATAGCTATGCCAATGTATAGCTATGCCAACCTACAGGGTGACGATCGCCCCCGTCTCGACAATTCCCACGCTGATCGGGCGGAGGCTGCGGCTCGCAGATTGATGAAGGTGAAATTCTCTGCGTCGGGACAGGGCGTTGCGTGTCCCGACAAAACCTTACATGAGTTGCCATCCCGTTGTTTGTTTCCCGCAGGGCGCAATAGAGCACCGTGACTTACCAGAGCGCTGGTACGCGCGGTTTGGTTTGTTGCGGCACGGTGGGTACGGGTGGCGTTGACTCAACGGAGGGCAGCGTGGTGAGCGGACGCTCGGCTTCAACGGGCGGGATGTCACGCACCGACTGATTGAACGGGGACACCAGATCAGGCGTCCGGATTACGGGGCCGCTGGACATCTGCTTTGCCAGCACGTCTTTGTAAAGGTCATAGATCGCTTTACCGTCCCGTGCAATTTCGTTGTCTGGAAATGAGTTACGGATAAGGATGCCAGGACCAAAGATATAGCTAACCTGTCTTGGAATGCTGCGATTACTGAAGAAGTCGCGATCGTTTGAAAACTGTACCTGTTCCAATTGATCGGGAATGTTATTGGGAATTCCAGTCGTTGGACCGCTTGAGGTTTCTTGCGCGATCGCTGCTGAAGCCGCGAGAGTAGAGAGCGTTACGCATACGAGTCCAATAACTGTGCCTTTATAGCCAATGCCCATAAAATCACTCCTCAATGTTTTGATCTGGGGGTGTGTATTTGGAACTAAGATTCAGTGTTGGGCAAGCGAGTTTCAGGTCACGGTCGAAATTTTTTCATCCTGGGATAGCACTATCGCTTGCTACTAACCTGTGCACTCAGCCGTTAATTGCAGTCTACCCAAACTCAACCCTTAGTCTGCATCAATTGTACTGACTCTCTCCGAATTTATGACTAAAAATAACCAATCGTTCACTGACCACTCTCAATCAGTTGCCACGATCGATCTAGTGACATTGCGACAACAACTTTTGGATTTATTCTGTCAGGTTGCGTATCAAGAAGGCGATTTTTTACTCACATCCGGTCAACGGGCGTCCTACTATATCAACGGCAAGCAGGTCACGCTGCACCCGCAGGGAGGTCTGGCGGTCGGGCGAATTTTATTGCCCCTGTTGCCTGAAGGCACCCAGGCTGTGGCTGGGTTAACCCTGGGTGCTGACCCGATTGTGACGGCAGTGAGTGTGGTGGCGGCCTATGAGGGGCGATCGCTGCCAGCGCTCATCATTCGCAAAGAGCCGAAAGGACACGGAACCCAGGCCTATATTGAAGGTCCAACCCTGCCTGAAGGCAGCTATGTCACGGTTCTGGAGGATGTTGTCACTACTGGACAGTCCGCGCTCAAGGCGGTTGAACGCTTGCAGCAGGCAGGTTATCAGGTCAATGGCGTGATTTCGCTCGTCGATCGCCAACAGGGGGGAGCCGAACTGTATCAAAAAACGGGATTACCCTTTCAGGCTGTCTTTACAATTCCCGAAATTCAACGGCGATCGGCAGCATTAAGCGGCGGCGGGGCCTAGGGAAAGCAGAAAGCTGCTGCCGCGTCCGCTGGCGTCTGCCGGTGACATTGGCCCTGAGCACTTAACGCATTCTTTACCCGGTGCCGTTACGGTAAAGGGTGAAGATTTGGGGGGCGGGGGTGTGAAGCGCAATGGACTGCTGGTTCTGGGATTGCTGGCGTTGACGGCTTGTAGTCAGTCCCTTGATCGCGATCGCATTGCGCAGTCGATCCAGCAGGATGTGATCAAGCGGGGGGGGATTTCACTCAAGACCGTGACCTGCCCCGCCACAATCAAGCCAGAAGCCGGACAATCGTTTGAATGTGTGGGTGAAACGGATGCTGGCTATACCTTTACAATTCCAGTCAAACAGCAGGACGATCGCGGGACGGTGGTTTGGGATCTACCCAATGCCAAAGGGTTACTGAACCTGGCAAAGTTCGAAGCGATCGTCCAGGCGGCTGTACAGGAAGAAATTGGGTCACGGCCCATTATTCGCTGCGGCGGTCTGTATAAAGCCGTTCAACCAGGACAAACGTTTGAATGTGCTGTTGATATCAAAGACACCCCTCCTCCCAACCCGACGGCCCTGAAGTCCAAAACGGTGAAGGTCAGACCTGGCAAGCCCGATACGATTTTGGTCACGATTGATGCCGATCGCAACGTCAACTGGCAGCGCTTGATTGCAGGGGTTGTGCCCAACTCGACCGCCGATGTGCCGTCTGACAAAACGCCTCCCGCAACCACGACACCACCAGCCGCAGACTCATCAAAGGCCCCATCCGCTAAAATTCCATCCGCTAAAGGCAGTGCGGCGGACTTTCTCAATCAACCCGGTGCAGCCGATCAGTTTTGAACAGCACAGGTTTGAGCAGCACAGTTTGAACATCAGATTGGGAGCCACTCACGGGGGGATGAAGCGATCGACCGATTAATGTGAAGCCGCTTGAGGCAAAGTGCTGAGAACACAGCCAGCGACGGCCACACTTACTCTGGGCAGGCGTTCTCTCTGATTTCTGCCAAGCTCTGATTTCTGCCAAGCTTCTAATTTCTGCCAAACTACGGATGGTGATGGCTGTACCAGCACTGCAAGGCAAGCCGGTGCACCTCCAGCCAGGGAAGACCGTATTGCCGAGCGATCCGCGCACAGTCTTCATATTCGGGTTGCACATTGGTCGGATGCGCTGGGTCATCGAGCCATGCCACCTTAATTTGTACCGTCCCGTACTCCGTCTGTATCGACTGCAGTTCACGGTGCAGGGCGTGACGTTCCTGAAGCGATCGCCGGATGCCCAGTGTTGTCGTCTCTCGAAAGAGGACGGCCTCGCACGCCTCGATCTGCTCTGGCGCACAGATGACTGTCAGCAAGACTCCCGGGCGTGACTTCTTCATCGCGATCGCCTGGGTGAACACGTCCAATGCACCCACAGCGAACAGTGCCTCGTATGTGTAGCCGATCGCCTGGGGGGTGAGGTCATCCAGTTGGGTTTCCAGGACGGCGATTGGATGGATGGCTGCCGGAGGTGGGGTGTGTGCTTCGCGGCTTTCCTGCTGCCCGGTTGCTCTGGTCGTGGCGGCTGACGGCGACTGACGGTCAGCATCCTCGCCAATCCACAGCCGCAAAATATTGGGTAACGGCAGGCTAATGGTTCCGGCCCCAAGTCCAATGCGAGTGAGGGTCATGGTCGGTGGTGGGCCAAACTCCACGGCAAGCGTAGTCGCGATCGCGGCTCCCGTCGGCGTTACCATCTCACGCTCAATACCATTGCTGTAAATGGGCACTTGGCGCAGTTCAAACAGCTTCAGCACGGCTGGCGCAGGCACGGGTAAACGACCGTGGGCCGCGCGAATCGTGCCACCCCCGGTCGGTAACGGCGAACAGTAAAGGCGATCGATGCCTAACCAGTCCAGCCCCAGACAGGTACCCACAATATCGACGATCGCATCCGTTGCCCCCACTTCGTGAAAGTGGACTTGCTCTGGGGGAATGCCATGAATGGCCCCTTCTGCGACTGCCAATTGGCGAAACACCGCCAGACTCCATGCCGCCGCACGTGCAGGCAGATTTGCGGCGACGATTAGCTGCTCAATCTCGGGGAGATGCCGCCTCCATCCGTGATGATGGTTGTCTTCTTCCTGGCGATCGGAGGTGTGAGTGTGACTATGACCGCTGTGGCTGTAGTCACTATGGCTATGGCTATGGCTATGGCTATGGCTATGGCTATGGCTATGGCTATGACTACTGTGGTGATGGGTATGGGCGGACGTAACGGCAGTTTCGGCGGCGGCTACCGGTTCTGTAGCAGAATGGTGATGGTGATGCTCCGTTTTGTGGCTGGCGACTGTACCCTCGACAACTTTACTCTTGGCAACTGTGCTGTCAGCGATCGCGCTGGCTTCAGCAGGGGGAAGAGCCTCGTCCACTCGCAAATCGACATGCACTTTCGTTGCCTGCTGACCATTGCGCTGCACCCGCTCTGCCCATAGGTGATATTCCCGTGCTATTCCCAGGCGACCCAGTTGTTCAACCAGGTAGCTGAGCGGTACGCCTGCATCGACTAATGCACCCAGGCACATATCACCGGCGATACCGGTCGGACAGTCAAGATAAGCAATTTTGTTCATCAGTTGTTTATCCGGTCAGTCGTTCGTTGTCAAAGGGGGCTACCGTCAGTCGTCTTTGGGAGTAGAGCACAGAAACCAGGAGCACAGAAACCAAATGAGGCAACTCGTCTAACCTGGGCGACCAATCGCTAGTTGTCCCTGGTCGTGCATTAACGGTGCGTGTCCCGTCTACACCCGACTGGTCGCCGGAAATATGCCGCTCTCAATCCCTGTTTTCCCCATCCCCGTCATCCCTTACCCTTACGCTTTTCCATGTCTACCCTGTTTACGCTCCATCCTGATAATCCTCAGATCCGCGACGTCGATCGCATCGTCGATGCACTCCACAATGATGCTGTGATGCTGTATCCCACCGATACGGTCTATGCGATCGGCTGCGATCTTAATTCTAAGAGTGCCATGCAGCGAGTGCGGCAGATCAAGCAGCTCTCCAACGATAAACCGCTCACGTTCCTTTGCCCCTCGCTCTCTAATATTGCGCAGTATGCGCAAGTGAGCGACTCGGCGTATCGAATTATGCGACGGTTGATTCCAGGGCCGTATACCTTTTTGTTGCCAACCACGAAGCTGGTGCCCCGACTGGTGATGAACCCAAAACGCCGAGCAACTGGGATTCGAGTCCCCGACCACACCATTTGCCTGACGTTGATGAATGCGCTGGGCAATCCGATTATTTCAACCTCCGCCCACATGATCACCGATGATGGTCGATCGAACGGGGCATCACACTCAAAACATCGCATCTCGCGTTTTGAGCTATTTGACTGCCTCGAAAAGCTGGTAGATGTCATCATAGACAGTGGTGTGGAACCTGGTGATCAAGTCTCTACCATTTTAGATTTAACCACTGAGGAACCGATGATCGTACGACGTGGTCTAGGGTGGGAGGCGGCAGCGACCTGGGCGGCTGAGGTGAGTTGAGCCAACTGGGTAACTGTCTACAGTTCACGGGTGCTTCGCGTGACCGCTTTGTTGCGCGATCGCAATCGCGCAACCATTACCGGCTGATGGGTGTAGGCTAAATCAAGACCAGACCAATAAATGTTATCGACGGAACAGAATCTGACCATCCGGACAACCACCTGATAAAGTGACATACCGTACTCCGTGTTAAACCGTAGCGGCTCGATCTCTGTGTGTAGACAAAGGTGTTGGTTTAGAAAGCGATGAGTGAAGCGTTTTAAGCTAGTTCACGCACTTAAATCGGCACACTTAAAACTTTGGATTCGATCGATTCGCTCTACCGTTTAGTCCCTGTGCACTACCAGCGCCATGAACTTTGAATCAACGTCTTCTCGCCCCCAAGTAGCATCGTCGGCCAATATTGCCCCTGACGCCGTCTCTGCCGCCGTCTCACCGCATGCCGGTTTTTTGGATGAATCGGAGCACGAATCAATTTTAACGACAACGAAGAATGCCGCCGATTTTCTGGATATTCCGTCATTGACGCAAATCCTGTCGCATGAACTCCGGTCTGAAATCGCCACTCCCAGTGGGAATGTCGAGCCGTTGGCGAACCGGATTGCGGCGGAAGTCGATCGCATTTGTCATAAAAGTGGACGCATTCAAACCTCTGGTCGGGTGCGATCGTGGCAGATTTCCCTGGCTCGCCATCGCCTGCAAAAATGTCTCACCTACTACCAGCTTGGTTCCAGGCGTGGTCGTGTTGAGTTGCACAGCACCTTAGGCTCTATGGTCTATCGGCATATTGCACCCAGTCGGTTGCAGCTTGGGTTTCAGTCGCGCTACAGCCTGGTCGAAGACTTTCTGCAAGGGTTTTACACCGAGTCGCTGAAAGCCTTTCGACGCGAAAACGAACTGCCAGAAAACTATCAGCCTCGCACACGGCTAGAGTTGGCCGAGTACATGGCGTTTACCGAACAATATGCCAAGCGGCGCATTTCGTTGCCCAATGGGCAGAACCAGCAGTTAGTTGTGCTGCGTGCCCAACGGTTTGCCCAACGGCAGCCGCTGGAGGTGTCGATCGACATTGAACAGGCGCTTGAGTCTCCTAAGGGGGAAGATGCTGAAGCACACAATCGTTCACCATTGGCCCACCAACTGCGCGAACGGATGGTCGCTGATGCCGTTGATGCGCCTTCGGAAGCGGTACTGCGCGATCGCGTCATCGTCGAACTGATTCAATACCTGGAGGCCCAGGGACAGACAGACTGCGTTAACTACCTCACGCTCAAACTTCAAGACCTGTCAGCACCGGAAATTGATGCGATCTTGGGGCTGTCGGCCCGTGAGCGTGACTACCTGCAGCAGCGGTTTAAGTATCACGTCGAAAAATTTACCCTGTCGCAAAATTGGAAGCTGGTACACCAGTGGCTTGGGGCTGATATTGACCAAAACCTGGGATTGTCGAACCAGCAGTGGCAGCGCTTTCTCAGCCAGTTAACGCCCGACCAGCAACAGCTGCTGAAGCTCAAACAGGCGCAGGCAACCGATCAAGATATTCTCAAAGCGCTTAAATGTACACCAAAACAGCTCCAAAAGCGTTGGGGGCAGTTGCTTGAAGTGGCCCGCCAAACGCGGAATCAGAATTAGTAGGCAAAGCGCTGAATGGCGAAGTGGTTGACGGTCATCAGCTATTGGTCATTGGTCATTAGTCATAAAGCCCTATGGGCATACCAGGAAGGTCATAAAGCCCTACGGGCATATCAGAAAGGTCATTGGGTATTGGTCATAAAGCTCTACGGGCATACTAGAAAAGTCATAAGGCCCTACGGGCATACCAGAAAGGTCATTGGTTTGGCTCCAGCTAATCACCTGTTGTGGATGCATTGCGCTTTCGCCAGTGGCATTCACGGCGACACGAGTGACGATCGCTACGCAAGCGCCGATCTTACCGATCAAGGGTCGCGATTGATCACGTTTATTCTCTACTGACTGTCATTTTCCCTGCCTTTCCGCTCGAATTCGCTCTCATTCATCTATAAAAAATGGACCGCTAAGCGTAAGGTGCTCATACACTGAATACTAACGATCGGTATTCAGTACGATGCTATGCACAATGAACGCACTGATTCCAGGAAGGCCTTTCCTGCAGCATTGGACGATCGCTCGCTGAAATGGCTGTCGATTAAGATTCCTGGAATTTATTTTCTCGTTGCGGTCTTCTGGATTGGGCTGTCCGATCGCCTGTTAGCGCTGGTTGTCCACAATGAAGCTGCCCTGACTACCCTCCAAAGTGTCAAGGGCATGAGCTTTGTGCTGATTACAGCCTACATTCTTCACTGGCAGTTGCGGCGATCGCTCCGTACTATGGGTCAGATTGAACTGGCCTTGTGGCAGAGCAGAGAGCGATTGCATCTCGTTTTGCAAAATATGCCCGTGATGTTAAATGCCTTTGATGAGCGGGGCCGCATCATGATCTGGAATCAGGAGTGTGAGCAGGTCACTGGCTACAGCGCCACCGAAATTGTAGACAATCCGCAAGCGATGCGACTGCTGTACCCCGATGCAGATTACCGACGGCGAATCGTCGCAGACTGGGCAGAGGAAGGAAATGACTACCGCAACTGGGAGTGGGACATCACGTGTAAGGATGGCAGCGTGAGAACGATCGCCTGGTCAAATATCTCCGATCGCTTTCCCATTCCCGGTTGGGGGGCATGGGGCATTGGCGTTGACATTACCGATCGCAAGCGCTCCGAAATGGCGCTCAAACGCAATGAAGAATTTCTCCACCTCGCGCTGGATCTCACGCACATTGGCAGTTGGGATTGGGATCTGATCACCAATCAAGTGACCTGGAACGCGAACCATGCTCGTTTGCTGGGTCTGGTGCCCCATGAGCAGGCAGCAAGCTACCAGGCATGGCGCGATCGCGTCCATCCGGAGGATGTTGAACACGTCGAGCAAATTGTGGCACAGTCGCTCGAAACTCAGACGGACTTTGAAGCCGAGTATCGGGTTGTGTATCCCGATGGCAGTATCCACTGGCTGCTTGGTCGAGGGCGAGGCATGGCGGGTGAGATTGGTCAACTGATCCGGATGATCGGAGTGATTATTGATATCACCGAACGCAAACAGTCAGAGCAAGAAATTCGCCAGTTGAATCACGCGCTGGAGCAGCAAAATCTAGAACTGGAAGCATTGGTTGAGCAACGCACAGCGGCACTGCTTACCTTTATCAACACACTGCCAGACTATATTTTTGTCGTCGAGCGTGACACGATGCGGATGCCGTTTTGCAATGACTCGATCGCGCGCTTAATTGGTCTGGAAAGCCGCCATGAAGTCGCAGGCAAAACAATCTTTGAGTGTTTTACGCCAGAACTCGCGGCGACCTTTGCCGCGCAAAACCAGCAAGTGTTTGAATCAGGCGAAACCTTGCACTTCCAGGAGTCTTACACCACTTCGATGGGGACACTAAACTTTGACACCTACAAAATCCCGCTGACAAAACCCAACGGGGAGGTGTATGCCCTGATTGGCACCTCGCGCGACATTACGGAATTAGTAGAAGCACGTCAAAAAATTGTCGATCGCACCGCTCAGCTTGAGATTATCAACCAGGAGTTAGAGTCATTCTCCTATTCCGTTTCCCACGACCTGCGTGCACCGCTGCGGCACATTCACGGTTTCGTGGCGGCACTCGACCAGAAGCTACAGCAAAATGGGCACCTGACCGATCCAAAGGTGATCCACTATCTCAACGTGATTCAAGATAGCAGCCGCAAAATGGGACACCTCATTGATGGCCTGCTGACCCTGTCGCGACTGGGACGGCGACAAATGGAGCGCGTGCCAGTTGACCTCAATCAACTGGTCGCAACGGTGTTAACCCAGTTCCCAGAGGGCCTGGTAGCGATCAATGCGACTGAATCAATAGATGGCAATCTCCCAGTGCAGTTCGTTCTGGGTAACTTACCGACCGTCCTCGGCGATGCCACGTTGCTCCAACAAGTCTTTGCCAATTTGCTGAGTAATGCGCTCAAGTTTAGCCGCGATCGCCAGCCGGTGCGTATAGAAATTGACGCTTTAGCTGACGGCACCATATTTGTCCGTGATCAGGGCGTGGGCTTTTCGATGGAATACGCTGACCAGCTGTTTGGTGCCTTTCAGCGGTTGCATTCCCAGTCAGAGTTTGAAGGGACAGGCATTGGACTCGCAATTGTACAGCGCATTATCCATCGGCATGGCGGAGAGATCTGGGCCGAAAGCCAGCCGGGACAGGGGGCAACGTTTTATTTCACCCTGGGCGATCGAAGCACCACCACTGCGCCACCCATGACCATCAACAGCAACCAGTCCGCCAGGAACTAGTGAGCAAGCCTGACTTCACTCAAGCACTGCCCCGCTTGTACGGCAGACGCATTGCTCAGGGTATTTAATTACAGCGGCATTCAAACCGCTTGGAAAAATGACTCAATTCACCACAGACATTTTGAATGTTGAGCCAACTCGCATTTTGTTGGTCGAAGATGATCCTAACGATGTCGAGCTAGTTCAGCTGGCGTTAAGCAACGTCAATTTCGTGAACCAAATTGATGTAGTCACAGATGGTGAACAGGCGCTCCAGTACCTCCTGGGAGCAGAGGGCATGCCGCTCCGTGCACTCCCACAACTGGTCTTACTGGACTTAAAGTTACCCAAAATTAGCGGCATCCGCGTCTTACAAACCCTCCGCAACCATCCTCGAACCCAGCGGTTGGTGGTAGTCGTGATGACATCGTCGCAGGAGGACAGTGACTTAAATACTTGCTACGATTTGGGAGTGAACAGCTATATCGTTAAACCTCTCAATTTTCAACAGTTCCTGGAGGTTTCACGCAGTGTTGGTCTTTACTGGATGCTGTTGAATAAGCCTCCCCTATTTCCTTCTTGAAGGTACGTTTATGTCGGGGTGGTGCCAGCTAATGCCTCAAACAGGGTCAATCATGTCGTCAAACTTGCGCGTGCTGATTGTAGAAGATGTACCAGCCGATGCCGAGTTAATCGAGCTGACTCTGCAAAATGCCGATATCACGTTTTCCAGCCAGATCGTAGATACGCTTGATGCCTGCAAGCAGCTTTTACACGCACAGTCTTGGGATGTCGTGTTATCAGACTTCCGGTTGAAGGGATTTACGGGCTATCAAGTCCTGGCACTGCTCCAGCAGTCAGAGCAGCAGATCCCGTTCATTCTGGTGACCGGCAGCCTGGGTGAAGAAGCCGCCGTCGAGTGCATTAAAGCTGGTATGACGGATTACGTGCTGAAAGATCGGCTGTTTCGGCTGCCGATGGCACTGAAGCGATCGCTGCGCGAATTTGAGCTGAACCGCCAGCAGCAGTTAGCAACCGTGCAGCTGCGGCAGCAGGCGATGCGCGAAACGATTATTAATCGCATCGTGCAGGCAATGCGCGAAACGCTTGTCCTGGACGATGTGCTGCAAACAACGGTTGACATGGTAAGAGATGCCCTTGGCTCAACCTGTTGTCTGATCATGCGTCCTGGTCGACACAATGAGATCCTGGTCACTAATGTTAGCAGCCTGTCCGATCGCTGGCAGCAATTGCTCAATGATCCCTGCGAAATGTTTCCCTATTACGCGGAGTCGTTACAGCAGGGGGATGCTGTCGTGGTCAGCGCGATCGAGGACGCCCTACAGGTCGGTGTGCAAGAATTGGCGGTGCGCTACGGGGTTTATGCCTTTACCATTATGCCGTTGCTGTATCAGCAGCACTTTTTGGGGGGGCTATCGCTCTATCAGTGCGATCGCGATCGCGAGTGGACAGCCGATGAAATTGCCATGCTGCGCGCGATCGCAGACCAATGCGCGATCGCCATTCATCAATCCCAGCTTTTTCAGCAAGTCCAACAGCAGGCACAACGAGCACAGCTACTCAATCAGATTGCCCGCATCATCATCTCCAGCCTTGACCCAGACTATATCCTGCAGGAGATTACCCGCCTGACCGGGATTGGCTTTGCGGTCGATCGCGCATTTATTTTTGCGATCAAGGATGACCAGATCCAGATTGTTGAGGAATGGCGCGCATCCAGCACCATCCCCGCGATGCTCCATGACAGATTCCCCTTAGCAGACTGGGCCGATTTGCTTGACCCGCATTCCGAGTTTCATGTCAAGCGCATCTTCTACGCACCCGATTACGCTGTGCTCGAACCGACGCCAACCCGGCTGGCGCAGCGCCATATCAGCCAGGTGAAATCGGTGCTCAGCGTCCCAATTTTTATTCGCGATCAACTCTTTGGCGGTATTTGCCTGAATACCACCACCGATCATCGACAGTTCGCTGATGATGAAATTCATTTGCTGCAACAAATTGGCGATCAGGCCGCGATCGCGCTTTACAACGCGCAAAGCTATGAGCGACTGGAACAGCTCGTGCAGTCGCGAACGCAAGAATTAGAGGCTGAAAAGTGGCTATCCGACTCAGCCAATCGGGCCAAAAGTGAGTTTCTCGCCAACATGAGCCATGAACTGCGAACGCCGCTGACGGGCATTCTGGGGTTTTCGAGCTTGCTCCTGAAACAGATTTTTGGGCCGCTCACGGAAAAACAACAGCAGTACATTGAACAGATTTCTGCATGTGGCGATCATCTGCTTTCACTCATAAATGACCTGTTGGATCTATCCAAAATTGAAGCAGGGCGAGAAGATTTAACGCTGGAAGATGTGGACATCAGCGAGATCTGCAACGCCAGTCTGGCGTTGATCCAGGAACAGGCCTCGAACCAGGGGTTGCAGCTCGTGCTGGCGATCGCCCCCGACGTCACAAGCTGCGTTGCCGACCGACGGCGCTTGAAACAAATTCTTGTCAACCTGCTTTCAAATGCGGTCAAATTCACCGACACCGGGTCAATTACCTTGACTGTGGAACGGCGCTACGAACCCGAAGACAGGAGCTACGCGGAATCAGGGCGCTCAACCCCCGTCTGGGAAGCCGCCGCCGCAGAAGCGGCCCATGTTGCGCATCCGTCGAAATCAAAGACCATGACAGAATCAAGCACGTCCAGACGTGTCCCCCATAGCGCGTTTTCGGTCAAACAGGTGGCAAGCGATATCCAGGAAACTCGCACCGAGTCCGATGGTTTCACCCCGGCTGATGCGGCAACCCGACGACTGAGAGCGATGCGTATGTCTCACAGCGATCGGGATTTACCAGCCCATCCAGTGTCCTTTATCCTATTTCATGTGGCCGATACCGGAATTGGAATTGCTCAGCAGGACATTCTGACGTTGTTTCAACCCTTTCAGCAGCTTGACAGCGGGTTAGACAAAAAGTATCAAGGTACAGGACTGGGACTGGCCCTTGCCCGTAAGCTGGCGCAGCTTCATGGAGGCGATTTGACAGTGCAATCTGAAATTGGTTGCGGGAGCTGCTTTAGCTTGAAGCTGCCAGGGGAACCGCTTGCCTGACAGCTCCGGCCCCCATTGCAAAGAGCAGGACACGCCATCCCTCATCCCTTATCCCTCATCCCTTATCCCTCATCCCTTATCCTTCATCCCTTATCCTTCATCCCTTATCCTTCATCCCTTATCCTTCATCCCTTATCCTTCATCCCTTATCCTTCATCCCTTATCCTTCATCCCTT
>JAJPKC010000364.1 GCA_021323955.1 Oscillatoriales cyanobacterium Centralia_MAG_596 | reverse complement strand
GTAAGGGAACGCCGCAAAACGCACCTCAAGCTCAAGGTGATGGGCAATCTACACAAGCCATCGATACAGCTTTAATTCAATCGCTGGTGATGCAAGACGCAGAATACTTTCTGTGTGGTTCGCCACCCTTTACGGACGCAATTCGTGCGGGCTTAAGGGCTGTGAATGTACCTGAAAACCGTGTCTTTTTTGAGATGTTTACCAAAGCAAGTTTGCATCTCTAAGCCCAAAACCACAAAAGTTGTCCTTGACCTGTAGGAAGCTCTATAAACGCTCTCGTTATACATGGCACTTAACTATGACAAAGACCTGGCATCTGATTGGAAAAATCAAGTCCCAAGCACTCACAGAAAGTAGACTGCAATTGCATTACGCCATCCAGTTCCTTGCCGCTACCGGTGCGGCATTGGCAGAACCGCTCCCGGACTATAGCCATACCAGTTTGGCATGGCACCCGGGTTTAGAGGTGTTTGTTGGGTCTGCCATTCAAGCGCCACAGCCGTTTCAAGTGGCACTTGATCCAGTCAGCCTCAAATTAATCCTTTTGAATCAGCAGAGTGAAACGATCGCCACCTTACCATTGCCTGGAAAAACAATGGCAACAGGGTTGGATTGGCTTCAGCAAGCGGTCTCTCAACTGGGTGTTGATGGCCGTAAAATTGCGTTTCTGACGTATCCACCAGATGATTTTCCTGATCATCCCCTGGCTCATGGTGCTGCCTTTGCCGCCAATCAGGCATTGGCGTTGAGCGAGTTGACCGATTACTACGCCAATACGCATCCACTCTTCCAGACAATCATGGCAACGACTGAGGACGCGACTGCTACCCGCATCTGGCCACATCACTTTGATCTGGCAACGCTCATCATGCTGCCTGGTACTAAAAATGGGAGTCCCTTAACGGTCGGTGTGGGCTTATCGCCTGGAGACGCTAGCTACCACGAACCTTACTGGTATGTGTCGCCCTACCCGTATCCAGAGACAGCGAGCCTTCCTGCCCTCAACGGTCATGGTTTCTGGCATACTCAGCACTGGGTTGGAGCTGTACTGACTGCTTCCCGACTGACAGATCCGGTCAGTGTTGAAACCCAACAGCAGCAGGTTGAGTCATTCTTGCATGCTGCCTTGGAGACATCAATCACCCTGCTTCAGTCCGAATCTTCCGTTCAGGTTTGACAATGTCTATGCGCTTCACTAAAGCACTCAAACGATCGCTCCTCGCTGCGGTTGCTTTTGTGGTCATTATTGCGACACCGCAACGTCAGGCGGATTCTCAAACCACTCAACAGAGTCCTTCCTTACCAGTTCAATTAGCTCAAACACAGACAATCCAGAACGCTGCCGTCGCAGTGGAGTCTGTAGGCATGACGGTTTCCGATATGGATCGGGCAGTAGACTTTTATTCCACTGTCTTATCCGTTAAGAAAGTGTCTGATGTGGAAGTGCTGGGTACGGAGTATGAGCAGCTCCAAGGGTTGTTTGGTGTACGGCTACGAGTGGTCAAACTGCAACTCGGCAAGGAACTCATTGAGCTGACGGAATACCTGACACCGAAAGGACGACCAATTCCCACTGATGCGCGCAGCAACGATCGCTGGTTTCAACACATTGCGATCGCAGTGAGCGATATGGATCAGGCTTATCAACAGTTGCGCAAATATAAAGTACAACATACATCTACCGCTCCCCAGCGCATTCCCGACTCCAACAAAGCGGCGGCTGGCATTCGTGCCTTCTACTTCAAAGATCCGGATGGACACAATTTAGAGCTGATTTACTTTCCATCCGGTAAAGGCGATCCAAAATGGCAGCAACCAACAAAGCAGCTTTTCTTAGGCATTGACCACACGGCGATCGTGGTTTCCAACACAGCCGCCAGCCTTAAGTTTTATCGTGATTTACTCGGTCTCAAAGTGGCAGGGGAAAGCATGAACGCTGGCACCGAGCAGGAACATCTCAACAACGTGCAAGGCGCACGACTGCACATTACCGGGTTACGCTCTCCTGCTGGACCCGGAATTGAGTTTCTGGAATACCTGGAACCAAAGGATGGGCGATCGCTCCCTGCGGATGCCAAACCGAATGATTTACTCCACTGGCAAACCACATTGGTGGTAAAGGATATAGCGGCGATCGCCGATCGGTTACGGCTCAATCAAACTACATTCATTTCTCCTAGTATTGTATCAATGCCTGAGCAGACATTAGGATTCAAAAAAGGGCTTCTGGTACGCGATCCAGATGGTCATCCGCTGCGGTTAGTTGAGAAGTAGTAAGGAGTGAGAGATGGTTTTAATCCTTAAGATGCCTCGTAGTTAAAGCTGTTTCTCCTCTAACGTCTCAAAGCAACAATGGCAAATTACCTTGAGAGCTTCATCAGTAATTAACGACTGCCCGCTGCATTGAAATTGTCATTTTGGCACCGCTTTTAATCACTCTCACCCCACCTCAACCGCTTCCTTGAAAATGAACTTCAAAAGCCATTTATAGCAACGCACCTGTTATAGAATGAAGTGCAGATCTAATCCAACAGCATCTGTAAACGATGGTGACTCAACACGAAGACACGTTAGCCATACTTGTTAAAAATATTGACGTAAATCTGCATCATCATCATGCAGTGCAGCTTGTTCTAAGTTTAGACAAACCCTACAAGGCAAGCTTGGATCATCAAACATTTGAATCCATCCAAGGATTTTTGATTGATTCAGATATTCCTCATGCATGTCAGTCAGCAAACGCTACCGTCTTAGTGATTAGCATTGATGCAACCTCCACAAAAGGCAGGCTGCTGAAACAGCACTTATCGCATAGGAAGTTCGCATTGATTGACAAAATTTTTTCCGCTGAGGCGATCGATCGCTTCTCAACGAACTATTGGCGTTATTGCCATGATGACAGTACTGAATTTGATCCTCTCGATCTTATTCATAGTCTCTACGATGAACAAAATAAGATTGGTGCATTAGATGGGCGATCGCTAGCGGCGATCGAGTTTATTAATCAAAATATTGGCAAGACCATTCAGCTCACTGATATTGCACAGCATGTTGATTTATCTGAGAGTCGTTTACGACATCTCTTTTCAGAGCAAATCGGTATTCCGATCACCGCTTACATTCTGTGGAACCGGATGAAAGTTGCTTTAAGAGCAATGCTAACTCCAGGTGTAACCTTAGCAGATGCCGCCCATCGAGCAAATTTTTCAGACCATGCTCATTTCACCCGCACCTTCAAACGTATGTTTGGGGTTTCCCCCTCTCTGCTCCTGAAGCATGGTCAATTCCTTCAAGCTTTCGGCTTGTAAGACCAATTGCATACATGCCTTAGAGCGAACAATCAGTAGGTCAAAAGTGGTGTTTGTTTGCTGTACTGCATTTCAGCAGCTTCACGTAACATGAAGTCAGCCACATCTGCACGGGAGATATTCCCTGCCTTCACTCCAATCAAATTGGTTAAGATGCGATACTTCCCAGTATGTGCCCCGTTGGTCAAAAATCCGGGGCGGACAATCTCCCAATCGAGTTCCGACTGCCGGACGATCGCTTCCTGTCGGTCTTTGTCTTCATAAATCGTCTTGAGCAATAGTGGATTGATGATTTTGTCATAGACGAAGCCACCATGACCGCGACTATCTCCCGCACCAATGCCAGTAACACAGAGGAGACGCCGACAGGAGGATTGCTTCATCGCCTGTATCACCGTTTTCGTGCCCGCCGAATACACCGATACAGGTTTGCGCGTGGGCTTGGTGCCAATGGTGATATATACCGCATCTTGTCCATGGATGGCTTGCTCGATGACGCCCTGGTCGAGGATTCCCCCTTTAAAGACGGTAAGACGTTCGTGCTTGACTTCCAGACGATCGGGATTACGGGCAATCAGCGTAACTTCGTGTCCTGCTTGAAGTGACTGCTGTAAAAGTTCAAAGCCTATTCCTTGAGAGGCACCAATCAATAATAGTTTCATACGTTGAGTCCATCCTTGTTATGTTGTTCAGACAGTGTTTCAGGCGCTAGTAACAGTTTGTCCGATGCTGATAATGCCACGACTGCCTCCTTCGTTCCAATATTGGCTCTTACTCAGGTGAAACTGACTGTCATGTGACTGATAAAGCGGCTTTTACCTGTTCCCAGATATCCGATCGCCACTCTAACCATTCAATAACAACACCATCGGGATGGCGGGAAAACACCAGTCGTCCGGTTGATACATCCCTACTTGGGGCAATAATCTCAGCGCCACCCTGCTCCAGTAGCGTCTGCGTTGCGTCTAAATCATCCACGCTAAAGCCGCTGTTGCTGTTGCTTTGGTGTAGCCACCACTGGCGATCAACGTCCCTTTGTCAAGGGGGGAAACAGGCTGGTTGGGTTTTTGGGTCCACTCCCTGCCCGACTTCGGGTCATGGGAGCCATAACGATTTGGTTCTGTAGCATCAGGGTACCCAATGCAAAGGGTGTGAAAAGATCGATCGTTGGATTCATCGATCAGTGAAGTCCTGAAAGTTAAGTCCGGATCATGGCAAGAAAATTGTTCAAGTCGCGCTATGTATTCGGAGCCACCACTTTTGCTAAGTCGGGTGTCCAGATCGCAGTCTCTCCCTCGCCAAAGTAACCATCAAAGCGGGTCACACGCACATCTCCTAACACCCTGACCTGACAAGCAAGACGACGGTCTTGATGGGCAGAATGCGGCGGGTAAGCCATCCGTTTCGTTTCAAAATTGGTCGGTTCTGAAACAACCCCTTCTACTTGAACAACGCAAGTACCACAACTTCCATGACCGTGACAGTTGAAAGCGCTGGCTCCTTCACTATAAAGTTCAATGCCTTGATCGAGCAGTGCTTGTCGTAGATTGGCTTCTGGGGAAACTTCAAAGGTTTTGCCGCTAGCAGTAACTTGAGGCATCGTGTATCTCCTGGGATGCGTTGTTCGATAAAAGTGTCGTTATGCAGTAATTTTCTATAGTCTCTTCATCTAGTGACAGTACAAAACGTACAGCTAACTTTATGACTTCTAGGTTGATCGATCCCGTTACCCTCCTTAATGACTCCTTGCGTAGGGATGCGTCGAATGTAGTATTCAGACTATTTCTATGCCGCTGCGCAAGAATAACATTGACAGCCACTGCCAGGCTTGAACAAATCGGCTATCGCTGATCGCTGCATAAAGATTATGGCAGGATGTGACTCAATAGGAAAAAGCCAGCGCAGCATTCTCCTTGGCGACGGATGATATGGTAGCGCTTCGCGATCGCCAAAGCTCAGAGACATGGAGCGAAGCTGCTCCTATCATTCATCCTTAACGGGAAAACTGGAAATTCTTAGCTGCTTTTAAGATGACTTTCACAAACCATTTAAATGGTTCGTTCATGATCAAGATTCAGCTCCAGACGTTCTGCCTGGATGGAATGGCTGGCTGCCTTGCCAATAGGGTTGCAACATGAAGAAACGATCATTTTTACGCGTGGGTATCGCAACGGCTGGCACAGTCTGTTTATCACCTTACCGGCTTGGGAGGGCAAGCAAAGCAATGGCGAGTGCAAATTCTCAACCAATGAAGACTGGCTTTGAAATAACCAAAACAGAAGCGGAATGGCGCAAAGTTTTGACCCCAGAGCAATTTCGGGTGTTGCGCCAGCATGGCACCGAACGAGCGGGCACTAGCCCTCTGGATCAACAGCATGGCAAGGGCACCTTTGTCTGTGCTGGCTGCGATCTGCCGCTGTTTACATCCGAAACTAAGTTCAATAGTGGTACTGGTTGGCCTAGCTTTTATGCTCCGATTGAAGGAGCCGTCGAAACCACGATCGATAAATCCTTGTTCATGACCCGTGTCGAAGTGCATTGTCATCGCTGCGGTGGTCATCTGGGGCATGTGTTTGATGATGGACCCAAGCCAACGGGCAAGCGCTACTGCATGAATGGCGTCTCAATGGCATTTATTCCAGGCTAGGCAGAGACTCAATCTTGAGCTCAAGGGGAAACCTCGCTTACCCTTTTTAAGTAAACAAAGCCTTGCCTCATTCCCTCCTAGTTCATCCATTGCAACCACCGTTGGGTCGCACCTTGCTACTCACCAAGCTTGCTGCGGTGGAATTATAGGATGGGCAAGCCTACGCCCTGCCTTACCGATCGTTGGGTAGATGGAATCGTTGCACCACACAGTTATCGACATTTGGAGTACTTTGCCCTGGAAGGGACAATACCAGTGTGGCGCTTTGCCAGCGCAAAGGCTCTGTTAAAAAAACGCCCTGCCTATCCAGGAAGCCCTTTTCGACTGCGTTTCATGACTAGCGACACAATTGTTAAGACAATTAGTCTTGATCCTTGCGCCCGTTGTGATGATCACAGCTTGCGCGATTATCCAGAATGGTTTGATTGCTCATATCAATTTAATGTTCGGAAAAAGTAGTTGTAGCCCACGGGACTCCATTGACAAAAACCAGACTCATCGAGATATTTGAGGCAAATCTCACCGACCGCCCCTGCCCATTCCAACATATCCAGGTCCGCTTGCTTAATGGCTCGTTGCTGTGCGTCCTGCCGACTTTGGTGACTCTGGCGAGTTCGCTTCCAAATTACCCCCTTTCCCGGAGAATCTGACGAATTTGTTGCGGGCTAAGCTGAATGTGGCGATCTTGCTCCAGTTTCTGGGCCAGTTGTTTGGCGTTATAGCGTTGTGGGTCATTGCGTAAACAGTCTTCGAGATAGCGCATATCTGCTTCCTGCCACCGTCGAATTCCACCCGGTTTAGGCGCATCCCAGAGACCCCCTAATCCTTGCTGTTGCCAGCGATGGAGAGTGACACGTACCGTTTCAACATTCCACGCAAAGTAACTGGCTATTTTTGCAACCGTCCATCCATGAGCATTCAAGCGAATGACTTCAGCACGATCTCGCACTCTTTGGGGAAGATAATCGGCAGTTCTAAACTCCCGCATGGTGCGGTCTTGCTCAACGGTTAAAAAGACACGTAAGCGAGAACCCATAGGTGTTTTAGCTTGGGAGTAATAATATCTTTACTCAACTTAACATAGCTGGGTTTTCCCACCATCACTTACTTACACGGCTTGCGTAAGCAGATGAAAAGCGTTCGTTATCAGGCAGAATTTTTCTCTGCTTTTTATGATGCATCCTATCTTCAACGCATTGAAGAGGTTAAAGTAATCCAGGATATTCTGGGTCAGCGTCAAGATCAGGTGGTGCTGCGTCAGTTTTTAGAATCTGCGTTGAAAGCGGATCTGGCCGATGTGTTACCGACCATCAATCGCGCCATGCAACAGGATGAGATGGTTTTTTGGCAGCACTGGCAACCTCTGCAGCAGCGTTATCTTGCACCAGACTTTCGTGCATCGGTGCGATCATTGCTCACCACGCCAACGGGAGCAGCCACCCCATCACCCCAGAGCCGCAAAAAGAGTCTTAGCGGCCATAAACCAGCCCAGCCAGGACCCTGCCCCCTCCTTGCCGACCCATTGCCAACCGTTGTCTGTGACCGTCTCAAGTGATTTCTCTTCAAGCACACATTTCCACGCAAGGGGCCTTTGATGCTTCGCTCAACTTCAGAACAGCCAGTTGATCTGCTGAATCTTGCTGATCCCCAGGTCTTGCTAGCCACACTACAAGTGCTTCGCCAGACGATCGAAGGCGAAGGTCAATCGACGTTTGAGCAATGGCGATCGCACATTCAGCGGGCTGATTTTCTTGCGAGCGCCTTGAATTTAGCAGAGTATCTCGCCCTGCGTCGGCACGACCTCCGCGCCCTCCAATCGGCACTCATGCCCTGGGGCTTATCCTCACTTAGGACGCATGGAAGCCCGCGTGATGGCCAATCTTGATGCCGTCATTGCCACCCTGGCAGTGATTTGTGGCAATGAGTCGGCCCAACCCTGCAAGCGGCCGCCGCTTGAGTCTTTTTTTGCAGGCGAGCGGTTACTCCAGCAACATACAGAAGCGTTGTTTGGTCCGCCTTCCGCCCAGCGTCGCGTCAGGATTATGGTAACGTTACCCACTGAGGCGGCTACGGACTATGGGCTGGTACGAGAAATCGTTCGGCGAGGGGCGAACTGTGTGCGCATTAACTGTGCCCACGATACTCCTGAAATCTGGCAGGGCATGATTGACCATCTCCATCGGGCTGAGCAGGAAACGGGAACAACCTGTAAAGTCATGACGGACTTGGGCGGTCCCAAAATTCGCACGGGGAGTGTCCTGGCACCCCTGGAACAAAACCGAGTTTTTCGAGGCGATCAGATCGTGCTCTTGCGCTGCCCACCTGAGCATGAAGGTGATGCTGCCATCGATGAGGCG
>JAJPKC010000214.1 GCA_021323955.1 Oscillatoriales cyanobacterium Centralia_MAG_596 | reverse complement strand
ATGCTTGTCTGTCCTCAATGTCAGTTTGAAAATCCCAACACAAATAAGTTTTGTCAGGAGTGTGGCACATCGCTAACGCAAAACACGTGCCAGACATGCGGTAGCTTAGTATCCTTTGATGCAGTACATTGCCAGGAATGCAACGCCGATGCGGGCGTTATTTGGTGGGCGCTGATCGTTGGCGATCAGCCACAAAAACTGGAGTCTGATCGGGCGATCGCGGCAAGCGATGGTCATTTGACCAAAAATCGTGCGGCCTCACCGGCAAGCGATGTTAGCGACAATCGCTATCTCGATCGGTGTCAACGCTATCGCCTGCTAGAGTTTCTGCCATCCCGTGCGCCAGCCCAACCTGAAACAGAAACCCATGCCCGCGTCTTGGACTGTCAACCGTTTCAGATGTCCCTCCTGGAAGCCCTGACCAAGCAAGAAGCCGATGTGCTGGAACCAGACCCGTCAGGCAGCACGGAACGATCGGGCGCTGGGCCGGCTCCTGACGCGGGAGCAGCGGGAGCACTGGGAGTAAATTGGGCAACATCGGTTCAGGCAATGGCCGTGCCCGCGATGGCTCAACCCTACCTGACGCTGGGCAGTAAATTTCATCAGGCACTGCCCGTCATCCACGATGCGTGGCAGCAGGACGGGCAGCAGGTTATTCTGCTGGAAGATCGATCGTCCCTCCCCCGCTTAATTGACCTGTGGCTGGACGACAGCATGACGCTGCCCCCTCTACAAATTCTGCACTGGCTCTATGAGATGGCAGAGCTATGGAGTTCACTTGAGCCGTGGCAGTCTTGTCAAAGCCTTGTGGATATCGAAAATCTACGCGTCGATGAAGACCAGGCAATCTGCTTGCAGCGGTTGTATCGTGACCCGGTTGGTTCGTCTCTGACCTTGCAAGATCTGGGGCAACTATGGCAGACTTTGTTCGCTCAGTCACAGCGCA
This sequence comes from Oscillatoriales cyanobacterium Centralia_MAG_596, assembly GCA_021323955.1. Lineage (GTDB taxonomy): Bacteria > Cyanobacteriota > Cyanobacteriia > Leptolyngbyales > Leptolyngbyaceae > Stenomitos. The sequence goes on along the minus strand of JAJPKC010000214.1, from coordinate 15,450 downwards.
CCCAGATTGGCGCTATCTATGTTCTACTAGCGGATGTGGAAGCTGGCAAACTAGCAACGGTGGCCGATTTACGATCGCGTATTGAAGAAATCGCCCACGAACTCCAGGCAAATCAACCCGAAACTCAGATGACGTCCGAATTTGAGAGCTTTGAATCGACCAACCGTCCCGAAGCCGATCCGGCGATCGAGACTGATACTCCAAACCCACTCGATGCCGCCGATGTGAGCGCAACCAGTGCCTCCACGCGCCTTGAAGTGCCACTACCAGAACAACCAACAGCCCCTCCCGACGAAGATGGGGATAGCGACAACGACGACCTGCCCACAGTCGTCCTGCCGATGCAGTTGTTTAATCTAGAAGATGCGGGTCGCACGGATATTGGCCGCCAGCGAGACCACAACGAAGATTACTTTGGCATTGAAACCCAAACGACCAAGCTCGAAAGCCCGTCTGGCAAAACCGTTCACGCACGCAACCTTTATATCCTGTGCGATGGTATGGGCGGGCATGCTGGTGGTGAAGTTGCGAGTGCGCTGGCCGTCGATACGCTACGGCGGTATTTCAAGGAGAAGTGGCAGAGTGCCCCGTTCTCGGATAGTGCTGCTAACAAATTGCCTAGCCCGGATGTGCTGATTGATGCGGTTCAGCTTGCCAACAAAGCGATTTACGATGTCAACCAGCAAAATGCGCGATCGGGCAGTGGCCGCATGGGCACAACGCTCGTAGTGCTGTTAATTCAGGATACTGAAGCGGCTGTCGCCCATGTTGGTGACAGTCGGCTTTACCGCTATACGCGCAAGCGTGGCCTGGAACAAATCACCATTGACCACGAAGTTGGCCAGCGGGAAATCCAGCGGGGTGTTGACCCTGATATTGCCTACGCCCGCCCTGATGCGTATCAGTTGACGCAAGCCCTTGGCCCTCGTGATGAGCATTTTATCAAGCCAGACATTCAGTACGTTGAGCTGAATGAAGATACGCTGCTGCTGCTGTGTTCCGACGGCCTCACCGACAACGATCTGCTGGAGACCCACTGGCGAACTCATGTTGAGCCACTGCTTAGCTCTCAGACGAACCTGGAGCAGGGAGTTACCCAACTGATCGACCTGGCTAACCAGTTTAATGGGCATGACAATATTACCGCGATCGCCATTCGCGCCAAAGTCCGTCCCAACCTGGAGCATTTGCGCTAGACCCGGTTTCGCGATCGCGCTGAGCCTACGAGCATCCGCTGGCTGACCGATGCACGGATGGCAACCATTGTCAGGTGGCTTGATCGCTGTAACCGTTACCACGCTCTGAGCAGGACAGTGGCCGCGATGGGGTCATTCGCGTTAGAATAAAAGTGTAAACATTTGTAACCAGCCGTTGGGTCAAACGTTAGCAGTGGTGCAACCTGTTTGCCCACGGTCGGATTGCAGGTCAGCGTTATTGAGAGTTGCCAACTATGACTCAACCACAACCAACTGTCACCCCAAAATTGGAAGAACCGAAATTTGGCTTCAGCGGTTACGCTGAGCGTCTGAATGGCCGCGCGGCGATGATTGGTTTTGCTTTGGCGTTAGTGATTGAGTATGTGACCGGACAAGGTGTTTTGGATTGGCTGGGATTGGGCTAGTTGGAGTGCGATCGCTCCAGACAGCAAAATCAGTCCTGCGCTTGAGGATTAGAACTTAAGTACCTTCTCCAAGTTGGATTCTCGGTAAGGGTGGCGAAGTGAATCACCTGTAAGTGTAGGTTTCGTCGGGATATAGCAATGCTACGTCCCGACGCGAAGAATTTCACCTTAACTCCATCTGTGATCCTAAAGGGCGCACACCCGTGCGCCCATCTTTTCTAACCAGCGTCTCAATCAAGTCTTGTTTCTGATTGGTAGTCGGGTCAGCGTACTATAGCCGCCGCGATCTAATATGGAGCAGCGGTAAACCCAAAAGTCAGCCCAGACTGGCCAGTGCCGCCGCTGGCTGCGATATGCTAATTCTCTCAATTCCGGTTACAGATCTTCGTAGGGGCTTACGGCCATATGCCCTTACATACGATCATTTGTAGCGCTATTTTTTGAAGCTGGTATTATCCGCGCGCTGATCCAGGCTATTTCGAGTCCAACATCCACTATTGCCAGCGATGAAACGTCCAACGCCTGTCCTGCCGCCCTTTTTAGTGCTAGACCAACTGCTACAAGGTTGGTTACTGGAAGATATTGGACGCGGCGATCGCACAACGCAGGGTCTGGCCCTACCGCTCAACAAATCCGGGCAGGCTGTCTGGGTCGTGAAAGAAGCCGGAGTCGTTGCAGGCTTATCAATCGCTGCCCGTGTGTTTAAGCTGCTTGACCCAAAGACAACGCTGATCCCCAAAGTATCAGAGGGGGAGTTTTGTGCGGTTGGTCAAGCGATCGCAGAGCTGGACGGTTCGCTAGAGTCCTTGCTGATTGGTGAGCGGACAGCGCTCAATCTGGCGATGCGACTGAGCGGCATTGCCACCGCTACCCGCCGGTACGTGGAGCAAATCGCGGATCTGCCAGCTCAACTGGTCGATACTCGCAAGACAACACCAGGATTACGCCTGTTGGAGAAGTACGCCACGCAGGTGGGTGGTGCAGTCAACCACCGGATGGGTCTGGACGATGCGGTGATGGTTAAAGACAACCACATTTCGGCAGCAGGCGGGATTGGGCCAGCAATCGCGCAAATTCGTTCGTCAATCCCTTACCCGCTGACAATCGAAGTCGAAACCGAGCGCCTGGAGCAGGTGGAGGAAGCCCTGCATCATGGTGCTGACATCATCATGCTCGATAATATGGTTCCTACCTTGATGCAGCAGGCTGTGGCAACGATTCGGCAGTATAATCCCCGGATTAAAATCGAGGCCTCAGGGAATATCACGCTCGAAACCATCCGCACTGTCGCCGAAACTGGGGTGGACTATATTTCGAGCAGCGCGCCGATCACGCGATCGACCTGGTTGGACTTGAGTATGCGGCTTTTATAGATAATCTGCGATCGCTCCTTTCATCCATGTCCTCGCTCGCGCCAGTATTGAATCCGTTCACAGTCCCATGGGCAATCCGGTCGGCTTTCCCTTCACGCTGGTGACGACTCTCCCCCAGCCCGATTCGCCGCCCTGATCCCAGAAAATGCGCTGCATGGTGTCATAGGAATAGATGTCATAGGCACCACCAATGCCAATGTCATAGTTATCGCTATATCCGTGACGAGTGCCGTAGGGATCATGCACCAGCCATGCCTTCTGGACAGGATCGTGGCCGACGATGACACAGATATGCCCACTGTGCTTGTAGGCAAACCCGGCAACGACTGGGATGCCTGTCTTGAGAGACATCAGCACATCTTTTGAGGACAGGGTGTAGCTGAAATACGTCTCAATGCCTAACTCTTTGAGCGCACTGGTTTGCGCCTCATGATCGGTGGTGTCCCCGTACTTAGCCACAATACGCATATAAACGGACTCTGGTTCCGGCAGTCCTTGCGTTTTTGCCTGGTTTGTGAGTTCACCTTTGAGGAGGTAGTTCGCCAGCATCGTGTTGCTGGTGGTGTTGCACTGCCGCCAGTCGTACCAAACCTGTCCCGCTCGCACAATTTGTTCATTGCCAAGCTGGCTGGCGTAGGGCACGTCAAGCTTCACGACCTGCACGGCTTCCTGACCTTCAATCTGAATATGCGGATCGTATGCGTACACTGCTTGCAGCTTCGTCACACCGTCTTTTGCAGTCAGTGGAGATGCGAGTTTTAGAAATATATGCTGGTTGCGATCGGGCGCAAACTCAGTCACAGCAAAACTGCTGCCCTTGGACATAAAGAGCTTTTCAGCATCCGTTAAATCGGTTGCTCCCAGAACGCGCTTTTTGAGAAACGTGTCAACTTTAGCAGTTACTTTTGGCATCGGCGTATGGCTGCTCAGGTGAAGTTAATTAGCTTTAAAGTGCCCGGCTCCAATCCCCAGGTAACAGGATTTTGACTGCTGTCTCGGGATTGGTAAAGCAGGACTATTCTAGCAGGGAAAAATAAATTCAGAAGCGCCGATCGCGCTACGGCAGAGTACGCTGGGTGAGTATCCCTATTCAACAATTACTGTTCGCTGTTGGACGACGTTCCTCTACTATGAATTCTACGATCGCGCAACTAAAGGCCCGTTTTGAACACGCTTTGACCGCTGCATTTGGCGCAGACTACCGCTCTGTGGATCCCATCCTTGTACCTGCGAGTAATCCCAAATTTGGCGATTATCAGGCAAATGTGTCGCTGTCGCTGGCCAAACCCCTGGGCAAAGCACCCCGAGCGATCGCCGAACAGCTTGTGCAGCATCTTGAAGTGACGGATCTATGCGAACCACCCACAGTAGCGGGGCCAGGATTTATCAATCTGACGCTCAAGACGAGCTATCTCGAAGCCCAGATCAAAGCGATCCAGTCTGATCCGCGTCTGGGCGTTGCGCCGATCGCGCACCCTCAACGGGTCATTGTCGATTATCCCAGCCCTAACATTGCGAAAGAGATGCACGTAGGGCACCTGCGTCCTGCCGTCATTGGGGACTGCATCGCTCGCATTCTCGAATTTATTGGACACGACGTACTTCGCATTAGCCATGTGGGCGACTGGGGCACACCGTTTGGGATGTTGATCGCCTATCTGCGCGAAGCCTACCCAGAAGCGCTGACGGCGAATGAGTCGCTTGATTTGGGCGATTTGTCCACGTTCTACCGTCAGGCAAAACAGCGGTTTGACGCCGATGCCGACTTTCGTGAAGCCGCGCGGCTGTCGGTCGTGCAGCTTCAGGCAGGCGATGCCGATACGTTACGCGCCTGGAAGATCGTGTGCGAGTTGTCCAGTCGTTCTTATCGCGTGATCTATGACCTGATGGGAATTGCCCACGTCCTTGAGCGGGGCGAATCGTTTTACAATCCCCTGCTGGAAGGTGTGGTGGAAGATTTGCGGGAAAAGGGACTGCTGGTAGAAGACGCAGGCGCACAGTGTGTCTTTCTGGAAGGCTTTACGAATAAGGAAGGCAAACCGCTACCGCTAATTGTGCAGAAGTCGGATGGCGGCTATAACTACGCGACAACTGACCTGGCGGCAATTCGCTATCGGGTGAAGGAAGACAAGGTGCAGCGGGTGATCTATCCGGTGGGGATGGAGCAGACCAACCACTTTACCCAAATTTTTCAGGTTGGACGACGCGCAGGCTGGATCACCGATGCGGTGGAGTTTATCCACGCGCCCTTTGGGCTGGTACTGGGCGAAGACAACAAAAAACTGAAGACGCGATCGGGTGAAGCGGTGAGACTCCAGGACTTATTGGATGAGGCGATCGCTCATGCGCGTGCGGATCTCGAAGCACGACTAACGGAAGAAGGTCGGCAAGAAACCGATGAATTCATCGCTCATGCATCCCAGGTAACGGGTATTAGTGCCATCAAGTACGCAGACCTGAGCCAGAACCGCACCAGTAACTACATCTTTAATTACGACAAAATGCTGTCGCTCCAGGGCAACACGGCTCCTTACATGCTCTATGCCTACGTTCGCGTACAGGGCATTAGTCGGAAAGGACAGATCGACTTTGAGCAACTGGGTGCGAACGCCGGGATTGTGCTGGAGGATGAAACGGAGTTCACTCTGGCAAAGCACGTGCTCCAACTGGATGAGATCCTGGCGCAGATTGATCAAGATTTATTACCCAATCGGCTCTGTCAGTACTTGTTTGAACTGAGCCAGAAGTTCAATCGGTTTTATGAGCAGTGTCCTATCCTGGATGCCGAGGAGCCACTGCGTACTTCGCGGTTAATCCTGGCCGATCTAACGGCTCGATCGCTCAAGCTGGGGCTTTCCCTGTTAGGCATTCCGGTTCTGGAACGAATGTAGGGGTGGGGAGGTAAAAGGTAAAAGGTGGGAGTGGGCGAATGAGTGCGATCGCGCGTTGTCTGGTCAGATGATGGGCGATCGCACCGCATAAAAGTAGGTTTTATCATCCGTGAACGAACACACAGCCCGATGGGTTGATTGCCAAGATGAGCATCGTGGGCAGTGTCAATACCGACGTGTTCCTGTTTTACATCCAGGAGATCCTGATTCCTCAGTTGTGGGTAGGATCAATCATTGTGATGGATAACTTACCGGTGCATCATGCCTCGGTCATTCAAGAGGCCATTGAAGCCGTTGGCGCAAAGGTGGTGTTTTTGTCACCTTACTCTCCTGACCTTTCACCCATTGAGTTATGTTGGTTCAAACTCAAGCAACTGTTGCGCTCCGTAAAGCTCGCACTATAGAAGCACTTGATCAAGCGTTAACCCAGATTATCAATGAGTGCATTTCTGATGATGATGCCCTTAGCTGGTTCGCTCACTGTGGCTTATTCATTTGAAAACCGCTGTAAGTGGGGATAACTTCAACGCGGCTGGGCTTTACCCTAGCAGGCCGAGCAGTTTAGAAACCGCTTATCACTCAGTCAGAGTTAACTGCCGAATGCTGAGTGCAAAGCACACGCTAAAGCGAACGCCCGTACAAGCAAACTATTCAATTTTTTAGTGACGGTTGCAGCCTTGAAGTTTGCCCCCCTTAGTGGCAAAGGACGATCATCTCTACAAAGTTTAGACTGGTAGCTTTACGATGGACAAAGTTCGCACCTTCACTTCAAAATCGAGACAGTCTCAAATTCGCGCAACCTCAAGCCCAGGCAGTCGCAAGCCTCCGTCTGGAGTCTGGAGTCCACATTCATGGTCATTCTGACCCTTATCGATCCGCAAGCTCAAACGCCGCTCAAACAGTGGTGCTTCAATGGCGAACCATTAATTCGGATTGGTCGCGCTCCAGGAAATCACGTGGTTCTGGACGACCTGCTGGTGTCGCGACATCATCTTGACCTCCGCCGCGTGGATATGGCCGCGACAAACCCTGCCAATGCAGGACAGTACGGTTGGCATGTGGTTAACCACAGCAGCAACGGTACTTTTGTTAATGGTGCGGTCATGTCGCAAGGGCTGATCACTGAAGATGCGATCCTGCAGTTGGCTCAGGGAGGGCCGCTGTTAAAACTACAGCTTCGTGCCTCGATGGGGATAGAGTCTGGCAAACCATCCGCGATCGCTCGATCGCCGCAGCTCCCGTCGATTTCCAAAACGATACCGTCGGTCAACTGGTCATCACCAAAACACTTACCCTGCACTCACAGTGGCAACCCACCCGATAATCTGTTCTGTACTCGGTGTGGGTTGCCCGTCAAGGTAGAGAAAACGATTCACCAGTATCAGGTGTTGCGCGTTTTGGGTAAGGGTGGGATGGGCACAACCTACCTGGTGTGGCATCCAGCGACAGGTACGCCAGCTTCGGGACAACCGCAAACGGCGCTGCGCGTTCTGAAGGAGATGAATACCGATATGGCATCAATTCCCAAAGCGCAAGAGTTGTTTGAACGCGAGGCCAGCACTCTGCAAACGCTCAGTCATCCCGGCATCCCCAAGTTCTACGACTTTTTCATTGAAGACGGCAAAAAGTACCTGGTCATGGAATTACTGCATGGACAGGACTTAGAACGGCGCGTCCGCAAGTATGGTTCTGTGCAACCGTCACAGGCGATCGCCTGGATGATCCAGACCTGCGATGTGCTGGACTATCTCCACTCGCGCAACACGCCAATTATTCACCGCGATATCAAACCTGGTAACTTACTGGTACAGACGATCAATAATCGCGTTGTCGTGCTGGATTTTGGTGCTGTCAAAGCGGTTGGTATTCCCTCTGGGACGCGGATTGGAGCGGAGGGGTTTGCTGCGCCCGAACAAGCCCAGGGACGCCCTGTGACCCAATCCGACCTGTACGCGATCGGCCCGAGCCTGATCTTTCTCATTACGGGCGAAAATCCCCATCGCCTATTCAAAAAACGGGGTCATAGCTACCGCTTTGCGCTGGATCAATACCCCGAAATTTCCCCGGATCTGCGCCAAGTCATTGATCGCGTCACCGAACCGCGAGCGTGTGATCGATACCAAACGGCGAGGGAGTTGGCGCACGCGTTGGCAAGTTGTCTGCAAATGGGTTGACGGACAAGAACCACAAGAGAGGCGGAGACGTTTTGAGTGGGGGTGCGCCACGATTGCAGCAACAGGCGCGATCGCGACAGCGAACGCCTCCAGGGGGGATCGCTTCTGTCTCTTCATGCTTCCCTCGTCTCAAGGGACGGCAGGCAAAGTGAACCAAAACTGCGATCCCTTCCCAGGATGGCTGTTAACGCCGATCGCACCCCCATGTGCGGTGACAATTTGCCGACAGCGGTAAAGTCCCAGCCCGATCCCCGTAAGGTGTTTGTTGTTGACACCACGAACGTAAAGCTGAAACAGGCGATCGCACTGCTCTGGACTCATACCCAGACCGTTATCAGCAACGGTGCAATAAATCATGCGTGGAGATGCAGTATCGGCAGGATCGCTGATTGTGGCGTTGAGCGTAATCGTCAAACGCGGCGGGTTATGCTTAACGGCATTTAACAACAGGCTTTCAAATACGCGCTGGAGCTGGAGTGGGTTGGCATGAACGGGTGGTAAATCTAATGCAATCTGGTTGTCTAGTGTCACCTGATTGTCCGTCAATAACGGCTTCAGGGTTGCCAGCGCTGCCTCTAACACCGTCTGGAGATCGGTTGGTTGAACGTCAGGGACAGCGGTGGGGCGATCGCGCGTATGATCCTCCAGCAGCGAGTTAAGCAGATTGAGCTGGTGGTCGCAGCTCTGAATCATGCGATCGACTTTGGCGCAGGGCACAGGGACAATATCGCAATGCTTGCGCCGCAGGTTGTTCAGCACCATCAGCATCCCTTGTACGGGTGTCCGCAAATCATGAGCCACTGCGTGCAACAGCACATCTTTAACCTGGTTAAGGCCCTGCAACTCTTGCATCCGCTGCTGTAGTTCAGCCGTGCGCTCCTGGACCTGCTCTTCGAGGCTGGCCGTCAGGGTTTGCAGATGCTGGTAGAGTTGCCCCTGCTGAATCGCAATTTCAACCTGCGTTGCCAACTGTTTCAGCAGATTAATTTCAAAGGGCTGCCAGTGTCGTGGGCTTGAACATTGATTGACCAGCAAAACCCCAAACATTTTGCCGCATCCCCTGATCGGGACACCAATACTGGCCCTGACCTGACAGTAGCGGTGATATTCAGTAATCAGCGGTGGGTGTTCAACCTGGTCAATATCGTCGATCGCCCGAATCGGCTTTGGGTTTGCGCCCTGGTCAAAAGCCTCTTGCTGAAACAGCGTTTTGATCGCCTGTGCGACGTGGTCATTTGATATCCAGCTCAACCCCGATGGCCACTTGGGATGAACCGACTCGGCTACGGCTAAATGGTGTCCCGATAGATCCAGACGAAGAATCAGGACGCGATCGGCGTGTAGCAACTGCCGCACTTCTGCCGCCGTGGTGTTCAGAATTTCGTCTAAATCCAGCGATCGACGAATCCGCTGTGCCGTCTCAGCCAGTAACCGTTCGCGCTCTGCCGCAAACCGGAGTTGCACTTCCGCCTGTTCCCGTTCGGCTGCCGTGGCTGTTAAGACCATCGCCGTCCCCGCTGTGATCCCAATGAAGGCCTGCAGCAAATAAACGGCCTGCTGGACGTTGTGATTTGCGTCCATAAAAAATGGGCCTCTGTGGGCTGATAAGCCCCAAAACGCCACGCTTGATACAACAAAACTACTCAGCACCGTGCCCCGTGGGCCAAACCGCAGCGTTGCCCAGACAATCAGCGAAATTGGTAAGTACTCCAGCGGGTATCGCGCAACGCCTGGTTGTAAAGGCGCATAGAACACGGCCCAACTGGAACACAGCAACAGCGCAAACCACACTAGCGCCTCCAGGATGCGCCATGCTGCCATTGGACTTTCCTGCCACCACCGTTTGAGCGTACGCAGCGAAAAAAAACGTGGAGACAAGGCTTTGATGAAGCTGCTGCGATCGGGGTTGAGCCAGGTCAGCAGCAAGGGTGTGATGAGCAAAATTCCCAATCCATCCCCCAGCCAAATTGCTAACCAGTGCTGATTGAACTTACTCCAGTCAATCAAGCCAGCGCCACAGGCATTCAACGTGCTGATTGTGGCATTAACCACTGGAGAGACGGCCACTGCTAACGCCAGAAAGCGGATCCCATCCCGCAGTCGATCGAACCCAGGCTCCCATTGATCAGAGCGTAACAACCAGTGCCCTACAATTGCGCTCAGCGTTGTGCCGATCGCGGCGAATAGCGACACAAGCCATGTTGCGCCTAATGACAGCCCTAGTAGAAAGCTCCCCAGCATGACGCCGCTCCACAGCTTCCGACCTCCCAATAGCAATGCAGCTAAAGCAACCCCGGCGGGAAACCATACCGGTGAAGCTGCAGAACCTGGATTGAAAATGAATATTGTCAGCCGACCCAGAAGGAGAATGGCGCAGGCGATCACACTAACCCTGAGCAAGTAAACCACGGACTTCACTAAATTCGACCCCGTAGTGAGAGGAGTGATCGTTCTGGTGTCAGACTGACTGAGCCGTTGAGTTTCATCTCTCTATCCCTCTCCAGATGGCATCTAGACCTAGATTGGCGCGTTGCCCAGACGCATGGCTTCCCCCATGTGGATGAGGCGATGAGGGGATGATTGACCAAGCAACAAAAAGACGAGAGCCGTATTGCCAACACTGTATGAGCATCCCCTCACAACAAGCTTCACCGCAGCAACTGAATTCTCATAATAGACCCGTAGTTTTATTTAAGCAGACTGACAGGAATTCGGTCTGTTCGTAAAGGGTAGGCGCGATCGCTGCCGCCATTCATCGTGTGGCAGTGGCGATTCAGAAGCCCCTCAATCGCATGTTGCGGTTTCCTCGCCTTCTGACCAGCGCGATCGATAGCCACATATAGCAAACCGCCATCCGATCACGATCGGATGGCGGTTTGCCGATTGAGTTCAACCAGCGTTCAGCACTGCGAAACAACAGTTAAGTCATTACGTGTGTTCCAGGCCTCAACGTTTTGGTTGGATTGGAATGTTGCCTTTAACGCCCGCCGCTACCGTTGCTGTCAGCCGGAGACTGGCTACGTTGCAGGTCGCTCTGCTGCGGTGGTGTATTGGTCTGGGGTTTCGATTGGTCAGTGGACTGACGTGATGCGGGCAAAGAGGAGTTGTCAGGAGACGACTGACTGCCCTGGCGATCGATCTGAGTGCTGGATCCCTGTGTGCTGTAGTCAGACTGATTGGATGACCGTGGGGTACCCTGACGCGGTGACGTTCCAGGGCCGCAAGCGATCGTGCTGGTCTGGTTAGACTGGCCAGACGACATGCTCACGGTGTCAGAGCGAAGCGAACTGTTTGGATTTGTGGCAGTCTCAGCCGTATTGGCGGTATTGGCCGCCTGACTGGAGTTGTATTGCCCATTGGTCTGGAACGAATCCGGGTTGTTGGCGTCAGATACGAGTCGGCGTGCCGCTGCACCAGCCGTTGCACCACCGTAAGCTAAAACATTCCGATATGTACTGATCGCTTTGCGATCGAACCCCATCCGGTAGGGATTGTAGCGGCTGTTGTCAGCGCTGTAGCGGTTGCCATTCGCCTGGTTCATGTCACCATTGTTAGCTGCCGAAACGGTCTGGCTGGCTTCACCACCGGAGGTCGCTCCACCTTGAGAAAGGACATCGTTACCAGCGCTGGGCGTGGTGCGATCGCCCATCCGCGATCCCGAATAGCCAGTGGTTTGGTTCGATGCCTGGGTGCTAGAGCGGCTGTTGTCCATGCTGGACTGGGTGCTGGCGGTTGTTGAAGGCGACACGCCAGTTCTTGGGTCGGCTTGGTTGGGCACTTGAGCCGCTGCTGGATTCGATGCATCGGGTGTGGCAGTCCCAAATGGTGCGCTGGACTGAACCGAGTTTGGTGTGCACTGAGTTTGCGATGAGGACTGCGATGGTTGCCCATTCATTTGGCTAGCGCTGCCGGCCAAGGCGGGTAATCCTAAAAAGCTGCTGGCAGCGATCGCACCCAAGAGTGCAGTAACCTTTTTCGTTAAATTTTGATTTTCTTTCGTATTCATCGATATCTCCTTCGATTGCTGCGTGCGGTACTGGGAACTTGATTGCGAGAACTGAGCAGAACGGCCCTACAGCTCCTAGAAAACTGCAAGAACCCAATCTTATTCACACTCGGCAAACATCCTTCTCCAATCAGTCAGTGATTACTCCCCAAAGCTTAGAAATTCGCTCTCCTCTATTTCTCTGTCGCGAGTTGGATATCGCCTCTAGTCTTAAGTTCGATTCTGTCTGTCAGTACGGCAGCTTCTGCTCAGGCACACAGGCATGGCTTGCATGTGACAGAGTTGTACGAAATTATCAAAGCAATCTTTGATCTGCCCGTCGATAGCAGTCATAAACGGTTTTGGTTCTTCACAGATCAAAGTTGTTCTGTCAATGTTGAGCTAATTTGTTTGCAGATTTTTGATTATTTAATCGGCGTCATAGTGTATGTAAAAATATTTGTTTAATTGGACGATCGCCCTTAAAGTTGTCTGCACAAAGTCGAATTTTTTGGCATTAATCTTAGGAGATTTATGCGGTAGCGCTTGATGATCCAGTTGCACAAAACACAAGTCGAATTTGATAAAATTCCGCATACTTGTATACCTAAATTTGCTCAGATTGGTTGCATGTCAACTGCCACTTGCTTCGCACTGGGCGTACGCTTCTGGGTTCACAAGTCGTTTTGCTTTGAATAGCGTGCTCATTTTTACGCAAGCGAGATGTTTCTTTCAGCGGATTGCATTGCGTTTGTGTTTAAGAGACGATTGCGTTAGTCTTACGGAGTCGTTCTACAACCTGAAAACGTTAGGTACCATTTTCAAGCGCCATCCAGGAGAATCCGCAATGTTAGAGCTGTATCAGTTTGAACTATCCCATTTTTCTGAAAAAGTGCGGCTCATCCTTGATTACAAGGGGTTAGCCTATCGCAAGATTGAGGTCACCCCTGGTATTGGGCAGATTGAGCTGTTCCGTCTAGCGGGGCAGCGGCAAGTGCCTGTCTTGAAAGATGGCAATGAAGTCATTGCCGATTCCACGGCGATCGCTGACTATCTGGAACGGCAGTACCCCGATCGCCCCATCATTCCAACGGAACCTAAACTGCGCGGGTTGACTCTGTTGATCGAACAATGGGCCGATGAATCGATCGGGCTGAATGCACGCAAAGTACTCATCGGGGCATTGAATCAAGACCATGCACTTCGCGCCGCTTTCTTGCCGAGTTCGGTTCCCGATGTGGTGAAAAATCTGATCAGTGCTGTGCCAACTGAGTTCTTGAGCGTTTTGGGGCAGGGCGTTGGCTTTGGGCCAGATGCCATTAAGTCGGCAATGGAAGCCATTAAACGAGATTTAACTGCACTGACCTTTATCCTGAGCGAACAGCCATATCTCGTAACCGATCACCCGACACTGGCTGATTTTGCGGTTGCGGGTCTGAGCGCCTATCTAAAGTTTCCGGGTGGTAACTATCTGGAAATTCCAGATGCACTGAAAGATCGGGGTGTGCCGGGGATTGCTGATATCGGAACCTTCGAGCCGTTTTTCCAGTGGCGCGATCGCCTGTATGCCGAATACCGTAAACCGCTGATTGGATCTCCTGGTGGTGCTGGTTCGCCCAGCACAATCAATATTGAATAAGCTACTCCCCTGATCGGGCCTTAAAATCGCGCTGTTGAACCGTGAGCTGCTTAACAGCGCGATTAGGCGGATTCACGCGAGTCATTGTAAACTTGTGTTAAGCAATTGTTCAGGTTTATTCTCCATGTCTCGCCGCCACTTTCTCAATCTCCTGGCTACGCTTTGTCTCGTCCTTCTAGCCACCTTGGGTGCACCCATGTCGGCCACCGCTCTCGGTGGTGTCCAACCACCCATTGGTCAGATGGCCCCAGATTTTACGTTACCAACCAATACGGGCGACGGTGCTGTTTCGCTTGCCGACTACCGGGGTAAGTGGGTGGTGGTCTACTTCTATCCAAAAGACTTTACGTCAGGCTGTACGCTGGAAGCGCGGCGGTTTCAGCAAGACCTCCCTCAGTATATCGATCGCAACACACAAATTCTGGGTATCAGTGCCGATTCTGTGAACTCCCATGCCGAATTTTGTGACTCAGAAGGGCTGAAGTTTCCACTCCTCGCAGATACAGATGGTGCTGTCAGCAAGCGTTACGGTTCCTGGATGGGTGTTGTTTCCCTGCGCCATACTTACGTCATTGATCCAGACGGCATATTGCGCGCCACATTCACAGGCGTTAATCCAAGCATTCACAGTGCTGAAGTGCTGGCAAAACTGAATGAACTACAGGCATAGGCGATGCGCTATTTGGGGCAGTGCGATAAGGCATCCATTGTGAAGGCAATTAAACCTGAGATGCTTTATGTGCTTAATGGTTAACAGTATCTTCACTTCAGCCACCGTAACCGCACGGTTGTAGCGAGGACGGCTTCTGCGAGAAGCTGTAAGTACCGATATCGCTTGCCATTATGCTAAAACTGACACCGCATCCGCTGCCTAAGGACACCCAGACGCTTGATGCAAATACAATTTGTCTCGTGTCTCCGACTGGAGAAGTCACTGTGATCCCAGTTGATGAAACCAGCTTTCCCACGAAAAAGCCAGAAACGATCACCCCTGCCCAATCCGATTCTACAAATTAGCTCTGGGCAAATCGTAGGAGCTTTGAAGCCCGGGCGACTTCTACAAATTGTAAAGTGCTGCGTATTCCTTGCAACAGCATCCGATAGTTCATTAGGGTGCATTGAAATGTACAGCAGTTCTCACTCTCACGCACTACGCTCTACACCCACTACCCATTGTTTGTACCGCACTTGCTAGAGACTGTCTATACATGGGCATAGATGGTTTAATGCACTCGGTGGCCTCCTGAAAAGCAAATCAGGTACTTTTGCATTTACCATCTCTAAGCACGTCTGACCGAACGGTGCCATCGTTAGTTGAGGGCTGGTGTCAATGTTTCTCCATTCATGTTCTGAGTCCTCTAGCACTCCAGTGGAGTTTGTTAGAGGATTTTTTTAGCGATTTGACGTTACTGGGCTAACAACGCCGCCAGCAACACTTTGCCCTGGACGGACGGACGGATAGACCCTGATGCGAACCGTTTCACTGTAGCCGGAACCGTGGCACCTAAACGTCGCCTAGCAAAAATCAAACTGACGCAGGCAACGGAACCTGACTCTCATCTGAATTCTGATTAAAATATACGGCAATTCGATAGACTTGCCGTAGTATTAGAAAGCAAGCAAACCTTAACCTGATTGGTAGGAGTAGTCGGAATGGCGATCGCGCACAGACACGGTGTTGTCCCGCTTCAATTTAGGCTGAATCATGCGACGGTATCCAGCACGCCGCGCTTCTTGCGCGTGTGCTGGTTGGGTGTGTCAATGCTG
>JAJPKC010000208.1 GCA_021323955.1 Oscillatoriales cyanobacterium Centralia_MAG_596 | reverse complement strand
TGGGTTTTACGAACGCTGCTGGCCACAACGCATATTCCTCTCCGTCAGGTCGCCGACACCCTGACCCCAGAGTTGCTCACCCACAAGCTGGATTTACTCGTTGCTTGCCTCCGGCAGGATTTTGGGCTGGAGTCACCCCGGATCGTGATCGCCGGACTGAACCCGCATAGTGGCGAACAGGGCAAGCTGGGGCACGAAGAGCAGACCTGGCTGATTCCCTGGCTGGAGGCTACTCGTTCGCGTCTGCCCTGGATTCGGCTTGATGGCCCCATTCCTCCCGATACGATGTGGGTCAAGCCAGGACAGGCGTGGTTTGGCCAGCCGCCATCACGGAGCAATGATGCCGTCTCAAGTGCCTCTCCTCTTCACGCTGCAGACGCTTACCTGGCCCTGTACCACGATCAGGGGCTGGTTCCAGTCAAACTGATGGCGTTTGATCGGGCGGTCAATACCTCGATCGGCTTACCGTTTGTCCGCACATCGCCGGATCACGGTACGGCCTTTGACATCGCGGGACAGGGTATAGCCGCTGCCACCAGTATGGCCACCGCCATCGAATTGGCCGCCACGCTGTGCCGTAGCCGAAACGATCGTCAGGCCGAATGCCGATCCGTTGGAGCGGCCAGTTAGCATCACTGTTTCCACGATCCGGGTCGCCTGTCTCGACAATACTTAATATATCGACATAAAATATTAAATCTTCCCCTGGATCTACCGAACAGTGGATATTTTACTGCGATATTGCTTCATGGTGGAGTTAGGGTTTGATGACTTTTTCAATGGTTCTTAATACAATCAATAGAGGATCAGCGCGAAAATGAAATCGGTTCAGTATAGAGGACTACAATTAATTTTCGCTGGATTCAAATCCTGAGTCTCGTTTTTAAACTCTCATTTCTTTTTATCGATACTTTGGGTTGCTCTTTCTAGGCCCTCTGTTTCTGACAAGGAATCCATTAGCCAGCAAAAGGGTGGTTATGCTTCAATCTGCACAGTATTCTCTTAATGTGATTCAGGACGAGGCGCGCGAACTAATTCGTAAAGGACTGGTCAGCCGTCAACAGCCGATTTATATCCTCTGCCAATACATCCCGGCGCGTGAGTGGGCCTGGGTTGAAAGTGAACTTGAGCGCTGCAACTTCTTGCTCCGCGATCGCATTGGTGACCTGGTCGGTCGCGAACAGTGGGATAACGACTAGTCGGAGCAGTTCCCGATAAGCTACCGGGAGCGCTATGACGCTAATTGCGGTGTGCGCCTAGCGATCGGCGACACGCGCTGAAGAAAATCCGGGTTTCTAAACACACTTGAGGCTTAAACGGCAGACGTGTGTAGAGATACCCGGTTTTTCTTCGGTTCAACTTTTCATCAGTTCAACAATTTAGCCATGCGCTGCCAGCGCACAAAGCTCTCAAGAAGGCGTGTTTTGGTTTCTGAGGGTTTCGAGTTCGGCCCGTAGAGCGGTGATCTGGGCGGTCAGTTCCTGCAGTTCTAGCTGCACGTCTGGCGGTGCGGTTGGCGTACTGGGCCGGGAGCCCGGTGCTCCAGGCGTTTGGGTGCTTTGGCTGGAGCCTTGAGACATCAGACTATCGACAAAGTTGCGGGCTTCCTGTTCCGTTAGTTCACCTTTTTGGGCCCACTCTGCCGACAGCACACTCCACTCCTGGTTTAGCTTGGAGAGGTTTTCATGGCGTTTTTCAGAGTCTTGCAGCGCTTCAACCAATGACGCCGTTGCGCCAAGCGCTACATGAAAGCTTTTTTGCAAGAGTTGCACGGGGTTCTCAAAACTCATCTAAATCACGCCTCCTGTGATAACCATGCCCCTATGATAGCGGGATCCCCTTTAATGCTTTAGCCAAACTGCTCCAGGTATTGATTGACATCTTCCACTAAGCGACTGAGGGCCGCTTCGGTTGTGAGGCGAATGCGATCGTCGCGCACAGTAACGAGCACCTTGGCCGCAAATGGCGATGCCCAAATGTTGGGGTTGCAAAAGATTTCGAGAAAAACGTCACCGGTATATTGATATTCCGTTGGCTTTTGGGGAATGGGACGACCGGCTGGTGCGGTTTTAGCGGCAGTTGCTTTGAGGCTGCCCATCAACTGTGCCAGTGCCGCCTGCAGATCTCTGGCCGCCTGAGGTGTAAAGCTCAATGCGACCGACCCCTCAATAAGGTTGATAGTGAATTGAGATGAGGACATGGGTGGTGTAACCCAACGATCGACCTTTAAATGGTACTGGCGATTGGGACGAGCGCGATCGTTGATTTCATGGAGCGGCAGGATTTGGATAGGAGGAGTCGGGAGATTAGCGACGAGAGAGCAGGCAGAAAGGCAGGAGTCAGAAGCAGAACACCGGCGAGGACGGGATGGGGCGTGCGGCAATCCCACGCCGATCGAGTGAATGATCACCGCCTGAAGCGCAAAACTCAAAATGATTCAATAGTACAGACGCGACGGCTGTCCTACAGTGAGGAATATCGAGTTTGATGAATGTTGTGATGGCTGACAATCGATCGCATGTGCGGCGGGTTTTGCTGATCACCCTGCTGCTCAACCTGTTCGTGATGGTGCTGAAAGCGGTAGTAGGGTGGTTGACCGGATCGCTGAGCTTACTAGCTGACGCGCTGCATAGCATTACCGACAGTGCTAATAATATTTTGGGTCTGGTTGCCAGTCGGTTTTCGTCGCCTGAACCCGATCGCGATCATCCCTATGGACACCAAAAATTTGAAGCCGTTGGCGCATTGGGCATTGCAGCCTTCTTGGGTATCGCCTGCTTTGAGATCTTGCAGGGCGCGATCGAGCACTTGATCAGCCCCAGCCATGTACCCGTCAAAATCTCGGCATCCGAACTGTGGCTGCTGCTGATTGTACTGGGCGTCAATATTTTCGTCGCCTTCTACGAGCGCCGTGAGGGATTGCGCGTTGGGAGTCCCATCCTGATTGCTGATGCCAAACACACCATGAGCGACATTTGGGTGACCATTAGCGTGCTTGGCGGGCTGATTGGTATTTGGGCCTGGGGACTACAGTGGCTGGATGTGGTGCTGGCGTTTCCCGTTGCGCTGCTGGTGTTTTCCAGCGGCTGGTCAGTGCTACGCGATAACATTCCCTCACTGGTTGACCAGATGGCGATCGCGCCCGAAGCGATCCACACGATCGCGATGCAGGTGCCCGGTGTATTGAACTGTCACGATATCGCGTCTAGAGGTGTGGTGGGTCGGCAAACCTTCATCGAAATGCACCTGATTGTCGATGCCGTCGACGTTGAAACGGCTCACCGCATCACCGAAGCCGTAGAGGCCAGACTCGAAGAGCGCTTCAGCCCTGTCCGGATCCTCATCCACGTCGAGCCACCGTCCTATACGTCCGACCACATTACCTACGAACCAAAAGGGTGAAAGCCGCGCAGCGGGAATAGACCGTGAGGAGTGAGGCGGATTGAACCGTTCGCATTTGAATGGCCGCTTCCGTCTCGCGTATTGCCTGCTTTCTAGCGCTTCCAGACGCTTTAAAAACGAAAGCCCCAGGTTGCCCTGGGGGTTTGGAGTCATCAGCTCTTTGCACTATGAAGTTAAAAGAAATTGCGCTGTTTTAACTCTGTCTAAAGGCAGAGGAGCGATCGAAGAGACGACAAAAGATTGATTTCAACCGTTTCCGGAAGCCGCTACAATCAGCACGCGTCGCTTTGACGATCGCTGCTAACGACTAACAGGGAGAAAATCTGCGATGGAATTTGTGATCGACCCTCCGATCGCCACAAAGATTCTCAAGATGCAGCAGCGGGTGCGCTGGCAGGACGCCGCGATCGTGCAGCGGGGCATCGACCAGACGCAGTTGGTGCTGGATGATGGGCAGGCCGACAGCCCCACGTTTTCGTTTATGGTGATCGGCGACAGTGGCTCTGGGCCGCATCGAGGACATAACCCGCAGCGACGAATTGCCGAGCAAATGCTGCCCCATCGGGACACTTGCCGCTTTGTGCTGCACACGGGCGATGTCATTTACCTGACCGGATCGAGCGCTTACTATCCGTCTAACTTTATTGAGCCATACCGCGAATTCCTGGTAGGAGACAACTTTAAGCGCATTGCCTACGATCGCATGCTCTTCAACCTGCCGTTTCTGCCGACCCCTGGCAATCATGACTACTATGACCTGCCGCTAGTCTATGGGCTGTTTTCACAACTTACCGTACCGATTCGCAAGCTGTTGGAATCACGACTCGATCTAGACCTGGGTTGGCGTGGGTCAGAGCAGGGAAACGCCTATGCACGTGCTTTTCTGGATTACCTCAAAGCCTTTAACAGCACCAGCGACCTGGAGCGTCACCTCGACGAGCACTACACAGCCAAAACGGCGGCTGGGAACTGCTTGCGCTATCGGCCAGGGCACTTTACCCGTCTTCCCAATCGCTACTACACCTTTCGCGTTGGCGGCATCGACTTTTTTGCCCTGGATTCCAACACCTTCAATGCGCCCATCCCCTTACCCCATACTTCCGAAGGGGCCGCGTATCGTCGGCATCTGGCAACACGGCAGACAACGCTGGAGAAAGAAATGCAGGACATTGTGATGACGATCGCCAAGCTCAACCCCAACACGCCCGATGGTGCAGAGCAGGTAGACGACCTGAACGCAAAGCTCCAACAGCTCACCGAGGTAAGCAAAGACATCACCAAGCAACTGGAGTCTAACGAAACAACAGAGGTCGATCGCGACCAGCTAGAGTGGCTCCAGGAACGCTTGATTGCCTCCTGGCAGACAGATGATGTCCGGGGACGCGTGCTTTTCTTTCACCATCCGCCCTACGTAACAGAAGCAACCAAATGGCACCAGGCACAAACGTTAGCCGTGCGCTATCGCTTGCGACAAGTGCTGGATGCAGTAGCCGCAGTGATCGGTGAGCGATCGCAGGGACGGTCTGTAGTTGATCTGGTAATCAACGGACACGCCCACTGTCTGGAGTATCTACGCACCGTAGATACAGGGCACGCCGACGCCAATACAAACTGGATCGTCTGCGGCGGCAGCGGGTTCAGCCTGCGAAGACAGCGCGAGGAAGGCCCAGAGCTAACAGAAGTGTTTGGTCAACCAGAGGTTGATGACGCGCGACCAGTGGCAAAATCGCAGCTCTTCGTCGGGCGTAGTGGACAGGGTTCCCAGCGTCGTCGCCCCTACTCATTCATCCGCATTGACGTACAGGACGGCACCCCACCGAAATTTGTAGTGCGCCCCTTCGTGGCCGAGCGCTACCAGAAACAGTGGCGCGACTACACCCTCACCCCCTTTACGATTTAGGCGGATGTCTCAGCCGTCCGTCAGGACAGCGTTGAGGGGTATCCCATACCGATTGAAACAGTCTTTGGGACACAAACCGTTGTGGAGAGGCTTTGCATTGCCAAGCCCATACCGAATCTGCCGTGTTTTCAATTTAAACCGATAACGCTAAAGTCCCGTTTAGCCATGCTCTCTAAACAGACATTCACGAGAGCAACCAACCCCGATCGTGGAAATCATTCATCCCCTCGCCACCCCTGCAATGCGAAGCGCGCCCCCACCTCTCACCCTCAACCTGATCTGGAGGGGGTTTGGGGGACGCAGCCGTCCACCAAGTTCGGGGGTTTGGGGGCAGTCCCCCAAGGGTCGGATGCATGATGCTTGCTAACGCGTTTTACGTTCGTTCGGGCGGCATCCCCCAATAGCCGAGTGCGGCACAGCCTCCAACCCACTCAAATAGTCAGCCGTTGTCGTCACCCATCCAAAGAATTTCTCAACATTGAACACCGTAGCCGCCTGAATAGACGGCGGCCCAATGTGCAGCGTTGCATCCGCAATTAGCAGCGCAAAATATTCCAAAAAGAACGCATCGCGCAGCGTTGACTCCACACACACATTCGTGGCAACCCCCACAAACACCAGATTGCGGATGCCCTTACCCCGCAGAAACATATCCAGATTCGTACCAAAGAACCCACTGTATCGAGGTTTCTGGACGATAAAGTCCTCCGGCTGCGGCTGCATGGCATCAATGAGATCGTAATCCCAGGTGCCTTTGATCGTCAGTTTGCCCGCCAACTCCGGTTGTTCACGCATCAGCCGCATCGCGTTGGACTTATGCCAGTGAGGCGACGCCGGGGAACCCGCTTCGTGCAAATCGGCACTCCACCCATTTTGCAAAAAGACAATCTGTATTCCTGCCTGACGCGACGCTGCTATAACCCTATTGATCGCATCCACCACGGTTGGAATGCCCGTCAAATCAACACCCAGAATGTCTAAATAACCACATTTAGAGGCGTAAGCATTTTGCATATCGACGACAATAATCGCCGTTTCTGGGGGGCTAAAGGCGATCGCCTCCGGTTTTGCCGGAAAAGTTATCAATGAATTCATAGGAACTCGCGTTTTGTTATTGGCGGATGTGGGCGATCGACGCAATTTCGACCAGAAATTCTGGCTTTACCAGATCGGCACGAATGCAGTAGCGAGCCGGAAAATTGCTGGGGAAATACTCCTTATACACGGCATTCATCTGAGGATAATGCGCAAAGTCCGTCAAAAAAATCATGTTAAACGTGACATCTGCCATCGTCCCACCCGCCGCTTCAATCACGCTTTTGATCGATTCCAGAACGTGTCGGGTCTGTGCTGTCGCATCGCCTTCACCCACCACCCGTCCCGCCGCATCTAGCGACAGCGTGCCAGAGACATAGAGTGCATCACCCGCCAGCATTCCAGGTGAATAGGGTGCCAGTGGTGGTGGTGAACCTTCGGGGATGATGGGTGTTCCGGGCATAGAGGGGGATGAGGGATGAAGAGTGAAGGATGAAGAGTGAAGGATGAAGAGTGAAGGATAAAGGATAATGCTGTCGGTCTTTTAGCTTTGAGCGACTGGCCTTGCCTTTTACTGATTGCCTTCTCAAGCCGCGATCGCATTTTTCGGCTGTTGACGACAGTGGAGCAGCGGCATGACGAATTCGCCAAAGGCCGTGATATCTTCGACAAAGTTGGGAAAGGTGAACAAGACGCCATCGATCGTGGTTTCGGACGCGAGCTGGTCGAGTTTGGCCGCAACCGTTGCATAGGAACCAATGATCGTCGGAATGCCCATAAAGATTTCGGCCTGCATGGCTTTTGCCATCCCTCCGTCCCTGTCTGTAGCTAGTGCACCGCCCCAGGCCTGAATTGCCGATATATCGGCGTTTTCAGCAAGGTCGCCAACGCGGGCCTCAGCCTCAGCATCGGTTGCTGCCGCCACAACGGTGAACAAAGCATACGTCCCCACCGTGCGATTGTACGTATGGGCCTTCTGTTTCAGGCGAAGATTAATATCGCTAACGGTTGCCAATTCACCTAAAACAAAGTTGTAATTGCCCAATTCGGCGGTAAACTGAATACCGCGATCGGACTGACCGGCACACACAATGGGGATGTCACGGGAGGGCCTGGGCTGACACAAACAATCATCCAGCTCAAAAAATCGACCGCGATAGGTGACTCTGCCCTGTTGCCATAGCATTTTGAGAATCTGGACATACTCAGTCGCATACTCATACCGATAGGACAAGTAGGAATCATCTGTTAGAAGACCCATTTGTGAGTATTCCAGCTTATTCCATCCAGAAACAATATTGATGCCAAATCGGCCATTGCTAATGTCGTCGATCGTCACCGCCATTTTGGCAACAACGGCGGGATGGATCGTGGGAATAGCGATCGACGCATACAGATCAATTGTATTAGTAACTGCAGCCAAACCTGCCATCAAATTGAACGATTCAAGCGCGTAGTCCCAGTGCTGTGTCTCACCACCATAGCCACGCCACTTCACCATTGAGAACGCGAAATCAAAGCCATACGATTCGGCTTTCAACGTGATTTCTTTATTGAGACTAAAAGATGGCATATACTGCGACGACTTGGAAATAATCCAACCGTTGTTAGCAATGGGAATGAATATGCCGAAATCCAAATAGCTCATGCGCTCGATTGACTTTTCTGAATGATGGTGTCGCGTTTTTACCGAGCAACGTAATCATTGTGATTGTAGATACATCCACAAATTCAAGAATGAAGCGAATGCTACAAAATGTTGATAGCTAATCACCGTCTGACCGTATTTACCGACTGATATTGTTAGGAATGACAAATTTTTTGTGTCAGATGCGTCAAAAGCCTTTACAATTCTCACATCTGTTGCTGATTTGAACTATGCGCTACATGCGATCGGCACGACAACCCAGCACGCGCTACATCCCTTCTCCATGCTGGGTCAGATGGGACACCTCTTAATGTCTAAGGAGCTTTTGACAATGGAATTATTTTTTTCGCAGGCAAGTGTTGCGGTTGAAGTGCTTGGTTTTGGATATATTGCGGGTTCGTTTGTTGTCTACACGCACCAGCGCCTTAACTGCCCGTCTGATTGGAAAGCCCGCGCCACGTCTGCTGCCAAGCAGAAACAAAGCGAGATCCGGACGACGGTACAGCGCAAACTCTCACCCGTAGAGCAGTTGCGTCAACAATGCCAAAGCGCTGGCATCAAGTGGAGAGACGCTCACGGCAAGAACAAGCATCTTAAAAAAGCTGAGATGATTGAAGCGCTGCGGAGGCTAGAAAACGCGAAACGGGTCGCCAAGTCTCCATCCAAACCGACCGAATCCAGGCCCGCCGATGTTCGGAAACGAATTGCCTAGTGGGTAAGGGTCTTTAACAATCGATCCGTGCCATTCATTTCACCAAAAGCCCCGCTCACTTGAGTGGGGTTTTTGATTGCGCCGCGAAGCAGAATTTTATCTGCGAGTTTCCACTATTCACGCGAGTTTCCACTATTTAACTGATCGGTTCAACTAATAGCTTGAACCGTTGATCACTGCGAATGGTGCCAAAATCGGGGTCTGTCCGGGCAGTTTCGCGGTGCTTGGGATTGAGCGCAAAAGCTTGTTTCAGATCATCGATCGCCTGGTCAATTTGGCGCTGCGTGGCGTAGTAATAGGCTCTCCAATAATGAGTGCCCGATGAGTTTGGTTGAAGCTCTAGTGCCTTTTCGTAGCTGGCGATCGCATCATTGTAACGCCCCATTTTAGTCAATACGTATCCACAATGTTTCCAGCCATAGTGAATTTTAGGGTTGATTGCGGTGGAACGTTCAAATGCAGTAAGCGCCTCTTCGTAGCGCTGTAAATCTGTTAAGGTATACCCCCGTCCAAACCAACTCCAGTAATTATTAGCATCAATTTTAATCGCCTGCTCATTCGCAATGAGTGCCTCTTGATAGCGTTTGATTCTGCGCAGCGCTTTCCCCTTCGCAATCCATGCGGCTAGAAGATTGGGGTTAATCTTAACGGCATTGTCGTAGGCAATCGCGGCTTCTTCATAGCGGTCTTCAAAGTAAAACGCATCACCCTGTTTAATGTAATCGTCCGCTGTAAGCGATAGTTGCGTGTTAGCGGCTTGAAGTAATTCAAGCTGTCGGGTTAACTCCTGAATCTTCTGCTGTACTTCTGGCGTCACAAATTCTTCCTGGATGACAGAAGGCGTAATGCGTGCTAATTCTTGAAAGATATTATCTTTTTCATTTTGCGCGGCGATAAATAGCGTTTGGAGCTGGGATACAAACTCTGCCTTTAAACTCTCCAAATCCTGTCTAAAGATATTAACCTGGTTCTGTAGTTCTTCTGCTACCTGAACTTTTAGCTGCTCTTTAACTTCTTTCTCAATCTCTTCGCTGAGTTGCTTGCGTGTTTCGATGACCATCTGCTGGATGACACTCCCGCGCAGCAACCAGACAAAGACACCAATAATGATCGGTGAAATGCCTAACACGGCAATTAAAGCGGTCAGTAAATTGATCGACCAACCAAAATTGTTGTTAACGGTTGATTGAATGCGATCGCTCACTTTAGAACTTTTCTCAAACCGCTCATCAACAATTTTTTCGACGGCTTCTTGCTGCGGCGTTGTCAGGACAGGCGAGGGCGAGACCGTAGGCGATGGCGATGGCTGAGCGACAACCGGAACAGCAACAACAAGAAGCAGTGACAACAGCGCGATCGAGCCAGTCCTGTGGTTCATACCAATCATCCCTGCCAATGGTTGTGGGCTGCAGTTGTGTGACTGCCTCGCTAGCGGCGATCGTGGCCTTCATTAACGCTTTGAATCGTCACGCAAGCAGAACGATTGGGCACGCTGCTGGATCACCACGGCCATCGCACCTGATTGCGATGCACCACATCGCACGATCACATCACGTAATCTGGTAAACAAAGCGCAGGCTGGCCCACGTATTCATGTCTAGCATAAACGTATCGGGAGTACTGCTCCCACGCGGAGTTGCACGATTTGATGAAGCCGAGCCTGGGGCCTCACTAGCCTGGTGCAAGTCTTGTAGCACGGCTTGAGCGACTTCCAGCGGATTGGCTAACGTCCGCAGCGACGGGACATCGCCCGGCGATCGAGGCGTTGATCCCAGCAGCAAGACCGTTTGGCTGAAGGGCGCACGGCTACAGATCAGGTATGTCTCAGCCAGTCCAGTGGGGCCAGACAAGAGCCACTGGAACGATGCAGACACCTGCGGCAGGGTCAACGTTTCATTGGGCGCGATGCTACCGAATGCGCGATCGGGCACGGGCGCTGTCGCCGCTTCGATCGGGTGGGCTTGATCGGGAGAGCTGGCCGGTGGCGTGACTGGTGCTACTGGCTGACTGGCTGGGGAGTAGAGCAACATGAGATCGCCGTTGTTGTCTAACCCTAGCAGGAGAAAGTACAGCGGCGTATCACTCCGGTTTTCCAGTCGGAACTGGATGTGGCTACCGATCGCCAAACTCACAATGCCACCTGTCTCCGATGTCGGCAGTGGCGTTGTTGTGGAGTCTGAACTGTGTTGCGTAAATGCGGGCGTCTCG
>JAJPKC010000515.1 GCA_021323955.1 Oscillatoriales cyanobacterium Centralia_MAG_596 | reverse complement strand
TCTACGCGGGCAATGGTTCGCTAGTCCCACCGAAGTTTACGCTGGCCGAGGCCCTCAAGCGCGATCGTCCAACGCTGCTGGTGCTCTACATTGATGACAGCAGTGATTGCAAGACCTATGCCGCTGTCGTTTCCCGTGTACAGGCATCCTACGGACGAGCCGCCGATCTGTTACCTGTTCGGGTTGACGCGATTCCCACAAAGGCAACCTATACGGCCAGTGAGCCTGGGTACTACTACAACGGTGTGGTGCCCCAAACCGTCTTGTTTGATGCGGCTGGCAAGGTGGTGCTGAATGAAAAAGGGATTGTTTCGTTTGAAACGCTGGATGATAAATTCCGCGAGGTGTTCAATCTGCTGCCGCGATCGGAGTCTGCGGAGCTAAAGCGCCGTCAGGTAAACGAAGTCACAACGGAACTGACGCGGGAGTAGAACGAGACGATCCAGGGTAACGCAGCGGTCTGTGTTGAGTAATTCAGTAGCGATTGTCAAAATGAACCGCAACCGCAACCCGCAAAATTGTACGACATGCGTGACTGAAAATCCTGTAGAAACTGGCGCGATATTTGATGCCACAGGCTGTTACCGCTATTCGCTCTGGCGATCGTGGGATGAGCAGTCGGCCCGCGTTGGGTTTGTCATGCTCAATCCCAGCCGCGCTGATGCAATGGTGAACGATCCAACCATTCGCCGCTGCATTAGCTTCGCTCAGTTATGGGGGTTTGGGTCACTGGAGGTGGTGAACCTGTTTGCGTACCGAACGGTGCATCCAGCCGAGTTGCGTCACGCCCCTGATCCGATTGGGCCAGAAAACGATCGCTATCTGGCAACTCTGGGACAACGAGTGGATCAGCTTGTCCTGGCCTGGGGCAATGAGGGACGGTGGCAGTCCCGCAATGCAGCGGCCATTCTGCTTTTGGGCGATCGCCTACCGGCTCTGTGTCTTGGCATTACCAGGCTGGGACAGCCAAAACACCCACTTTACGTCAGGCGTGACACGCCGTTGCAGCAGTTGTCCGAGGTCAGCTGCTGCGCTACGTTTTCCCTCCCACGCGTCCCAGCTGGATAAATATCCCGCCGCGCTGCACACCTGCCTGCGTGCCGTAGCTGCTGAGCGTGAGCGATCGCAGGTGACCAAAGAATGGTTTGCCTGCCAGTTCAACCACTTTCAGCAAGGGGTACTGGCGCTCAAGGATGGGCTGACTGGCATCCCAGTCCAGAAAGAGATAGCCGTTGTTGGGTTTTGCTAACGCAGCAATGGCCTGCTGGAAGCGATCGCCGCCTGGCAGGGGACGGTCTGCGGCTTTCAGCGCTTGATCCATTGCTGTCACGGAGGTTGCAAAGATTTCATAGTTGCCGATAGTGGTATGCACTCCCTGTACATCCGCCTGCAGGTTCAGCGATTGTGGTGCCAGTTTGGCGGCTGTCAGCCGCGTCCATGCCGACACCGTGCGATCGCCAAGCTGGAGTGGCCCAACGTTCAAGCCCTGCTGTCTGGCGAGGTCATCCAGATGGGTAATGGCCTGACGGTCATCATCGGACTGAGGACGCTGTGCTGCAAAGACCCAGTCGGGCTGGATGGTGCCGTCGGCACTGACTGTGTCGGGAGGCAGCAATACCAGTGCATAGTCGCCTTTAACCCAGCGGAACACATCTTCTGCTAAATCAAGCTGCCAGCGTGCTTGCAGGTCTTGCAACGGCTGATTGACAAATTGGGTGACCGTTTCGTAAGGAGCCAGACTTGCACTCAGTTGCTGTACCAGGCGATCGAGATGGGTTCCTGATGCCGATAGGGCACCATTGCGCGGCACGTACTGCAATGCCTGTACCGGCTGCGATAGCGAAGGAATCGCGGTCGATGTGCCATCGGGTGCGAGCAGCGCTGTTTCAGCCAGTAGCCCATTCCGGTTGAGTTCAAACCCCACAACTAGGGTCTGCGCCGCGGCATCGGCCCTGGCGGCAGGTAATTCATGCCCCAGCAAGCTGGCCAGTTTTGGCAAATCGACAACGGTTAGCCCAATATGCCGCTCAGTAAGGGTTTCGATCGCGTGGGTAAAGGTCTGTGACTGATCAAGGCTTAGATTAGGAGCCTGCACGTTGTTAATGGCATCGCGCAGCACCTTCGGGTGATTGGCAAACAGCACGAAGCGATCGCCCACTGCTGCACTGGCCAGGGTCGGAATCGGGGGGGGCGCGACGGCCGATTCGGCAGGCTGGCGTTGAACGCGATATTTGGGTGCTTTGGGTGGGCGCTCTGGACGCTGGCTTTCGGGTGTAGGGGCTGGCGCATTTGCCACAATAATTTTGACGCCCTTGTACTGTTCAAATACCAGGTCAGCCCCGGCGATCGCCCGTTTTTGCCAAAACAACTGCAAAAACTCGCGCGATCGCTCCGGGTCTTGCGTTGCGATCGCGGCCAGATAGCCGGGCTGTTGCCCATTGGCCGCATCACGGTCAATATCGAGCGTGGTCACGGCCAGAGTGATTTCTTGCCCCAGCCAGGGTTGAATGTCGCGCTGATAGTCCAGTCCTGTACTGGCCAACAGGCTTTGTTTTAGCTGGTCTAGCTCTGCTCTCGCCTGGCGTCGTTCTCCGGGTGATGTTGACACCAGTCGAAATGTCTCTAGCTGGTCAGGATTTAGCAACAGCGATGCCACAACGGGAGCCTGTTTTGAGATGAAGATGGCGGCACCAGGGACTTTCCCTTGCTCCCCTGGCAACAGACTCAAAGGATTGCGACCAATCAACCAGTAAAATCCACCAGCACTGGACAACAGCAGCACCAGCACAACAACTGCCAGGATCGAAAGAAATGAGCGGAGCTTCATGGCAATATCAGACGCCGTTAGCAGACAATTGAGCAAAACCGTCCAGTTGGGTGAACCACCGTAATCTGAACTTCCTACAAAATTATCCCGTAGCGTGGTCATCTTATTCGCGATCGCAACAGGTGTTTCAGCCAGCGGCCCGCTGAGAATGCTAAATTATTGGCGCGTTGTGGGCATGATGATTCAGTCCAGATTGAGTGGGTTTTGAGTTAATAGCCAGCAGTCGCCATGTCTCGTCCAGAAGTTAATGAACCGGATCAGCCCGATGAACCATTGCCGATTGACCCTCTCACCAAGATGGATATTGACCAGTGGTTAGAGATGCTCCGTCGATCGGACCGCTCACTTTACAACACAATGGCGCTTGAGGTCTGGTCGATCGCCAAAACGATGGATGGCTTAATCCCCAGCTTTTGGAATCGGTTTATGACCAACCGCCGCATCTCGCTCCAACAGTTTATGCAGCAGAAACAGGCGCAACGGTCAGCCTCTCACTCTCCGGCATCGCCTGAGCCACCAGCGCCGCCAACGGGCGAAGGGCCAGCGGGCGAGGGGTCAATGGGCGAAGGGCCAACGGACGAGGCCTGAAGTCAAGACAACGCTGGAGTTGTTTGTGGGGATGGTTAGCGGTTAGATAGAGGTAGTCTCTTCACTCGTTACCCCCACCGAACCACTACCTATGCCAGTCCCATCGAGCCAGCCCATTGAGCAGATCACCGTTCAAACCTTAGCCCAGCTTCTGCAAGCAGATCCCGAGTCACGTCAGTTTGTGGATGTCCGCGAGTCGGGTGAACTCGCGATCGCGAAACTGGATGGATTTGCACACTTCCCCTTGAGCGAGTTTGCCGAATGGTCAGGCGACATTCAAACGCGGCTGGATCCCCACAAAGAAACGATTGTGCTCTGCCATCACGGCGTGCGATCGGCGCAAATGTGTCAATGGCTGCAGACGCAGGGGTTTACGCAAGTCAAAAATGTATCTGGTGGCATTGCGGCTTATGCGATCGCGGTTGACCCCTCAATGCCCCAATACTGACCAATCCTGACAGTAGCGATCGCCGTATCCAAAGCTCGCACCTTTGGCTGCATCCTGGGGCAGTGGCTCTGTCGATCAGGTAGCATCAAGTAGTGGTGAAGATTTTAGCGTTTCGTTGCGTCTGCTACTGGCTTTATTGGAACCGGAAGCGAAAATAAAGCATCTGCTATTTTAAATTCAAATCACCCTTAGTCTTCGCCGCTTTATCCCTCGGTGGGAATCGCTGCTACTTTCTGACACCCTTTTAACATCTAAACGTTTCGGTATGTCTCAACCGGTAAATCTTACCCATCGTCAACAGCAAGTCCTCTGGGCCACAGTGCGCCACTACATTGCCACTGCCGAACCCGTTGGTTCAGAGGCTCTAGTGAAGGAATACAATCTGAGCGTGAGTTCCGCCACAATCCGTAATGCGATGGCTGTGCTGGAAAAAGGCGGACTGCTGTTTCAGCCGCACACTTCAGCCGGACGTATCCCGTCTGATTCTGGCTACCGTACTTATGTCGATCGCCTGATTACGCCGTCTAACGATCTGGCCCAGCAGGCGGTGCATTTACTGAACGATCGCCTGAACTCCGACGATTGGAGTTTTGAAGCACTGCTGCGGGGTGCGGCCCAAATCCTGGCCACGGTGAGCGGGTATATCACCCTCATCACCACGCCGCAGACCCGCACCAGCCACCTGCGGCATATCCAGCTTGTGCCGGTTGACGGCAAGCGGGTGATGCTGATCTTTGTCACCGATTCTTACGAAACGCAGTCCGCACTTATTGAGTTGCCCCTGTCGGCTGATTTCACCGAAATTGATGTGGAACTGCTGGAGCACGAACTTCAGATCTTGTCTAACTTTCTCAATAGCCAACTGCGGGGTCGGGCGATCGCTGAACTGGCCACCCTTGACTGGAGCGAACTCGATCGCGAGTTTGAGCACTACGCTGACCTTTTGCGCATTATCCTGGCCGAATTGACGCGGCGTTCCCAACCGCCTGCCCCGACCCAGATTGTCACGAGCGGTCTGGCCGAAGTGCTGCGGCAGCCAGAATTTTCGGAACTCCACCAGGTTCAAACCATTATTCATCTCCTGGAGGAAGAACAGCACCAGCTCGTTCCCCTCATTTTTGAGCACTCCGACTCACAGCAGCCTGGCAAGCGAGTCAGTGTTCGCATTGGTGCCGAAAATCCTCTGGAACCCATGCGAACCTGCACCCTCATTTCTTCGACCTATCACAAAGGGTCGGTTGCAGTTGGCAGTGTTGGCGTTCTGGGGCCAACCCGCATGGTGTACGAAAACGCGATCGCCCTGGTAGAAGCGGCGGCTGACTACCTTTCTGACGCGCTCAGTTAACAGTCAAACTGTGCCTTGAGTAACCGTTTGCCGTTAAATATCGCCCATTTGAGGGAACGATAAATCCGTAGCACGCTGGCTATAACAGTACTAGCAAAATCGTGATGCTATACGGTCAGGGAACTTTGCGGCAAGGAACTTAAGGGCATGATACAAGCGTTGGTGTCGTCGCTGGGGCTATGGGTATTGGTGCCCAGTGCCTTCTGGATGTTGATGATTTTTGATTGCGTCCGCAATGAACCCGATCGCCAGACCTGGCTCTGGATTTTGATGTTCCTGAACGTGGCGGGGGCCGCTGTATACTTCTTTGCCTGCTGGCTGCCCCGTGCCAATGTCCCCGTCCCCAACTACTTCAAACGCTGGACACTACGCCAACCGCTCTGGAACGCGGAAGCGGCGGTTCGCAATATTGGTAAAGCTCACCAGTATGTGGGCCTGGGTAATGTGCTGACCGAGATGGGCACGTTCGATAAAGCGGCTGAAGCCTATGAACAGGCCTTGCAGAAAGAGCCGACCAATACGCACGCGCTCTGGGGCGCAGCATTTATCGCCCTGCAGACCAAGCAGTTTGCGGCTGCCCGAGATCACCTGCAGGCGTTACTCAAGCTTGACCAGGACTATAAGAGCGGTGAAGCGTCGCTTCTCTACGGCAAAGCGCTGTTTGAACTGGGTGATTGGGAACTGGCGCAGGCCCATCTTGAACAAGACATCAAGTACTGGAGCCACCCCGAATCATCTGTCCTGTTAGCGACGATTCAAATGAAAGCTGGCAATCCCCAAGGGGCGCGTGATTGTCTGGAAACCATGCTGGCAAAGGTCAAAGCCTCGCCGATCTATCACTACAGACGCCACCAGCATTTGGTGAAGAAAGCCGAGAAGATGCTCAAGACATTGTGATGCCGCCGCGTCCGGTTTGTCGTATTCTGCTGGTAGCCGCGATCGTGGTGATGGGGTGTCTTAGCGCCCTCCCACTTCGCTCACCCACTCCAGCCGCTGCCATGTCTACCAAACCAGCGCTTCTGACCGAACCCTTTCTGCAGTTGCCAACGGACTCCTCCGTGCACGTGGTCTGGTTTACCGAGTTTGCCGGATCGCAGCACATTGTTAATTACGGCTTAGACCTTGCTCACACGGTAACGGCAACGACGACTCCGCTCAGTCGCACCCGCGAAGACCAGGATTCTCAGCGATCGGTGACTTACAACCACGTCACAGCACGACCAATCTGGCGACACGAGGCCGAGGTGACAGGGTTACAACCAAATCATCGGGTTTCCTACCGGGTCACCAGCACCCGTGAGGATGGCACCACGGTCAGCAGTGAGGTCTACACACTGACGGCCAAGCCAACCCCTGGTCAACCGCTGAAGATTCTGCTCACGTCTGACCACCAGGTCAAGCCAATGGTCGCGGCAAACCTCCAGAAAGTCGTGGAAACCGTGGGGTCGGTCGATCTGGTGCTCTTTGCCGGTGATCTGGTCAATGTGGCCGATCGCGCCTCTGAATGGTTTGACGATCGCTGTGGTGGGTCGTTCTTCCCCGCGCTGCAAGGTCGCGCCTGCTACGAGCTAGAGAAAAATGGCGTCAAGACGCGCTATCAGGGGGGAGCGATCATTCAAAATGCACCAATATATACGGCGATCGGCAATCACGAAGTCATGGGACGCTTCTCCACCAGGGATGCTCTCAACGAGCAGTTTTATAATACGGCTCCGCGTGATGTCGCAGAAGGCAACTATCAAAGCGAAACCAATTATATTGCTGATGAATTTGGCCGACCACCAACGCTAAACCCCACGGGTGATCCAACCATCCGCGCGGCATGGATTAAAGACCATTCCTTCAATACCAATACCTACGAAGAAATTTTTTCGCTGCCCACCAGTACGACAGGCGGCAAAACTTACTATGCGGTGAGCTTCGGTGATTTGCGTCTGGTCGTACTCCATATCACCAACGTTTGGCGGACGCCCAGCCTTGCCGCCGACTCCAAAGGAAAATACCGAGAGCGAGAGGCTGATCTCAATCACCCCGATCGCTTTGGGTGGGGACAACATTTGTTTGAACGGATTGACCCAGGCAGCGATCAATATCACTGGCTCGAACAGGAACTCAAGAGCCCTGCATTCCAACAGGCAAAATATAAGGTTGTGATGTTTCACCATCCGCCGCATTCGTTGGGTGAAAATAGCGTCCCAGCCTATACCGATCCGCGTCATTTCGCGACCACAACCGCAGGGAAAATCACAGCCATTCGCTACGAATATCCCAGGCAGGACGATTACATCATCCGGGATGTGGTGCCGCTGCTAGAGAAAGCGGGCGTGCAACTGGTGTTTTATGGACACTCGCACCTGTGGAATCGGTTCGTGAGTCCCAGTGGAATGCACTTTTTGGAAACCTCAAATGTGGGTAATTCCTACGGTGCGTATGTGGGTGACCTGAAGCGTAATGTACCAACTGGTTATAAAGAAGACTACGCTGCAACTGGCGATCCAAATGGCCTGGAGCCGATCGTCCCGTCGATCGCCCCGCTCCTTGATGTCAACCATCAACCCATGCCTTACATCGCCAGCAACGATATCACCGCCTTCAGCATTTTTGACACAGGCAGAGGCACGGTCAGCAGCTACCGCTTCGATACACGCGATCCCAGGTCTCCAGTGATCGAATTTGATGAGTTCAAATTAACGCCATAAACGCGTTAAGCGTTGCGCTTGGCGATGATGGATTGGCGATTCAAGGTCGCCCAAAAATCAAGCCAGCTAACGTTGCCCATACCCTGCCGCTAGGCATTTTCAGATTCACCGCCAATAACTTTTTGAGTGCGGTCGGGTTCATGGGCATATTGTTAGCTGGTGTTTCTACAATTGATCGAGAAGCAGATCGTATTCTGCATGAGAACCAACCCAGAACCAAATTACAGTGTCGTCTTCCAATTGACCGACAGCACGATAATCCTTGTTGATGCGAACAGAATAGATGGGCAATTTGGGATGCACTCTTTTGAATCGCAGGCCTGGGTAGCTCGGATCTTGCTTGAATTGCCGATACGCCTTGCGTGTCTGTTCTTGAATAGATTCTGGAAGATTAGCAAACTGCTCCCGAAAGCGAGCAGTAGTACGAGATTTCACAATTTTTCTGGGTCTAATTCCCGAGTTTTGCCTGCTCGGTACTCTGCCATTGCTTCAGTTGCCAGTTTAGTCAATAGGTTCGGAGAGTGGGCAAAGGATTCATCCCACCGTTGCTCCTCTTCGATTTCTTCCAGAATTAGGGACGCGATCGCATCCTGCTTGTCGGTCGGCAAAGTCTTCAGTCGGGCGATCGCTGCTTCGAGTAATTCAGTCACAGCTTATAAATTCCCAAGAGCGCAACATTAATCCATTATCACTTAACGTAGCAAGAGGCAGTTAAAGGTATAGAACCCATTGCTTGCTGCAAAAGTCAACAGCTAGCCATCTGAGCAAGTCCAACTAACATTCCGTGTACGGCTTGCCATCTACCCCATACTCCTCTTCATCGTCTCCTTGCTAAGCACCGATGCAATTTGATGCATTTTGACAAGAATCTCTTCGTCAGAATTTTCGACCGTTACTCGATCTTCAAATTGACTGAACCATGCATGTTTATGTTAATTTCGTGACCAGAATAAGCTGTCCATACAGTGAGACTGGACTCATATAGGCGCAGCGTTGAGTCATCAGATATTGATGCTTCTGCATAACCGTCTGCCCGCATTTCTGGGTTACTCAAAACATGCTGAAGCCATTCTATTAAGCGAAATGGACAAACCATCATCTGCGAACCAGTTATTCTTACGTGTGATGTGTACTTCGTAACCCACA
Source organism: Oscillatoriales cyanobacterium Centralia_MAG_596 (assembly GCA_021323955.1). Lineage (GTDB taxonomy): Bacteria > Cyanobacteriota > Cyanobacteriia > Leptolyngbyales > Leptolyngbyaceae > Stenomitos. The sequence continues at coordinate 1,085 of JAJPKC010000515.1, read as the reverse complement.
GGAACCTCGAATGAAAGCTAACGTTCCTGGTCAGCCGTTTTCCAGGTTTTTCCTACACAAGGAACTTCGGGAAATCCCCTGCCCCAGAGTTTTTGGGCTGCTGGTGCTTACGATGAAATGGCGGCGGCTTGAAGTTGGGTTTCGATCGCATCACATGCCACATCCACCCCATTGTCTGCTCGGATAGCACCTCCAACGGCTGAAGCTTTAGCTGCATAATGAGGATTTTCTAATAACTCATATAATTGCCTGGCTACTCGCTTTGCTGTGTACTGCTTGCGAGGAATTGTTCGCGACGTTCCTAAGCGTTCAACTCTGGCTGCATTGTCTGGTTGGTCGTGGCTATAAGGCATTACGAGTGTGGGGCAACCTGTCCGTAATGCCTGTGCAGTGGTGCCAATGCCACCTTGATGCACGATCGCGCAAGCACGTGAAAAGATTTGAGAATATGGAACATAACTCGTAGCGAATATGTTCTCTGGCAGATCTTTTGGAGGAGTATTTTTGCCCATCAATAGAACAGCACGACGGTTCAGTTGCTTTGTGGCTTGAACACTCTCCTGATAAAAACGACCAGGAGCCATCACTGCGGCTGAACCTAAAGTAAAAACAATGGGAGGATCGCCCCCATCCAAAAACTGCTGGAGTTCTGGTGCAAGTTCTGTCGCACTTTCGCTGCCGTCATAGAATGCAAATCCAGTGAGCACGGTATTTTTTGCCCAATCGGGTTGGGGCTTTGCAAAAACTGAAGAGAACAGTGCTAATACAAGATAAGGTGAATATTTATCATCAATGAATGGATTGCCTGCCAGAGGTGGTAATTCAAGCTCGCGTCGCAATTGGTGGATTGGCTCTGCCCAGGATTTAGACAACACTTTTGATAAGTGAATAATGCCTCGGTTCGCAAGCGAACCCAGTCCCCGTAACCTGGCAAGAAATGGCAGGACAGGCAAGACGGATGGGTCATAAACCGAAAGAAATGAGGCAGGTTGCAAAACAGCAAACGCCCACGGAATTTTTAATTTTTCTGCCACCAATCGAGCCGCCACAACCCCTTCACCGGCAACGATAAAGTCTGCGCCTTT
>JAJPKC010000560.1 GCA_021323955.1 Oscillatoriales cyanobacterium Centralia_MAG_596 | reverse complement strand
TGCCGTCACGGTGGGTAATCGTCAGCTTTTGCGCCAGCGTGTCGTAGTTGAGGTCGGCGTACTGGGTCTGGAGCTGTTGCACGACCGGCGCGAGCAGTTTGGGACTCCACAACACCTGGATCTGAGTGGCGTAGTCAAGGCTGGGGGCCGGGAGCGCTTTCGCATGACTCGGAGTGTTGGCCTGGGTTGATGCCACCGTACCAGGCTCTACCAATAGCTGAAACTTACCCTCGTATTGCGCGGGTTGGTTGGCCATCTGCACCAGACTGGTGCCTGCTACCGTTGCGATCGCTGCACCAGCCAGTGCCCCCGTCCGTCGATTGAGGCGGAGCGGCACACGGCGGGTCTCAGCCATCGGGGGGATATAGATGCTGGCATCAGCCAGCTTCAGGGGAAGCGGGTCAGCAGTGGAGGCCGTCTGGCATTCCAAGGACGATAGGCTGAACAGGGACTGGTCTATGAGTGTTGACGTGACGCGCATAATCCATTACCCAAACACTTTACAGAAGGACAGTTCCCATCACACCTGCACGGGGTCGCTACCACTTTGCGACTGGGCGGAAGGCTGGTAGTAGTAGCCGTAGGGCGTGACGGGTTCAGCCGAGCCATTGGCAATCACACCCAGGACGGTGGTGGAAGAGATCTTCACCTCCTCTAGTGCCTGCACGATCGCCGGACGTTTGGTTTTGCCCAACCGCACCACCATCGCCAGCCCATTTGTCTGGACGGCCACCAGGCTGCTATCGGCCAGACCAACCAGCGGTGGGGTGTCGTAGATCACCAGGTCAAACACCATTTGAAAGCGCTCCATAAGCACCCGCATCTTGCCCGATGTCAAAACTTCGGTGGGATCCGCTGCCGCCTGCCCAGCCGTCAGGATCATCAAGTTCTCGCGGGTCGGGGACTGCTGGAGTGCGTTCTTGACGTTGACGTTGCTCGTAATCACGTCACTCAACCCAGACTGGTTGGACAGTCCCAGCAGGTGGTGGACTTGCGGATGGCGCAGGTCAGCATCGACCAGCAGCACCCGCTGACCCATCGCCGCCGCGGCCTGAGCCAGGTTGACAGCGACCGTCGTTTTGCCATCACCCGGTTCGGCTGAACTGATCGTGAGCGATCGAATGGGTGTGTTCGTGCGCAGCAACCGAATGTTTTTGTAGAGCGATCGAAAGGCTTCCAGGAAAGGGGACGACGTGCTCAGCGATACTGCGGGTGTTAACCGGGGTGACTGGCCGTTGGTTTCGGTCAACTCATCAACCGTAACTTCCACGGGACTGGCAGCCTGGGTGGACGGCGATCGCCGTTTTCGTTTGCCAAATGGGAGTTTGGGCACCCAGGAGCGCTGTGTCGGCGGTTTGTCCGTATCCAGCGGAATGACGCCCAATAGCGTTAGCTTGAGGGACTGCTTAATCTGGTTAGAGGTATGGTAAGCGTTGCTGCTGCCCTCCGCCAGGAACCCGGCAGCTAACCCAAACATGAGGCTGAGAAAAATTGACAGCGCCAGGTAGTTAAACAGGACGCTTTTACTCACATTTTCGGGTTCGCCCGTCACGGCATCAGTCGCCAGGGTGGGCGGCGAGACCAACTCCCAGGGCACCTCTTTCTGCGCCGCATCAATTTGCAGTGCTTCCCGCTTGGTCAAAAACTCCGTCAAACTGTCGGTCGCTACTTTCAGTTCCCGATCGATGTCGGCAAACTGACGCGCGATCGCGGGATACTCCTGAATGCGCTGATCGACTTCGCTTTTCGCCCGATTAATTGCCTGGTCACGCGACTGTAGGATTTGGATATCATCCGACGCTTTACCCAGGACGCGCTGCGATTCTTGTCGCAGGAGCTGTTCCATGTTGCGCTGTTTATCGCGCAGGGATTGGAGCGCGGGGTTTTCTTCGCGCGATCGCGCCGCCTCCAGCGCAATCTGGCTTTGAATATCCTGGTACTTACTCAACAACGCCTGGTACTGCGGTGATTCAGCTAGAACCGTGACGCTGTTCGATCGCGCTGACTGGCGCTGGAGAGTGCTGAACCGGGTGGCCTTTTCAGCCAGGTTGGCTGCCGTCTCAAACTGCTGCTGCTCCAGGTTTGTGGACTGACCAGCTGCCTGAGTGCCCTGAAGGTCAGGGTTGATAATGTTGTACCGCTGGCGAAAGTCCTGGAGCTGGCGTTGCAGTGTGTTTACCCGCTGCCGGAGTTGGGGCAACTGGTTATCGATGAACTTGATGCCCTGACCGATGTTGGTCTGGCGTTCTTGCAGGCTGTATTTCAGGTAGGTGCTGGCCAGTTCCTTGACCACCGCCTCGGTCAGTCCCGGGTCACTGTCCTGATAGTCAACGCCCAGGAGCTTCGTGCCTTCGGCATCTTTGCTGGCGTTCTTGGGCTGGACACGTCCGATCGTCAGGTTGCTGATCAGGCGATCGTAGGTGAGGAGCGGATACTGCGTCTGGAGCTTTTGCACCACTGGCAGCAAAATTTTCGGGCTTTGGAGGATCTGAATCTGCGTGGGATAGTCTAACCCAGTGGGAGCTGTCTGTAAGGTTTCGCCCGGTTTTTGCTGCGGGTCGAGGGTCAGACGCTTGAACTGGTCTTCGGCGGTCACTGGCTCTACCAGCAGTTGAAACGAGCCTTCATAACGAGGGGGTTTACGGTTGGCGCTCCAGATGGACAGCGGGACGGTGATCAACGACAGGAGCATCGTCACTCCCAGCACCACCCGGAT
>JAJPKC010000207.1 GCA_021323955.1 Oscillatoriales cyanobacterium Centralia_MAG_596 | reverse complement strand
TACCCACCAATCCATACTGCTCCCGCAGATTTTCCGGCAGGGCTTCCTGAATCTGCTTTACAGCTGGCAGCGCCGCAATCACGGCCCGTCGTACCAGTGCGGCATCGACGCCTTCAGTCAGCGGATAGATTGGCACCACACGTCCCACCGTAGCGGAATCGATCGCGTCACCCGAATGCTGCAAGACCTCAATATCGGGGTTATCCAGCGTCATGCCAAATTTGCTCTTTTTGACCAGGCCAGACGCGGCGATCGTGGCCCCGGGAGGATACTGACGCTTTTGCTGTTCCTGCCAACCGCGGTTGCTGTAGCGGCTGCCCGCAAAAAAGCGACTGAGCTTCATCTGCCCCGTATGGTCGCGAATGACCAGTTCGACGATCGTCAGCTTGGTGTTGCGGGGACTGGTAAAACAGGTGCAGCGCTTCACCGTACCCATGAGTGTCACCGTCTCACCCTCTTTTAAGTCCCGAATGTTGACCTGACGGGCATAGTCCATGTGGTCACGCGGATAGTAAAAGAGCACATCTCGCACCGTGATCAGCCCCAGCCTGGCGAGCTTCTCCGCATTCTTAGGGCCAATTCCGGTCAGATACGTTACCGCTTGATCGAGCGTCACAGGACGACTTGCTTCAACCAGGGTCGTTGTTTTCGGTATCTTTGCTGGCACCTTAGAGGCTTCTCCACCCCCACTCCCCCCTCTCGATTCGCCACTCCCCTTCTCCTCCCACGCTTGGCGAACAGAGTGCAGAAACCGCCGCGTATCGGCCACGAGATGCTGCCGTTGTGAGAACGTGAGGTCTGAATAAGTGGTGAACTGCTTGCCGATTTCTTGCCAGCGATGCTGGTCGATCGCGGGTATCGCGGCTGGCGGTTCACTCAACGTCTGGCTAATAAACTCACTGAAACGATGCTGTTTCCCTTCGACATCATTAAACCCATGCTCGGCTTCAAAGGAGAGAGCCTTTTGGAGGCGTATCCAGTCGGGAACAGAAGGGGCGTAGGGGATGGACTGCGGAGCGGGTGGTGTGCATGCGTCCGACGGCGCTGGCTCGTATTCTGAATTGCTCATACTCTACTCCCTACTCCCCACTCCCTACTCCCTACTCCCCACTCCCTACTCCTCCGTCCAGCTCGATCGCCAGGCGGCCTGAGCAGCGGCGATGGATCGCTCATGCTGTCTTTTCTGGTACTCCCGTCCTAACGTCTTGAGCTGAGCGAATAGGCTCCGGATTTTACTGCGTGCAGCCGCGATCGTGGGGTCAGCAAACTCAATCTCAGTCAGGCGCAGGTAAATCGCCACAATATGCATGACCGAAGGTTCCTGCGTGTCATCCGGCGCTTCGGCTGCAGCGGCATTACCACTACGCGTTTCGATCAATAGATTCAGGAGATTGGGCGTCCCGGCGCGTGCTTCTGGTATTTCGGCTTTGGTCGCAGCTTCCAGAACTGGCTCAGGCAGCTTTTGCGGTAGAATGCCAGCCTGCTGCAACAAACGATTGGCTGCGTGCGACGCCGTTCGAAGTTCGGCCACGATCGCGTGCTCTAATTCTTCGCGCCACCGTGCCAGATGCATGGGCGTGAGTGGTTGCGTTGTGGCCTGTGTCGTGGCGATCGGGACTGGTTCTAGAGCATCAGGTGCATCTGTAGCCGGGGCGGCTGGCTCCAGGGAGAGTGGCTCGCGCTCTGCATCCTCCAGCGTCTCCTCAAAGACAACTGGCATGTGCAGTTGGGCCAGGATTTCTTCCTGTACCTGTTGGGCCAGGTGCCGCAACATCTGTTGGAGGTGATGGCGCTGGCTGTAGGATAGCTGAAGAAAGGCTTCCGGGTAGCCCTGCGTGCAGACGTGGTAGCTGGCCAGGATAATCTGTTGCCGCACCGATGTCCCTAATACTGACAGGTAGGCTGAGTAGGCATTGTAAAACGCCTCGGCCATCGCTTGTGTCGCCTGATTTAACGCCACGATATCCTGCTCAATTCGCTCTATCGATCCAACCATACGCCTGCTTATTTTGGTTCAGACAAGATTTCAAACAAGACACTATATCTCAGGATAACGGCTCTGTTTCGACATCAGCCTGCTTTCTCGGCGCTGCTTCAGACCAGCAATGCGTGTGATTCGGTGCACCGCTGCAAGAAGCGCTCAGGGATGTCTGGTCTGTTGCCCCAGTGCAGATGAACGTAAGAGGCATGGAGGTTGGGTAAATGCCAGCCTTCGGGGGTGGGGGGTGGCGTGTCGGCTTCGACGGGAGGTTCGACATAATCGCTCAGCCGACCAGCGCTCAGTCGAATCGGGGGCGCGTGCAGGGAAAAGAGCGGAGATATGGGTTCGTGGGTCAGGTGCGATCGATGAAATTCATGCCCATAAACCGTTGCGCCCTGATCGAAGAGCAGGCTGTCCTGCACCGCGATCGCCTGTCGATAGCCTAAGGTTAACCGCTTGCCCATCATGGCTGTCGTGGACAATGCGCCTACCATCGGAAACGACTGCCCCTCAAAATTGGTGATGGTTTGGCATAGATACATCAGTCCGCCACATTCAGCATAGGTTGGCATTCCTGCTTGAATCGCCGCTCTCACTGCGTTACGGGCAGCGTGATTGTCTGCCAACGCTGCCGCAAAGACCTCTGGAAACCCGCCGCCAAAATAAAGTCCCTGCACACCTTCTGGTAACGCGCGATCGCGGAGCGGGCTCCAGGGCACAAGCTCAGCACCCAACGCTTTGAGCAAGTCCAGGTTGTCGGCATAGTAGAAACTAAAGGCAGCGTCCTGGGCGATCGCGATGCGGGGACGAGGGGATGGGAGTAGAGAGTCGGGAGTCGGGAGTCGGGAATGGGGAGTAAGAAATTTTGCTTTCGACTGAAGCTCAAGCTGAATGGAGCGTTGAGTCTCCCCTTGCCCGCCTGCTGCCTGCTGCCTGCTGCCTGCTGCTCTCTGCCTTTCCTCCAAGAACGGCATCAACTGCGTCCAGTCGAAACACGTCTCTCCCAAATGAGCCAGTTGCTCGATCACGGTGGTCAGGTTTTCGAGTTCATCCGTAGGCACCAGCCCCAAATGCCGATCGGGAATTGTAATCTCATCCTGACGACGAAGAACGCCCAGAATCGGGATGTGGAGCGGTTCGAGCGCCGCTTTGAGGAGTTCCAGGTGACGATCGCTGCCCACCCGGTTCAGCACAACGCCCGCAATTTTGAGGCGTGGATCAAGCGATCGATAACCATGAACGACCGCAGCGATCGAGTGCGACATTCCGCCGCAGCCCACGACCAGCAAAATGGGCAAATCCAATAACCGGGCAACGTGTGCCGTACTCGCAAAATCGGCCTGCCCCGCTGCACCGTCAAAAAGCCCCATCACCCCTTCAACCAGGGCATGGCTGGCAGTTTGAGCATGGCGATCAAAACACTGTTGTACGTAGTCTTCTGATGTCAGCATGGGATCGAGGTTGCGGCACGATCGCCCCGTGACATGACGGTGAAACATGGGGTCAATGTAGTCAGGCCCAACCTTAAACGATTGCACCCGCATTCCCTGCCGCGCTAAGTAAGACAGCAACGCCAGCGTGACGGTCGTTTTACCAACGCCGCTCCGTTCGCCTGCAATGATGATCGCCATAGCCCAGATCCCCGGTTCCTGACAGTGTAAACCAGTGTATCGGAGCGACGGCGGGAACGATCGGGGATCTTGATGCTGACCGCTAACGACAGTCGCTAACGACGCTTGATGCACCAGCGCTCGTCTACCCGTGCAGCTTGAGAATTTGGGCGACGACAGCCAGACTCTCTTCGTAAAGCACGTCATGGCCCCAGCGCTGTAGCTGTTGGCTCAGCAGAAACTCGGCTTTTTGGTCAGACAACGACGAAACCACTTCTGTCTGGCACGCCTGAGCGCTGCCGCCCGCTTCCATTCGCATACAGCCGGTCGTTTCCGAACAGAGGATGGTGCAGCAGTTTGCCTGCAAATTGGTAGAGGTAATGCGAATACCCACCAGATCGCCCAGGATTTCGCCCCAGTCAGCTGTTGGAATGGCGGCTAATTCAGCGGTGATTTCGCGTTGATCGGCACCTCTAAACGTCACGTGCTTGAGGTCGTAATCGCCCCCCGTCTCTTTAAAGTCAACTGGTTGCCAACCGAGCCGACTGGCGATCCATCCCAGATACATAAAGGCCTGAGCCGCGTTGCCTTTTTCGTAGTCGATCGCAAGCTGGTCTGCCTCACCCAAAGACGCACGCCGCTCCGGGGGATCAAACGCGGCGGCCATGAGTTCCTGCCAGGGTTGCAACCGATGCCAGTTGAGATCGGCAATATAGGTGCCTGCGTCGATCAGTTCTTGAATCTTGAGGAACTCGGACTCTGGATCGCTAAAATAGCAGGAATCCAAAATCAAGCAGTTGCACGACTCAGCAAGGGTTTTGAAGAGCGCTTGATCGGGGTTGGGGGTTGCCTTCCACCAGACAAACTTGGGCAAGTCGGGCATCATGAGCGATGCTACCAGGTCACCAACCCGTTCCAACGCTGCTTTTGTACCCCGTAACGTGATGTATTCGCAGCAAATGAGGTGGCTACCGCTGCCTTGCTGCACAGGGCAATAGGCTGACACCTGGGCCGTAACACCCTGATCAGTGCCTAGGATCGGGCACAGGGTGATGATACGACACGGGTTTTGCACCGCGATCGCGTCGCTAATGCTGAACCCCCGTGTATTTGGGTTGGTGAATTTGATGCGATCGCCCGGTTTCTTGGCAAACTCTTCACGCAGCTTCGCCAGCGTACCGGGATCAACGCGACCGGTAATAGACAACCCATAGGACTTTTGGGCATCCTGCACGGCCGCTTTGGTCATTGGCCCATGGATACCGTCGATCGGGCCTTCATAAAACCCCAGCGCTGCCAGCAACTGCTGAAACTCTTCTGGCTCATAGATCACCATGCTAAACGTTGCCGCCCTGGTCGCACCCTGGTTCGGCGAATCGGCATTTTGAGTATGCCAGATGGCACTCAGCTCTGCCTCAATTTCATCCAGAGAAATATCTTTTGGTCGTTGAAGGGCAACAAGTGGAGTGGTTGTCATAGTCAGTAATTAGTGATTAATGATTAGAAGCAGTCATTCGTCGGTCAATTATTGGCCATTCATCAGAGCAGAGAAGGACGGCAATTCAGAACCTTTAGCCTTTAGCCTTTAGCCTTCATCCTTCAGCCTTCATTCCTCATCCCTGCTCTAAAGTCTTCTCCAGTTCCGTCCATCACGGTTGAGCAGCAATTCTGATTCAACTGGCCCCCAGGTGCCTGCTTCATAAAGGGGAATGCTGTCTGGTGCGGCAGGGGCGTCCCAAACGTTAAGCAGCGGCGTCAAAATGCGCCAGGAGGCTTCCACCTCGTCGCCGCGAGTGAATAGGGTCTGGTCGCCAAGCATACAGTCTACGAGCAATCGGCTGTAGGCATCCGTGTTTGCCTGACCAAAGGCGGTGTCATAGCGAAAATCCATATCAACCGATCGCGTTCGTAGCGAAGTTCCGGGCGTTTTCACCTCAAACCGGAGTGCAATCCCCTCATTCGGTTGAATCCGCATGGTGAGAATATTGGGGTTGGCCTGCTTGGCCGCCGATTGGAACATCAAAAACGGGACTTCTTTAAACTGAATGGCAATTTCGGAGATCTTTTTCGGCATCCGTTTGCCCGTCCGCAGGTAGAACGGCACACCTTTCCAGCGCCAGTTATCGATCGTCAGCTTCAGGGCAGCATAGGTCGGCGTTGTGGAGTCGGGCGCGGCACCCTCTTCTTGGCGATACGCAGGTACAGCTTTGCCCTTCATCCAGCCTTCAATGTATTGACCCCGAACAGCAGAATTGCCCAGCGTTTCCAGGTCAGCGAGATGGGTGGCTTGCAGCACTTTCGTTTTTTCGTTGCGGATGCTGTTGGCCTCCAGTGAGTTAGGCGCTTCCATTGCGGTCAGACAAAACAACTGCATCAGGTGGTTTTGCACCATGTCACGCAGTGCGCCCGCCGTCTCGTAATAGCCCGCCCGACCTTCCAACCCTACGGTTTCTGCCACCGTAATTTGAACGTGATCCACAAACTGACGGTTCCACAACGGCTCAAAAATGGCGTTCGCAAACCGGAAGACCATCAGGTTTTGCACCGTTTCTTTGCCCAGATAGTGGTCGATGCGGTAGACCTGTTGCTCATCGCAGACCTTCTGGACAACCCGATTGAGCGTCTGAGCCGAATTCAAATCGCGCCCAAACGGCTTTTCGATGACCAGGCGTTGCTTTTTGGGGTCTTCAATCATTCCAGACGCCCCCAGTTGCTGAATGGCTTCCGCGAAAAACTTGGGTGCAACGGAGAGATAAAACACCCGATTGCCGCGTGTGCCGCGCTTTTGATCCAGTTCTGCCAGGAAGGTTTTGAGCTTCTGGTAGTCATCCTGGTTGTCCAGGTCGCCAGCATGATAAAACAGCCCCTTCGCAAAATCGTCCCAGATTGCCTGTGACCCCAATCCGCCGCCAAATTCTTCTACACCTTCGCGCATGTGCTCACGAAAGTAATCATGGCTCCAATCACGGCGGGCAACCCCTACGATCGTCAGTTCAGGCGGCAACCGGCGCTCTCGCTTCATCTGATAGATGGCGGGTACAAGCTTACGCTGGGTCAAGTCACCGGAGGCACCAAAGATGATGAGAATCTGCGGTTCGGGAATGCGGTCTTGCTGGAGACCAACGCGAAGGGGGTTTTCGAGCAGAGTGACCATAGGTGGGGAAAGAGAAGGATAAAGGATAAAGGATAAAGGATAAAAGGGAGCGGAAAAGGCTTGGGGCCTACTCCCTACTCCCTATTCCTTACTCTCTAAACGGCTGCCAGTCGGTTTACTTTGTCTTCAAGCGATTTCATTAGCGATTGGAATGGCTGAATGAATTTGTCGATACCCTCAGTCAGGAGTTCGTCCATGACTTCGTCCAGGTTGATATTAATGTCGGGGTCTTTGAGGCTTTCGAGCAGGTTGTAAGCTTCTTGAACGCCCGTCTCCAGACGGCTGGCTACGTTGCAGTGGTCAGCACAGGCTTCGATCGTGGCGGGTGGCAAGGTGTTGACCGTGTCAGGCCCGATCAGCTCATCCACGTACATCACGTCGTTGTACTCTGGGTTTTTGGTGCTGGTGCTGGCCCAGAGCAATCGCTGTACGTTTGCGCCCTTTGCACTCAAGGCTTTCCAGCGATCGCTTTGAATAATCTTCTTATACTCCTGGTACGCAATCTTGGCGTTAGCGATCGCTACTTTTCCTTTGATTGCCACCAGGCGATCGCGGATGTTTTGGTCTGGCACACCAGCCTTCAGCTTTTGATCGATGCGGGCATCAATATTAGAGTCGATGCGGCTGAGGAAGAAGCTGGCAACGGAGGCAATTTTGCTGATGTCTTTGCCTTCGGCCACCCGCTTTTCTAACCCACGAATATAGGCCCAGAAGGTTTCAACGTAGCTGCTGACCGAGAACAGCAGGGTAACGTTGACGTTGATCCCCTCACTGATGACCTGCTCAACCGCCGGGATGCCTTTGGCGGTGCCAGGGATCTTGATCATCACGTTTTCTTTGCCGATCGCGCTGTAGTAACGACGGGCTTCCGCAATCGTTTTTTCAGTATCGTGAGCAATATCGGGGGGGACTTCGATGCTGATGTAGCCATCTAAACCGCCCGACTCATCGTAAATCGGCTTGAAGATGTCGCAGGCATCGCGGATGTCTTGAAACACCAGCGATTCGTAAATTTCCAGCGTGGACTTTTTGGCTTTGATCCCAGACTCGATCGCCGCGTCATACATCGCGTTGCCCGCGATCGCCTTTTCAAAAATTGCCGGATTAGACGTGATCCCGCGCAGTCCTCGCGTTTCGATAAATTTTTTCAGGTCGCCTGACTGGATCAAGTCCCGCGCCAGGTTATCCATCCAAATGCTTTGACCACATGCTTGAATCTCAAACAGATGATTTGTCGCTGTCATCGTGCTTCCTCCTAAATCAAGTCCTTAGCCGTCAGCGTCAAATCCGTCTCTAATCACCAACAGCTAAAAACCAAAAACGTCAATTAATGGGCCGCGATCGCCTGTCGCGATCGTTCTTGAATAAATGACTCCACTAACGCCACATCCTCTTTACTGCCAATGATGAGCGGCGTCCGGGCATGGAGTTTGTCCGGTACAACATCCAGGATGGCCTGCGTGCCAGTACTGGCTTTGCCACCAGCCTGCTCTGCCAAAAATGCCAAAGGCGCTGTCTCGTAAAGCAGCCGCAGCTTACCTTCTGGCTTTTTGACCGTACCCGGATAGAGAAAGACCCCCCCCTGAAACAGAATGCGATGAAAGTCTCCTACCAACGCACCGCTGTAACGGGCGGTATATCCCTCATGCCGATGAACATAGCGAATATAGTCACGGATTGACTCATCCCATTGCCAGAAGTTACCTTCATTGGTGCTGTAAATTGGCCCATGTTCGGGCATCTGAATGTTTTCACTCGACAGAATAAACTCACCCAGGCTGGGATCAAGGGTGAATGCATGCACCCCTTTGCCAATCGAATAGACCAGCATTGTGCTTGGTCCATAGAGGATATACCCCGATGCAATGATCTTGCGTCCGCTCTGGAGGAGGTCACTCGCGGTGCCGTCAAGATCGTCCCCTTCTTGCTGGCACACAGCAAAGATCGAGCCGACGTTGATGTTGATGTCTACGTTGGAAGACCCGTCGATCGGGTCATAAAGGAGTGTATAGCGCCCCAATGGACAGTTTTCGGGAATGTAGTAAGGCTTCTCCATCTCTTCCGAAGCCAGACGGCAGACGAGGCCGCTTTGCTTAAAAACCGCGATGAACACCTCATTCGCGTAAACGTCCATTTTCTTGACGGACTCGCCCTGCACGTTCTCGCCGCCCGTAAAGCCTAACGCACCTTCCATTAAGTCAGCACGGCTCAGGCGACGAGCGATGAGCTTACCCGCCAGCGCAATGCGGTTCATGAGTGCGCTCAAATCCTGAGCGTCAGCAGAGAAACTGTGGAGTTGTTGCAGGACATGACGCGATAGTGTGGTGCAGTCACGATCGAGCGCATACTCGTAATCGAGTGATTCGTAGGCTTCGACCACTGGTTAACCTCCTGATAGTCGAGCTTGGTCGGGACGGCAGGCGCGATCGATGCCTGCTCACCCATCTTCTATATTAGGAAGGCATTTTCAGAATGGCATTTCCTTTAGAACAACTACAGAAATGAACCATTGGTGGGTATTGGAGAATACCGGCTGGCAAAAAGCTGGAATGGGGATTATCGCTTTGGTCAGCAAGCTCAGGATGCCAATCACTGGATCGCCGATTCTGGGTCGGCTGGCTGACTCGCCCCGCCATCCTGCATCTGGCTACGGCTACACGGTGAGGCATTCATCATCAGGTGGGGGATCGACTGACCACTGGCTTCTATTGGCTGCCTTTTGCTGCTGCCACTGCCGTCTGCTTTCCGCTTCTGCCTATTGACCCCTACCTGCTAACCACCCAACAGCGTCTCTCCTAACAACCAAACGTTCAACCCGGCGATCGATAGGCCGACTGCCCAGGCGATCGTGTTTAACCACCGCGGGTTGGCAAACTTCCCCATGATGATGACATTGCCGCTGAACAGCACGAGCGGAAAGATCGCAAAGGGGAGCTGGAGACTGAGGATGACCTGACTGAGCACCAGCATTTTACCGATGCCCTGTTCACCAAAAATCAGGACGCCTGCCAGCGCCGGAGCGATCGCCAGCCCCCGCGTGATGAGCCGTCGCTGCCAGCAGGGGATCCGCAAGTCCAAAAACCCTTCCATCACAATTTGACCGGCCAGCGTGCCCGTCAGGGTTGAACTTTGCCCTGAGGCCAGCAGCGCTAGCCCAAACAACATGCTGGCAGCACCCGTTCCCAGCAGCGGTGTTAGTAACTGATAGGCGTCCTGGATCTCGGCTACATTCTGGTTGCCCGAAAAATGGAATGTGGCAGCGGCCACAATTAAAATCGCTGAGTTGATCAAGAGCGCCGCCGAAAGTGCCAGCGTTGAGTCCAGGGTGGCATAACGAATGGCGTTGCGTAAATTGCGCGTCGATACTGGCTGTGATGGGTCTTGCCAGCTCCGCGTCTGCACGATCGACGAGTGCAGGTAAAGATTGTGCGGCATTACCGTTGCGCCCAGAATGCTAATGGCAAGGTAAAGCTTCTCTGGTTTTTGCAGAATGTCGAACTGGGGCAGATAGCCCTGCGCAACGGCCCCCCAGTCTGGCTTGGCTAAGACAATTTCGACTGCAAAGCAAAGGGCGATCGTGCCGACCAGCCCTAACACCATTGCCTCTAACCACCGGAAACCCTTCCCCTGCAGCAGCAGCACGACCATGACATCCAGCCCCGTAATGCACACCCCACCCACCAGCGGCAGGTGAAAGAGCAGGTTCAGCGCCAGCGCACTGCCCAAAATTTCTGCCAGGTCGCAGGCAATAATAGCAATCTCGGCAAAGAACCAGAGCGCTACGTTGACTGGATGGCTAAATGATTGGCGACACAGTTGCGCCAGGTCTTTACCAGTGACTAGCCCCAGACGTACACACAATGCCTGCAGCACGATCGCCATCAGGTTGGATAGAAAAACCACCGTAAGCAGGCTGTAGCCAAACTTTGCACCGCCCTCAATATCCGTAGCCCAGTTGCCCGGATCCATATAGCCCACCGAAATGAGCAGCCCTGGCCCAATAAAAGCAAGCAGTTGTCGCCAGCGGTTTCCCGTTTTGGGTACAGTGACCATGCCCTGCACTTCTGATGGACAGAATGGGGCAGTTGGTCGGTCAGGCAGTTTCCACTGCATGGTTGTGCGATCGCTCCCTCAATGGTGTCATCATCCAGTATTGCCCATCCAAAGATTCTGGTGTGATCCAGGCTTTGACCACTAAGGACACGTCACCACAGAAGGCATTGGAATTGGATGTCCATGCCCAAGGCTCATGCTTGGCGGCTTTCCCCTATCAATGACCTTTCTGATATGTCCATAGGGCTTGATGACCAATGATGGTTGATCCCTCCTTATGAATGACGAGCTGTACTAAGGGCTGGCTACTGATGGCTGCTTGCTTTTCCATTACCCTCTAACGGCTGGCTGTCTTGTTGGCTGCGGTGGTTCAATGGTTTCCATGACCAGCCGCGTGTGATAGAGGTCAACTACCCGCTGTTCTTCGCGAGCAAGATTGATTTCCATCGCGTCAAAAATGGCAACAGTGGTTGGGTCGGTCAGCCGATTGCGGAGCTTGTAGGTGTCAATGACGCCCGTTTGCAGATCACCAAGGGCACACCGCAAAATCAGGGCATCGCCGCGGTTAGCCTGGAGCCGCATTTTTTGCTGGATGGCGGTGCCATTGGCGATAGATTGGCGCGATCGGCGTTCACCCAAAACGTCCAGACGGGTTTCCAGCCAGTGAATGTGGTGTTGTTTCGTAGCACAAATATCGAGAAACACACGGCTTATTTCTTCATCGGTTGCGATCTCAGCGTAGTGCTCGAAGGTTTCAAAGCCATACCGTGCGCTCGCGATCGCTGTATTGATTCCCTGCACAATCTCATCTTTGGTGGAGCCTCCCCACGCTTCGCCCAGTTTCCACCAGTTGGCGTCCCAGTCGGTTTCATTGGGTAAGGTGGAGCCTGACGCCAACTCCAGGCGGTTTAAGATCGCCGTTGTGAAAATTGGCAGATCCCCTGGACGCCGTGATGTAATCAGGTTGCCATCAACGACCAGCGGCTCATCCACAACTCTGGCTCCTGCGTTTTGCAGATCCTTCCGAATGGCTTTGAACCCTGTCATGCGTCTACCCCGCACCAGGTCACCTTCGATCAGCACTTGCGGGCCATGACAAATCGCCGCAACCAGTTTCTGCTGCGCGATCGCGTCCTGCACAAACCGGACTGTATTCCGATTGGTTCGCATCGTACCAGGTGCCATACCGCCGGGAATAATGACAGCGTCAAACTCCTTTGCCAATACTTCTGTCGTGGTGGCATCGGGATTGATTGAAACGTTCCCTTGTTTCCCTTGATAGGCTTCATTCATTCGAGAACCAAGCACAACGACGTTAGCGCCTGCCTGTCTTAGTGCATTTGCAGGAATTTGGAACTCGCTATCTTCAACAATTTGTTCGATTAAGATGGCAATTCGTTTTGCATCTGTTTGACCGTTCGCTGTTTGACCACTCGTCATGATGTTTTCGATGGTATTCAATAATTTGGACGGCTCGAAAGACTAAGCCTCAACCGCTCAAGCGATTCCCTCAGAGAACCCTCCCAGCGTCGAACTCCTCCCACTGAAAACTCCTCGGTCGCGAGATTGATAAATATAACTTCTGGTTTATCAAATCAAATCTGGCACATTGAGCGAATAGGGGCATCACCCCTCAGCGCAGCGTTTTGCACCTTGCTCAGCCAATCAATCCGTCATCAATCTGTTATTAAAAACGTGGTCTGTACGCTATACGGAACGTATGTTTACTCAATTTGACTTGCTAAAACAGCAGGCTATTTCTGATGCTTATCGTTTGGATTTTTGACTTAACTTAAACCTTAAACAAAAGCTGATACGTCCCGTTATCAAGCAAGATAAAAATGCCTAACCCAATCAACACAAACGGCACGATCGCGTGACCATATCGCGTCAATACACAGGCCAGTGCTGGGTGCCGGGTGAGCTGGTAGGCGATGCCACACCAGACGCTGATCAGAAGGAAGAAAATACTGAGCAGCAGACTCAATTGGGCACCATTGCTGCTGGCAAATAGCGGTACATAAATACCGATGTTGTCACCGCCATTGGCAAACGTGATCGCAGCAACCTGATAGGTTTGAGGCACCAGAAGATCGGTGAGCCACGATCGCGTTTTGGGAGGCGTGTTGATACGGTTCCGCCCATCCGTCACGGTTTGGATCGGTTCATCCGTTTCGCGATCGCTAAATTGCTTTATCCCAATCACGATCGGCACGATGCCAAGACATCCAATCCACTCCTTGGGCAACACCATGCCGCCAACGAACCCGACCAGACTCACAATGACCAGCGCCATAAATCCGAGGTATTGCCCCGCAATAATGTGGCGTGGGCGAAAGACAGCGTTGACCTGGGCAAAGAAAACCATCAGCACCACAATGTCATCGATGTTGGTGGCTGCAAATGCGGTAATGGCTGTGATGATTGTCTGGACAAACCAAGTCATGACGTGCCCACACTAGGGATTAATGGCCTGCATTGACCAGTCCTGATCCACCTGTTGATACAGCCAGCGATTTTGTGGATCGCCACGAAGTTCTAAATGATCAACGCGATCCGGGTCTAACAGCAACAGACAAAATGACGGCAACGGCACTGTGGCGTCGGGGACTGGAACGTTAAATTCGCCATCATTGGTGCGGGGCTTGCCGGGATGTGCCCAGGCAAACTGTGTGCGTGCCGCATCCGATAGCTGCTGCCAGACCAGTTGCCGCGCTTGCTGGAGTAAGGCATCGGTGTTGGTTGTCGCAACGAGTGTCAGCCGACCCGCAAGGCGAAACTGTTCACGCGTTTTGGGGAAATACCAGCAGGCTTCGCCCCATGCCACGTCATTAATCTGATCGGCCTTTTCGCTGCGGGCGTCAGTGACAAACTGTAGCTGGTTGGTCGTGTTGAGAAATCCCCGAAACACGATCGTCCGGTTCGCTGGGCGCTGGTCGGCACGCACGGTAGCGAGCTGCAAGTAGCGTGCGTAGGCAAGGGCGCGATTGCGATGTAGAGCACGAGCAAGGGGCGATCGCCAGGGTGCAAGAGTCATAAGGCAAGGCTAAAGGCTTAATGATCAAGGAAAAACCAATGGGACTTTTTGCCCTTACCCTACTATCCTTTGCCAACTTCCATCCACAGGGGAACATAATAACGGGCATCATGCAGGTTAGCATCTAGCTGCCGATAGTTTGGCTCGTAGGAGGCAACCAACGCCCAAAAGTCTGCCGAGTGATTGAGATGAATGGTGTGACAAAGCTCATGCACCAGAACGTAGCGCACCAGATCTGCTGGCAGGAACAGCAGCTTGCAGTTGACACTGATCGTTTTACGGTTAGAACAACTGCCCCACCGCGTTTTTTGACCACGAATTGAGGCTTTCGTAAACGGCAGATCCAGTTCGCTGCTGAGGGTTTCTAACCAGGGAATCAAATGCTGTTGTGCTTTTACGGTGACCCATTGCCGCAACGCATTCTGACAGGCCGCCTGATCATTTACCTGCCCAAAGAGCGCGAGGGCGGCGTCTGTCTGCTCGATCGTCCGCACGCCGGGTAAAGCTGTGGGGCAATAGCTAACTCGCCAGGTTTGGTCGATCGCCTGCAAACAAAGCTGCTCTGGCAACTTATCCGACTGATCCAAACCCGCTAGAGACTGCCGTGTTTCGATCTGTTGGGTTACGCGATTAATCCAGCGCTGCTTCCGCTGTAAGATGGCAGGAATGGTCGTACGATCGTACCCCTGAGGTACTACAACCTCTAGACTGCCTGCAACGGAGACCTTAAGGGATACATGCTTTGCCTTAGGGCTTTCCCGCACAGTGTAGCTCGGCAGCATAGCAATATCAGTTCGCTGTCTGTTTTTCAACATTCCCATTAACGCACCCGATCGTCAGAATGTCATCCCTTCTTCAGTAGAGACTTTACCGCATCTTTCCGGCCAAAGATGCCTATAATCGATGAAAACTTTTAGACTGGTAGCATCGCGATGCGGCAAGCGCTTGCATGGTTATTGTCAGTCTCAGACCGTTGTTGTATACAGCATGGGTGTACTGAGTCATAGTTAGAACGCCAGACATGTTATTGCAACCGTTTGCTCAAAATATCACCGTGCGTCCGGCGATCGCTGGCGATGTCTCTTGGGCAGCCCCGTTGATTTTTTCAGCCGGCCCGGCCCTGTTTAGCTACATCTTCGCTTCTCCCTTTGATGAAGCGCAAGCCATCTTTGCTCAGGCGTTTGCCTATCCCCAACACGCCCTGAGCTATGAACATGCCCAGGTGGTTGAAATTCTCGACGAACCTGTAGGCGTCATCATTGGTTATCCGGGGGCGCTCAAGCGTCAGGCTGATGAAAAGGTGCACCAGGTGATGGCGCGCATTCTGCCCATTCGGAAGCTGCCCAAAATTCTGGTGAACCTGGCTGACCTCACCCGTATCAAG
Source organism: Oscillatoriales cyanobacterium Centralia_MAG_596 (assembly GCA_021323955.1). Taxonomy (GTDB): domain Bacteria; phylum Cyanobacteriota; class Cyanobacteriia; order Leptolyngbyales; family Leptolyngbyaceae; genus Stenomitos. The sequence goes on along the minus strand of JAJPKC010000207.1, from coordinate 11,610 downwards.
CAGGATGTTGCAGTGCAGGACTACTACATTCTCGGCCTTAGCATTGCACCGGATTATCGTAATCGTGGTCTGGGTACCTATCTGCTGGCCCAGGCCGAACGGCAAGCCCAATTACACCACTGTGAGGCGATCGCGCTGGACGTGACCTACACCAACACGGCGGCCAGATCCCTGTTCGAGCGATTGGAGTATCGCGTTACGTGCAGTAAAACGACCCATCGGTTTGAGCAACTCACGCGCTCTGGTGGCCTTCACCGAATGGTCAAGATCCTCTAGCGCGCAAATTCCAGCGACCCACTGTGACAATGACGCTAATCGATGTTGATCAAGACGCGGCATCGCTGTTCGGCTGAGCGCCCACGCCAAAGCGCCGGTTGAAGCGTACGCCGAAGCTGACACTCTACACCCGGCTTGACCGAACTCTGGCTGACTCGCTTGAGCACCGCTGTCAGAAAGTGCTTGTAAACTACCGTTTCGATCGCCCTCAATCCCCCTACCCTTCGGGAAACAAGCTACAAAAAAGGGGACTACAAAGGCTAGAAGGGATCAAGTCCTGAAACCGGCAGCAGCGCTTTAGACTCATTTACAAATAGTCTCTACAGATATTTTTACGGTCAGTACTTTAACTTAATTCATATACTTATTTAACTTCATGATTTGATATAAATTCTGTCAGATTAAATTCAAATTAGAGTCTACGTCCTGTTAAGGGTTGGGCTGCTGTTAGTCCCGCTCATCGTGCGTTATGAATGTTGGCTAAAACAGTCCTGATAAGGGCTTGTATTTGGTCAGATTTAGAGCTGACTCTGTGCAGAAATTTACTTTAATCAGTGCACCATCTTCGATCGCGTTAACGGCGGGGCGAATCAAGTGCCGTTATAGAGGTTTCATGAGAGAAATTATTGAGGTTAATAAGAAACATTAAGAGTTTCGCTGCACAAGATGCGATGGAAGGCGCGATCGCGCTGCTTGTAAACGTTAGATTTTTAGCCTCAATGGAGTTTCCTTTGCCGACAGCCATTCTGCCGATCATCCTGCTGGCATTTCTGGCGCTTCTGGCCCTTTAGTGTCGCCCAACCAGAGCACTGTAAAGATAAGCAACCGCCAAGATCTGTAAATTTATTCTACAAATACTCATCTAATTTAAGTGATCTCTCTATACTATGAACATTCGATCCCGGTGTGGGGATCGCTACAAAGCATTTCAACCAAACCCAATCAATTCTCTATTTTTAGGAGGCGCAGGCATGACATTATCTCAGAGCCAAAGCTTTAAGAATATCTATTACATCACATTGATCAAAAGCTTTTTGATCTGGGCATTTGCGCTCACAGTCTGCCTTCTCATCATCGGCTTTCCACTGATTATTTTGATGGTTACAATTGGCTCCCTGTTGGCGGTTGTGCTGCAATCTGTTTTACCCGTCAGCGCTGTTTTGGTCGTTGCAGGCAGTATCCTCGGTTTTAATCTTTTGGGCATTATGTTAGGGGCCGCCATCCTGACATTTAAAGGTGTTAACCCACAGGACGTAAGCTGGTTGCGCTGGCTTCATGGCGAAGCCGACCCACGACACACCTCGGTCTATGCATCATGCCCACTCACATGCGATGTCAAAGGTTAGGGGTTGTGGTGAAATCATGTCCCGTCTCTTAAGGGTGATAGCTACAACCATCAGCGATTAAGTCTAAATGGCTGATCGCTAAACGAAAAGGAGCGCCGTTGTTTCGTATCCGCTTAAGCGTGCCGGACAGCGACGCTCTTTTACTTCACTGAGGCTTAATTTCCCCTTTGCCAACCCGGTTAACGCCGGGTTTTTTATTAAATTGATGCAGCCTGAACAATAAACCATTAAACTTTTGCAAACCTGAATCAATAAATGCAACAACCAACACCGTGTATGTCAGGATGACGTTGCAGGTGAGAACCGTTAGCCACGTCATCATTCCTCTGCTGCCTGCGCCCTTAAACCTGTCGATCGCCCTACTTAAATTCCTATGCAGCACACTCCTATCCCGGTCAGCATCATTCTCGGGACACGTCCCGAGGCCATCAAGCTCGCACCAGTCATTCAAACATTTAAAGCTTGCCCAGCTTTTGATACTCAGGTGATTTTAACGGGGCAGCATCGGGAGATGGTTGACCAGGTGATGGCATTGTTCGACTTGACGGCAGACCACGACCTCGCCATTATGCAGCGCGACCAAAGTCTGAACGACATCACCTGCTTGAGCCTGCGTGGACTGGAGACACTCTTCAAAAAGCTACAGCCGAAAATGGTGCTGGTGCAAGGCGATACAACGACTGCCTTTGCCGCTGCCCTGGCCGCGTTTTACCAGAAAATTCCAGTCGGTCACGTTGAAGCGGGATTGCGCACTGATGACATCTACAACCCGTTCCCAGAAGAGGCAAACCGTCGTCTCGTTTCGCAGATCACACGGCTACACTTTGCGCCCACTGCTGTATCCGTTGAACATTTGCAGCGATCGGGTGTGCTGGGTGAAATTCATCAAACGGGTAACACCGTGATTGATGCCCTCTTGTCAACCGCCGCGCGTCGCCCTCCCTGCAATGTGCCGGGTCTTGATTGGGACAAGTATCGTGTGATGTTGTCAACGGTACATCGGCGCGAGAACTGGGGTGCCCCACTGCAAGATATTGCTCACGGGTTTTTAAAAATTCTAGAGCAGTTTCCTGATACGGCACTGCTCTTGCCTTTGCACCGCAATCCCACCGTCCGCGAACCACTCAAAGCGCTGTTGGGTAGCCATCCTCGCGTATTCCTGACTGAGCCGTTGGATTATTCCGAACTCGTTGGCGCAATGCAGCGTTGCTACTTGCTATTAACCGATTCTGGTGGGCTTCAGGAGGAGGCTCCGAGTCTGGGCAAACCCGTGCTGGTGCTCCGCGACACGACGGAGCGACCGGAGGCTGTGACGGCAGGTACAGCAAGACTGGTGGGCACCAATCCCGACGATGTCCTGGCGGCGGCAGGGAAGCTGCTGAGCAACCAGGATGCCTATGAGGAGATGGCCACTGCGGTTAATCCCTTCGGTAATGGCGATTCTGCCTTGCAAATTCTGCACATTGTCAAGGACTACTTTCAGATCTAGGTTGGATGTACGCGTCAACCCTCTGTCCCACGCGATTAGCCGATTCTGGGTGGATTGGCTGACTCGCCACCGCTGTCCTGAATATGGTTACGGCCAATCACCTCTAAAGGTAAGATCCTCTAAAATGTAAGGCTTTGTCGGGATGTGGGAATGCCACATCCCGACAAAGCCTTGCACCGCCATCCGGTTACCATTCTGAGCGAGATGTTGCGGGTTGGCCTACCTTTTAGGTGTTGTCATCCGGCAATTTGGGTCTGGGGCGATTTGCCTGATCCAGCAGTTCTTGCTTGGAGTCCTTGAGCTGTTGCCATAGCCGTTTAATTTCTTTGTAGGCTTCACCGGGCGGCACCTTGCCACCCGTTTCGAGACCACAAATGATTGAAACCCGCTGGGCAAATTCTTGGAGGTTGGCATTAAACGCAAGATGTTCCGGGGTGAATTCGCCGCGATATCTGGCGTTTGGGTAGAAAAAATTGTCCTTTTCTTGGCTGTTATCAGTGCTTTCTGCCACGAGAATAACCCAGTAAATAGATATATGACGATCGACTGGTTGCATCGATCAGGCTTACTCCTCGATAGTAATGCTCTCGAGAACGGTTTACCAGAGTTAAAATGCTGGCTTTAAGGTATCTTTTGCGCCAGTGAACCCAGGAATTCCCCTGAAAGCCGTGGGTAATCAAACATCGGATCGGGCAGAAGCCGTCCGATCATGCTGGACAGGGCCACCACCGCTGCTGCCATTGCCGTTATGGGAGTTGCCATTGTGGTCGTGGTGATGCGATCGCAAGCGTTGCTCCAGGGAGACGATCAAAATGTAGAGAATCGGCACGACAAACAGGCTGAGAATTGTCGAGACTAGCATTCCGCCAGCAACTGCTGTACCCAGCGATTGCCGACTGGCGGCTCCTGCACCAGAGGCAAAGACCAGCGGTAGCAGACCCAGGATGAACGCGAAGGATGTCATCAAAATTGGGCGAAGCCGTTCTTGGGCTGCTTCCACGGCCGCTTTAACGATCGACAGGCCCTGTTCGCGCAATTGGTTCGCAAACTCAACAATTAGAATCGCGTTTTTGCTGGCTAACCCAATCAGCATGACCAGGCCGATTTGAGAGTAGACATCGTTGGCAAACCCGCGGATGGTCAGCGCTAGTAGAGCACCCAGAATGGCGAGCGGAACCGCCAGCAAAATAATTAGTGGGTCAATAAAGCTTTCATACTGCGCGGCCAGCACCAGAAAGACGAAGACAATACCCAGTGCAAAAATCATAGGCGCTTGGGCACCAGAGGCCAGTTCCTCAGCAGAGGTGCCTGACCACTCATAGCCCTGCGTGGGGGCCAAGACCCGTGCCGCGATCGCCTGCATTGACTGAATGGCCTGACCGGAACTGGAGCCAGGTGCAGGATTCCCCGTAATTTCAACCGATCGGAACAGATTGTAGTGATTGATGGTTTGCGCGCCTACGGTTGGCGTCAGCGTGACAAAATTGCTGAGCGGGATCATCTGCCCTGAAGCCGATCGCACCTGAAGCTGCCCCACATCGCCTGGATTGGCCCGGAACTGTTTGTCGGCCTGCACGTAGACCCGATAAATCCGGCGATCGAGGTTGAAATCGTTCACGTATTGCGAACCCAGTAGCGTTTGCAGCGTGTTGAAGATCGTGTCAACGGAAACGCCGAGCGCTTCCGCTTTCTCGCGATCGACATCCACTTTAAGCTGTGGCGTACTGGCTGAATAGGTGCTGTAGACGGCCTGTAACCCCTTGTCTTGAGCCGCCTGCCCAACAATTTGACGCATTGTTTGCACCAGTTGGTTGATGTCACCGTTGGTCTGGCGGTCTTGCAGCTCAAACTGGAACCCGCCGACGGTTCCCAACCCCTGAATGGCCGGTGGATTGACTGGAATAATGCGGGCTTCGGTAATATTGGATAGCTTGCCGCGGAGCTGTCCTAAAATGGCCTGGGCTGATTGTCCCTGCTGCTTACGCTCCTCCCACGGCTTCAGCGCCGAGAAAATAATCCCCTGGTTGGCAGTGTTGCCGCTGAAGCTAAAGCCACCGACGGAAAAGGTTCCGGCGACTTCGGGAATTTTAAGAATCTCCTGCTCCACGCGGTTCATGACATCGCCCGTGTAGTTCAGCGATACACCATCCGGCCCCTGTACCAGCGTAATGAAATACCCCTGATCTTCATCAGGCAAAAAGGCAGACGGAACCCGCAGGTAGAGTAGGCCGGTGAGCACAAGCGAGAGGACAAATACGCCCAGCACGATAAAGCGTCCCTGGACGAGCTTCTGGAGCGATCGCCCGTAGCCCCCACGAACGCGATCGATCGCCCAGTTAAAGCGATCAAACAGCCAGTTATGTCTGGTTTCGGTGCGACGCAGCAGCAACGCCGACAGTGCTGGACTCAGGGTCAAGGCGTTAAAGGTCGAAAGCGCGATGGAGAAGGCGATCGTCAGCGCAAACTGCTTGTAAAGCTGTCCTGTCGTGCCGGGAAAGAATGCCACGGGGATGAACACCGCCATGAGTACGAGAGACGTGGCAACCACGGCCCCAAACAGCTCTCGCATGCCTGTAGCGGTTGCTTCGCGGGGACTCATGCCTCTGTCCTGGATCAGGCGGGCAATATTCTCTACCACAATGATGGCATCGTCTACTACCAGGCCTGTTGCCAGCGTCAGACCAAACAGGGAGAGTGAGTTGATTGAAAAGTTAAAGACTTTAATGAACGCAAATGTCCCAATCAGCGAAACCGGAATTGTGATGGCCGGAATAAGTGTGGTGCGCCAGTCTTGCAGGAAGACAAAGATCACGATGATGACCAGAACGATCGCCTCAAACAGTGTCTTGATCACCTCTTGCAGCGATTGATTGACAAACAGCGTGGTGTCCAGCGCAATTTGATAATTCAGGCCCGGTGGAAAAGTTTGCTTGAGCTTTGCCAGTTCTGCTTTCACTTCCTGGGCAACGGTCAGGGCATTACTGCCGGGAAGCTGATAAATCCCGATCCCGATGGCATCATTGCCGCGAAAACGCAGAAACGAGCTGTAGCTCTCCGCGCCCAGTTCTACGCGACCCACATCTTTGAGCCGGACAAGATTCCCGCCTGTGCCAGTTTTCAGCACCAAATTTTCAAACTCCGGCACGCTCGTCAGACGGCTCTCTGCTTGCAGGTCGATCTGATAGCGCTGATCGGCAGGCGAGGGCTGCTGGCCGATCGTACCGGCTCCGACCTGAATGTTCTGGCTTTGCAGCGCCGACACGACATCTTGAGATGTTAACCCGCGACTGGCTAGTTTATTGGGATCAATCCAGAGCCGCATTGAATACTTGCGCTCACCAAAAATTGTGACATCACCCACGCCATTGAGCCGCTTGAGCGCATCCACAATATAGAGGTCAGCGTAGTTGCTCATGAAGGTGTTGTTGTATTCGCCATTTTCGGCATAAAAGCCGATCGCTAGCAAAATGTTGCTCGATCGCTTGGTGACGCTGACCCCTGTGTTTCGCACGGCCTCTGGCAACTGCGGTTCAGCCACGGCAATCCGGTTTTGCACATCGACCGCCGCAATGTCTTTGTTGCGCTCGGCATTGAATGTAACCGTAATCGTGCTGGTGCCATCGTTGCTGCTACTGGAGGTAATGTACTTGGCACCCTCGACCCCGTTGATCTGACGCTCCAAAATCGTCGTGACGGCGCTTTCAACGGTTTCAGCGGTTGCGCCAGTGTAGTTTGACTTGACGTTAATTTGGGTCGGGCTGATGTCGGGGTACTGGGCAACCGCCAGCGTGGGAATGGCGATCGCGCCCACCAGAATAATGAGCAGCGAGCAGACGATAGCAAAGATCGGTCGTCGGATAAAAAACTCGACAAACATGTAGAACTACCGGAGAGTGTGAATGGCAAAACCGACTGGAGCAATTTTGGCGATCGCGCGGCAACCCTGACGCTGATAGTTGGATCGCGATGCCAACCGAACCGAGCAGCACTGGCGACTGGCGCTATGACTCAGGCGTAATTTCAGCGTTGTCTTTCAAGTTCAGCAGCCCTGACGTGACCAATTTCTCACCTGGTTTTAAGCCGTCTAACACCTGATAATCGTTGCCTTCGATGTTGCCTAACTTGACGGGGCGTTGTTTCGCGACGAGCTTATCTGGCTGCTCGCCTGCCTGTGCCACAAACACAAAATTCTCACCCGCAATGCGAGAAATGGCGCTGCTTGGAATCAGAATGCCGGGACGTTGATTCCAGATGACGCGGGCGCGGATAAACTGCGATGCACGGAGCTTATTGCCAGCATTGTTGTACAACGCCTTGATCAGGATGGACTGATTGTTACTGTCCACGGCAGACGAGATAAAAAATACCTGGCTGGTGCCAACAACCTTTCCCTGTGCGTTGAGCAGTTCGACTGATGTGCCTTGCTTCACGTCCGGGGCGCGATCGACGGGAATGGATAAATTGACTTCCAGCGGGTTATTTTGGGTGAGCGTTAGCAGTTGAGTGCTGGTATCAACAAAGTCGCCGACCTTCACGGGAATGTCGCCTACAGATCCGGCAAATGGTGCGGTGATGTTGTAGTACTGAAGCTCAACCGCCTGTTCCTGGGTGCTGGCCTGATTTTGCTGCACAATGCGATCGTTCTTCGCGATCGTGGCCTGCTGTGCCTGAATCTGAGCGTCGGCAGCAGCGACCTGCGCTTTAGCGGCGGCCAGACTGTTGGCGAACTGATCCAGCGTATCTTTACTGGTTGCGCCCTGTGCATACAGTACTGAGTACCGCTGGTATTGACTTTGCTTTAGCTTCAGATCGGCCTGTTTCTGTAAGCGATCGGCCTCCAAACTCTTTAGCGTTGCACGGGCAGTCGCGCTGTCAGCCTGGGCTGACTCAACCGTCGCCGCGGCACTCCCAACGGTCGCCTGCTGTTTGCGGGGGTCAATTTGTAACAATGGCGTTCCGGCCGCGACGTTATCCCCTGCTTTGACTAAAATTTGGGAGATCTGCCCCTGTACACGTGGTTTCAAGGTGATCGATCGCCGCGACACTAAGTTTGCTACATACTCGGAGCTATCGCTGACAGTGGCTGATTCGAGCGTCGCCACCTTAACCTTTGTTGGGGGCGGTTTATTTGCATTTGCGGCCTGCTCGCTTTTGCTACAGGATCCCAACAAACTTAGCGCCAAAGCCGCCAAAACCAGTTGCTGGGCTAGCAACATCCCTTTCCTTGCCATAGTTTGACCAACGAGTGATTGTCGTAAACATGCCGGCCTTAACCCGAATGAGGACGGGTAATTGTTCGCCGAAACAGCACAAATAAACTTAATAGAGTCTTGAAAGTGGCGCATCGGGCTTGCGACAGACCTCGTTTATTTATGTGACAAATAATATTTAGAACGCTAAGTATATTGCGAATATACACAAAGTCTCAGCGAAATACAATGCTGCGATATGTCAAATTGATAGTCTCGCTGAATATCGTTGACTCGAGATCGATCAGTAAAAACGAGGACTAAAAAACACTGTCTATTGCAGATCACAAACGTTTTTGAGCATAATTCGATGCCGGTTGCAGTGCCCTGACGTATCGCGCTGTTGGTTCTACCGCGCCACCGATCGCCGTTGCTATACATCGTGCGGTCACAGAGAGTCCGAAAGCCAGTCCGGACAGCTGGTGGCAGCCGCCTGCCGTGTCACCAGCGTGCGGACTGTCAGCGTCAGCATTGATGACGCTGACAGTCCGCAACGTGAAGCTCTCGCCGAAACGAGGCGAGAGCTTCACGCACTGCTTATGAGCCGTCTCCTATCTGAAGGAGAGCCGTAGACGAAGGCTAGATGGGTTTAAGATACTTTCGTCAGTGTGGCTGCAGCAATCTCCGGACGGGCTGTATACACCTCGCGTTTCTCTGGTTGTGCCAGTCGCGAAGGGGTGATGAACAGGGTATCGGAGATAGACTGTGCGAGCAGACGACGGTACAGATCGCTCAGATGAACGGCTACGCCAGACCAGCTAAAGTTTTGCTGTACCCGGATCGGGGCCTGTCGTCTGAGTTTTCTCGCCCACAATTCGTCGGTAAGGACGCGATCGATCGCCTGGGCAAACGCGTCAGTGTCCTGTGGCGGTACGAGTAGTCCAGTTTCATCTGGTACAACGGTGAACTTGAGTCCGCCCACATCCGATGCAACGACTGGGGTGCCGCATGCCATCGCTTCAATTGCCACCAGCCCAAACGGTTCATAGTGGCTGGGGATCACGCACACATCGGCAGCCGTATAGTAAAGCGGCAGCAGGTTGTGCCCGATTTGCCCTGCAAAGGTGGTCTGGTCAACCAGTCCGGTTTCGCGCACCAGTTGTTCAATACGAGCACGCTCCAGGCCATCGGCATTGTCTGCGTCACTACCGCCCACGACGACCAGACGCAGCTTATCTGGATTGAGGGCGGTTCCTGTTGCGCCTTGCGGTTTGTGCACAGCGCCTGCTTTCAGTTGGGCGCAGGCACGAACAACGGTTTCAATGCCCTTGCGCGGATCAAAGCGACCGACATAGAGCACGATCGCATCACCGTTGTCAAAGCCGAGTGTGCCTCTGGCTTCGGACTTGGGAATGGCATGGAAGGTTGTGATATCAGTCCCACACGGGATAACTTCGATATGCCCTTGAGTAGACACCAGCGTGCGGAGAGCGTCCTGCTCCTGGGGACTGGTGGCGACCACGCAATGGGCCTGTTCCAGAACCTGGCGCTCTATGGCTAGACGCTGATCGGCGATCGCGGGACGGTTTGGCACCGCCTGGTATTTCACCGCACCCAACGAATGATAGGTGTGCACCAGTTGAATGTTGTGCTGTGCTTTGAGCTGTAGACCCACCCAGGCCGATAGCCAGTAGTTGGTGTGTACCAGCGGGTAATTCGTTCCTTCTTTGCTCTGAAACGCCTGAAATGCCTCGACAAACTCTGGCATGTATTTGAACAACTGGTCACGGGGAATAAACTGTTCGGGGCCAGCTACCAACCGAATCGTGCGGCAGTGCGGGGTGTGTTGCACGATCGCGGGGTCTTCTGGCCTGGTCTTGCGGGTGAACATATCCACCTGCCAACCTAACTTTGCCAGTGCTTCTCCCACCTGACGCACATAGACATTTTGGCCACCAGCTTCCTCTTTACCAATGGCGGCGGCTGGATCGCCGTGGTCTGAAATCAGCGCGATCGCCTGCCGCGAGGGGACATTCTGCCGTGGAGAAACATACGCTTGCTTTATCGTCGTTGCAACCGGTGCAACTCGGTTTGTACTGCTGAAACTAACCATAACTTTTACCTCACAAAAAAGGTGGAGGCATTACACATCCACCGATGACTAGTTGCGTTCACTCTTCGGGCTAACCAAACTACGAGATTGCCCGTTAGTCGCAAATCGTTCATCAATCAATTTCTGGTAAACCGCCTCGTAACCATCCACCATGCGCTGGACGCTAAAGTGGCTGATCACATGCTCCCGACAGATGCGACGGTCAATGGTCGGTACCTGGTCGATCGCCGCCACGCACTCATCAATGCTGTGGCACAGGAAACCCGTTCGCCCATGCGCAATCACTTCCGATGCCGAGCCAAGCTCCATGGCAACCACCGGTGTCCCTGCCGCCATCGATTCCACCATCACCAACCCAAACGGCTCTCTCCAGGTAATCGGGAACAGCGTCGCAAAAGCATTGCCCAGCAGTACATTCTTCTGCTGGTGATTGGCCTCGCCAAGGTACTCAATTTGCTTCCCGTCAATGTGCGGCTTGATCTCTTCTTCGTAGTACGTCACATCAACTGGGTCAACTTTGCCAGCAATCTTCAGGTGCCAGCCCGTGCGCTTAGCGATTTCGATCGCGATGTGCGTCCCTTTCTCGGGTGAGAGTCGTCCCAAAAATGCTAGGTACGGCGGATCGCTGGGCTGAGGATAAAACTCGTAGCTGTCTGTATCAATACCGTTATAGACTGTCGCAACGCAGTTAAGCCCCAGCCTTGGTTCACGCTGCGAGTGGGAGATACTGACAAAGGGCTGACGCTTGGCATGCGTAAACAGCTTCTCGTTATCAGGCGTAAAAATACCGTGCAGAGTATGCACGGTAGGCGTTTTGACTAATTTTGCGTAAGGCAGGGCCGAACAACCCATGTGCGAATGAATTACATCAAACTCATTCGCGCGCTCATAGACTGTACTCAACTGCAACATTTCGTAGATGCCATACTCCTTGATGCTGTCATCAAGCCGCAATGCGCGTGGATGAACCGACTCAAGCTTGGCAAGGGTAATGGAATCACCCGAAGCGAAAAGCGTAACCTCATGCCCTCGCCGCACTAATTCGTCCGTGAGCAACGATGCCACAAGCTCTGTACCGCCATACGTCGGGGGGGGGACGCGCTCCCAAAGCGGAGCCACTTGAGCAATTCGCATTTTAAACCTCCTGAAAAAGGAACTAGGATGACGCCGGTGCACAACGTGGGTTGCAAAGTCAGG
>JAJPKC010000131.1 GCA_021323955.1 Oscillatoriales cyanobacterium Centralia_MAG_596 | reverse complement strand
GTCGACCCCAAACGCTACCCCAAAGCCAAGTTGGCAGCACTCGATCAACGGCGCTGGTGCGCCACGGAAGTGAACTTCAAGCATCTCAAAACGACCTTACAAATGGACAGCAATTCTCAGTATGGCAATTCAGCTAGTATTGGGCGGGATGTCTAGCTCTAGACCTTCCAGCATAAAGGTGAGCAGATGATCCCAACTGTCGAAATACATGTAACGGGTCAACGCCCGCAAATCATCAAAGAAGGTCTTGCGCGTGGGCAAGTGCGATCGCAACGGCTTGTACTTTTGGTCGAGCAACTCTAGCAACGTATGGAATAGCAGGGACAGGATGTTCAGGGTCGCAAGCAGAGAAGAAAGGTGCTGTTTCCCGTGCCCAAAATTGTGTTCCAGGTTGTAGCCCTTGGTCTTCAGCGTGTTCAGCCAGCACATAAGCTTCCCCCTGTTCCTCTAGCCACAATCGCAAGCGGCGGTCACTTCCATACACTTCATCGCCGCTCACCCAAGCATGCGGCACTTGCGCCTTCAATACGCGCTGCAACATTTGCCGAGCTAATTGAGGCTTCGTTGCAAATTGAACGGTGTCTGGGACTCCAACCTGCTGACACCGCTCAGGTTCATCCGTCCAACTCTTGGGTAGGTATAGGTCTCGATCCAGGAACGTGTAGCCGCTTGGTGTGGCATAACTGAGAAACACCCCAATCTGACAATTTTCAATTCGTCCAGCGGTGCCACTATACTGCCGTTGGACGCCGGCCGATTGAGTGCCCTTCTTCAGAAATCCAGTTTCATCAATGACGACTACCGCTGCGCTATGCCCTAGGTGCTCGACAACGTAACGCCTCAATTCATCCCGTACCAAGTTGGCATCCCACACAGAGCGACCGAATCGATGCTGAATGGCATAAGGATTGGCATCGCCAACTTGCTCAGCAATCTGCCAGCCATTTTTGCGTTCCACTGAACTGAGCAAGCCTTGTAAATAATCTTGGGCGTGCTGTTTGGTCTCGACGCGTTTGAAGTAAGGAGCGAACCGCTGGTTCAACTGCTCAAACTCATCTGCCCATCGCTCGACAGCGTCAGTTGAAATTGAGGTCCCAGTTGTTGCCAGAATAGATTGAGATGAGAGCGTCACAAAAAATGCTTGTATCCTTTACTTTATCCCGATTCTAGCCAATCTACAACTGTAGTAAAATCTCGAAATGAGACTGCTTCTGAGATGAGGATCTACAACTGTAGTACAGTAAAGCAATGAGCAGATTAGCCGTTGGTGTAATGGATGTCCGCTTCAGGCCGTAAGCAATCCCAACACCCAGATTATCGAGGTTAGCCGCAAGGGCTAAGGTAACTAGCATCAGTAGTTTTTGAGTCAGAAAGCACACTCCTTATCAAGTCAGAATCCGGTTCCTACGGTCAAAACGTCCTTGAGCCTTCCATTATGCCAACCTCAATCTTGGTTGTAACTTTTGTAAAGCAGGCTTCGAGCTGGCTTCTCATATGCTTAGTTCATACGGTTGCTTTAACGAACTTTAAGTCAAGTGGAAACGGCACTACATGACTCATGAGTAAGATTTGTGATTAAACGACCGGCTTGGAGTGTGAGACTGGACGCTTCGGGCGGGGTCGAGCTGGTTCTGTGGGTGTGGGCGCTGACGGTAAGGCCGCGCTGGTTGCGCTTGGGGTTGACGGAGCCAGGCGCTGCAGGCTTGCCTGTGCGGCTTCAGCCTGCCGTTTAGCGACGATCTCCCGTTTTAACTGGTAGAGCAGCCGGGCGTGTTGTTCCCGTTCGGCGTGCGTCCACTCGCGCTCGAACTCCGTCATTGGCCGAATCCCTCCTTGCTCTCACAACTGTACTCACGGGTTGGGTTAGACTAAGCCGCAACATGGCTAGTGTTGCTGGGCGGTGTCGGTTGCACCGTTTCTCGGTGCTGGGTTGTGGATCCAACGTGAGTCCAACTGGGTGCGAGCAGACGGCGACCAACAGCCAGGTCCTCACAGTCTGTGTCAAACTCTAGCACTGCCCTAATGACCACCCACCAAGCGGGCCAACAGGTAGGCGGCCGCAGCGGCCAAACTGCCGACCATAAACGTTTCCAGGCTACTTTTGACCAGTGGCACCGACGTAAAGCGACCTTTAACTGCCCCAAAGACGAGTAAGGCGACGGACGTGACCCCCACACTCAGATAAAACGCGGTTTGCACCGGTAAGCCAAACGCGTAAGGTGACAAGGGGACGCTGCCACCCACGAGATAAGCGCCACCAATAAACAACGCGGTTTTAAGTGCTTGACGTGGATCGGGTTGCTCCAGTCCCAACTCCTCTTTCATCATAAACAGCGCCCACCCTTGGCGATTAGCAATAATGCCGTGAACGGCCCCTTGCAACGCCTCATCTTGCAGACCATAGCCCACTAAAATCTGCCTCACCTCGTCCACTTCTTCGTCCGGGCAGTCCTCGATTTCGCGCTGTTCGCGCTGCAATTCGGCCACATAGGTATCGCCCTCACTTTTCGCCGCTAAATAGCCGCCCAGTCCCATCGAAATGCCACCGGCGGCGAGTTCCGCTAAGCCACCAACTAAAACAATATGGCTCTGAGCGATCGCGCCCGCGAGCCCTGCCGCCAGCGCAAACGGGACCGTGAGCCCATCAGACAGACCGATAATAATGTCAGAAATGGTTTTGCCATCGATTTTGAAGTTCATCAGCCGTCCGAAGGAGAGTGATAGTACCAACCAAAACACTCCGTATTATTGGGCTAGACGTGGTGCTGCTGTCACTCTCTTGAGACGGATCTAGGGCGATTGGTCAAGGGCCGGCAGCCGAGTGTCACAGTCGCCTCAGACTTTTGAAGTGACTGCGGCCACTTAGGAGGCTCTTTTCGCCGTTCGCTGTTGCCCTTGCAGCCACATCGAAACGCCCGTCACCACCAAAAAGAGTAAACCCAGGGCATTCAAAAACGGGTAGACAGGGGACAGATCCAGGACGCCAAAGTGCCCTTTATGCATGGCCATTAACCAGCGAAACTGACGTTCTTGCTGGGCAAACCCCGCGAACTGGAAGAGAACCCCGGTGAAGAGCGTCAGGAGCAGTGGCAGCACCATGAGCGGTGCGAGCCAGCGGTGAACGCGACGGACGTTCAAGGGTTGCTTTGACATCAGTAGACCTCCGTGTGACGGCGCAACAGCATTGTCAG
>JAJPKC010000632.1 GCA_021323955.1 Oscillatoriales cyanobacterium Centralia_MAG_596 | reverse complement strand
GTTCAGAGGCGGTCAACCGGAGCGAAGTGGGTGTGAGTTGAGGCATAGTTGCCTCCCAATTAACTCTACTCTTATATGGTAGACCTAATCCTGCCGTAGTCCACTAGATAGAGTAATTCGCGATCGTGCTTCAGTCCATCGCGTTGACCGAGTAAATGACCAAATAGAAACGGCCGCAGGCAATGATGGTACAAAAAGGCGGATGAGATTTCTGTAACCAGTTGCGTTGCTTTCTGGCAAACTTTGCTACCTGGAATTGCCTCGTGAATGAACGACATCATTATTGCCTCTAGGGTTGAATGATTTGTAAACAGCGCTTGTACGTCTGTTCTTATGCAAAAGACGTTGCCTGTTTTTTGCGCGTTGTTGCTGGAGAAGTGCCAAACTGCCGCTGCCACAGACGGCGAAAATGGCGCGCATCCTCAAACCCACAACGAGCAGAAATTGCCTCGATCGATAAGTCTGAGTTCTGAAACAAGTTAGCAGCGATTTCCAATCGCAAGCGTTGTTGATATTGCACAGGCGTTAATCCGGTCGCT
The DNA here is from genome assembly GCA_021323955.1 of Oscillatoriales cyanobacterium Centralia_MAG_596. Taxonomy (GTDB): domain Bacteria; phylum Cyanobacteriota; class Cyanobacteriia; order Leptolyngbyales; family Leptolyngbyaceae; genus Stenomitos. Next base: position 3,566 of record JAJPKC010000632.1, on the reverse strand, counting down.
TCCTTAAAAGCGCGGCTCAAACTGCGTACACTCATGTTGGCAACTTGGGCCAGTTGCTCAAGGGAAACGGCTGCCGTTGCGTGTTCTGCTAACCAGTTCTGCACTTGATGCACCCCGGAATGGAGATGATTGCGATATTCCAGATACACACTCTGCTGTGAGTGAGACCCGTTACGTCGCAGGTAAATTACGAGAAGACGAGCGACAGCAGCGGTCAAGTGCGGGCCGTGCTGTTGTTCAACGATTGACAACGCCATGTCAATGCCAGAAGCAATGCCTGCACTGGTGGTAATGCCACGATCGCTAACATACAGAACTCCCTCAACCACATGAGCCAACGGGTAGCGTTGCTGCAAGTCTGCAATCCTGAACCAGTGAGTCGTGCAACGCCGACCATCCAGTAACCCTGCTTCACCTAAAACCATCGCTCCACTGCAAATAGAAGCAATGCGCGTGCCTTTTTGATAAGCATCCAGCAGCCAACTGCGAGTCTCCTCATCTACCAGTGGTTGTGCAGGCTGCTCTAACATGACGCCAGCAATTATGACCAAGTCATCTGCCGAAACGGGTAGCAGTGGTTCAAGCTGTCCCAGGAACAGTCCCTGTGCTGACCTCACCTCAGATGAACTGGCGCAGAAGTGCAGAGAGTACGGGGCACCATAGGAAGCAGCCATGCTGAATACCTGTGCCGGACCAGCAAGATCGAGTAGTTGAACCTTGTCCAGCACCAGGAAAATGACACGCTGTTTCACTGCACGGGTGATAGAAAGTTGAGCCGCCACAGCTTAAACTCCAACTCGTTGATGCTATTATGCTAAACTGCCGAATATTTTTTCTCCAGGGCAATACTGGTCAAGTAACGGACGAATCTAGCCAATCGCAATTCAAAGGGCTAGAGGCAGAAGACGCTCGTTCCACCTCTTCTCAAATTGGTCATTGTCCAACTAAGTGGACGCTGTGGATAGTTTTGATCCCCTCAACGACTTCTTTAAATGTGATCAATGGCACGATCGTTAGGGCATTGAATGCAGCGACCTTTTCATCTACACAAAATTGTTGGATCAAATGTGGCTCTTCGGCATCAACAATCCATAAGAACGTATGCTCAAGTGCTGAATGATATTGACCAAGAATTCTGTTGATCTTGTATTTTTTGGCCTGTTCTTCCATTCCTCTGTCAATTTGTCCAAGGATAATTTTTCCAGTTTCAAGATTATTCCAGGGGCACATTTCGGTAGTGTGACTGCCATAGATTCCATAGATAGCCATAGAGACCTCCTTAAAAAGAGAAACGACTGATCAACACTCCTCACCAAAAACTGATTAAGTGTATATGCACTTGTGTATCTACACGCTATAGTGAGAAAAAGGGTTTGTCAACTCAGGGGATGTAAACTTCTATGAAACAATCTCAACTAATCAGTGGTCTTGACTGTACCTGCGATCGCTTGCGTAGACTGACTCGACGGGTGACGCAAATGTACGATCACCATCTCCAACCCAGTGGCTTACGCATTACTCAATTTGTTTTACTGGCGACCTTAGAAGCTGCTGAGTCTGTTTCAGTGACTGAACTGGCTGAGGCACTGGGGATGGATCGCACTACTTTGACGCGCAATCTACAACCCCTCGCACTTTCGGGATATCTGACAGTAGATGAAGGCTCTGATCGGCGCTCACGCTCTGTTCGGATCACGGACGTTGGCAGCACAGTTGTGAAAAACGCAACGTTGTATTGGGAGAAAGCACAAAAACAAATGGTTGAGGTGATTGGGGCAGAACAACTCCAAAAATTTCATGAATTAATGGATTGCTCCCTGGAGCAGCTTTCGGCAGATTAACCTGATGTTGGGCAAGTTTTAGGGATGACTTGTAAAACCAACGCTAATGCGTCGGCAACTTTTCTAGCGATCGTTAAGCAGTCTCCTAATTGAATCTCAGACTGTAGCATGACCATCTCGCGTCTCCTATTTCTTCCAGTAATCCCATCGTAGTTAAGGCAGCGTTTTCAAAGCGTTTGCACTGTTCTCCCGTCGCTCAAACGATTCAAAAACGGGGTAGGAGTCGGCTGGGCAACAGTAGCGATTCCCTTTCTCATTATTTATTGTATGGATTTCATTTATATAAACTATCGATTGCATAAATATTTTGTTCGATTTATTTTCAAGTTGTAGAACAGCGAACTCAATTCTTAAGTCTTCAAGGGACAAGTTTCATGAATGTTTTGATTGTCTATGCTCATCCTGAACCAAAATCTCTCAGCGCATCGTTAAAAAATCTAGCCGTGAACGTTTTAACAGAAGCTGGACATTCAGTGCAGGTATCTGATCTGTATGCGATGAATTGGAAGCCATCGATCGATGGCGAAGATTTTTTGGATCGCCTCAATCTCGATCGCTTACACATCGTCAAAGAGTCGGGTAATGCCTTTGCTGAAGGCAGTCAAACAACCGATGTCATGGCTGAGCAAGAGAAATTATGCTGGGCAGATGCTGTGATTTTTCAATTTCCTTACTGGTGGTTTTCCATGCCTGCGATTATGAAGGGCTGGGTTGAACGGGTCTTTGCCAATGGATTTGCTTATGGTGTGGGTGGCAATAATCGCCAGCGATATGGCGATGGTAATCTGAAAGGCAAACGTGCCATGTTAGCAATCACGATTGGTGGTCCCGAAACAGATTACTCAGAGCGAGGAATTAATGGTGCGATCGCCGATCTCCTTTTCCCAATTCACCACGGCATTCTCTTCTTTCCTGGCATGAGTGTGCTGCCGCCGTTTCTCGTTTATCGCGCCGATCACTTAACTGATGCAGATTATCAACAAGTTGAGGCGGACTACAAAGACCGTTTACTGAATTTGTTTACAACGGCACCGATTCCTTTTCGCAGCCAAGATGGGGGTGACTATGATGAGGCTTATCAACTGAAACCGCTACTTGAGGGGCATCACACTGGATTGAAAATTCATCAGTCTACAGATTTGGAGACGCGGAACGCGATCGAAACCTATACAACCGTTTTCTTTTGAATGGGGTACTTCACACCCTTGAAAAGGGCTATAGCAAAGAAGTGACTTAGGTGGAATGGCACTGAAATAAGCTGCATCAAGCAGCCAGTTTAGCTTTGAGCACAGAGCGAGGCTGCTGCATTTTTGGAAAAGGCTTGGGTCTTCGTTTCACCACTCTTGGCTCTTTACGGTTCGGTCGAAACGGCACCACCTGAACGCGAACGCTCTGTAATAAAGCCGTGTAGAGGTGACGACGGTGTTGGGCGGTTGCGTGCGCTAACAGCGGTCTGAGTTGATTGAATTGTTGGCGGGTTCCCTGCAAGGACAGCCGTAAAGGGGCGACCTGGGCTGGCTGAGCGGCTTGCCACATGAGCATTCGCAGCAAGTTGTAGGCGAGTAAATGGACCCAGATTTCCGTTTGCACCATGTCGGGTGTCTTGGCGGCCAGCATCTCCATTTGTAAGGTCGTTTTGAGATGCTTGAAGTTCACTTCCGTGGCGCACCAGCGCCGTTGATCGAGTGCTGCCAACTTGGCTTTGGGGTAGCGTTTGGGGTCGAC